>NZ_CP043420.1:1812309-2114361 GCF_008247605.1 Kushneria phosphatilytica | reverse complement strand
TTCATGGTGACCTGAATGAAGTAGAGAAAAGCAGATTTCGGCCCACAGGGCGTGGGCCGAAATGACGATCAGATATCGGCCCTGTCGCGCAGTCCATCGACTGTGGCTTCACCGATGCCCTTGACACGGGTCAGGCTGTCAACGCTGTCATATTCGCCGTGTGCCTTGCGATCCTCGATGATATCGGCTGCTTTCTTCTCGCCGATGCCGGGCAGGGAGGCCAGCTCTTCGACAGTGGCGGTATTGATATTGACCGATACCCGAGATGCCGGTGAGGTGTCATCGGCCAGTGCGGTTGGGGTCATCAGTCCAAGCGCGACAAGGGTCATGATCGCAGCCAGAATCTTGCGCATTACTTCATTCCTTGATCAGGTTACTGGGGTGACGACTTGCTGTCGTCATGACAGGTATCGGCCGTTCAACGGTTTATTTTAACTTTTTCTTAATAAGATGTATCGAATTCATTTTGTGGACGACTCATCCTTATAATGCTCGTGCCACATTATCGGAGTCGTCATGACCGCCCCATTGATTATTGCCCTGGATCATGCCCACCTGGAGACCGCTCTGCCGCTGGTAGAAGCGCTCGATCCGCGTCGTTGTCGACTCAAGGTAGGCAAGGAACTGTTTACGCGTGAGGGGCCGAAGGCTCTTCAGGCCCTGCACGAACGTGGATTCGAGATCTTTCTGGATCTCAAGTTCCACGATATTCCCAACACGGTTGCTGCTGCGGTACACGCTGCTGCCGAACAGGGGGTATGGATGGTCAATGTCCATGCCGCCGGGGGCAGGGCCATGATGCATGCTGCGCGTGATGTGCTTGACCGCCATGGCCTGAAAACCCGACTGATCGCTGTCACGGTGCTGACCAGCATGGATGATGCAGGGCTGGCTGAAATCGGGGTGAATAGCCCGGCAGTCGATCAGGTGATGCGGCTGGCGCAGCTTACCCATGATGCCGGCCTGGACGGTGTTGTATGTTCTGCTCGGGAAGCCTCCGCTTTGCGCGATCGATTCGGCCAGGAGTTTCTGAAGGTCACGCCAGGGATTCGCCCGGGGTTTGCACAACAAGACGATCAACAGCGTGTCATGACCCCGGGACAGGCTTTTCAGGCCGGCAGTACGCACCTGGTGATCGGGCGTCCGGTCACCCGTGCCGAAGAGCCCATGGCGGCGCTGGCTGCGATCGAGAAGGAGCTGGCCGAAGCAGAGCGGGTAAGTCTCGGGGAGCGGTGAGACGCTAGCCGTGCCGAATTATTCGCCCTCGAGTCCGGTAATGGGCTTGACCGAACTCCAGTTGCGACATCGCGGGCATTGCCAATAGAGCGTATCGGCCTCCAGACCACAGTGATGACAGCGAAAGCGTGATCGCTGATCAAGTAACTGACCGGTATGCCGCTTGAGCAGGGTCAGGTGGCTGCGATTATCGGTGGTGGCCTGATCAATGTAGAGCGACGTCAGGTAATCGATGCCACGCAGGCTGGAGTGATGCTCCAGCTGCTCGCTGACCAGCGCCACAGCGGCTTCGGTGCCCTGCTGACGACGCAACTGCTCGGCCAGCATGACAATGGCGGTGACAAACGGGGCACGCTCGATCTGTTCCTGCAGAAAACTGATCAGGCCGGTCTGGTCATCGAGCAGCTCAAAGGCCCGACGCACTGGCTCGAGTATCAATGGCGTGAAAGCACTGTCCTGGTCGCGGATACGCTTGAGCGTACGTATCTCGTCTCGATAGCGTCCGGCTCGATGTTCGATATCTGCCAGTAGCCAGGTGGCGCGTACGCATTGCTCATCAATCGAGAGCGCCTGCTTGAGATGGCGTCGGGCGAGACTCGGGCTACCCTGGTCGATATCGATCGCAGCCAGTTCACATAGCCAGTGCGCTGCGGCGCGTTGTATACGTTCGTCCTGTCGAATGAGCTGCGGTTGTGCAATATCAAGCGCAGCCTGCCATTCCTGTTCACGCTCGAAGAGATCGACCAGTAACCGCCGGGCGGCCTGTCGCATCTCCTGATTGGCCGTGTTCTCCACCACGGCACGGGCAAGTCGTTCAGCCCGGTCGAGTACACCAAGATGGAAAAAATCCCGGGCCAGTTCGAGTTGGACCTGATCACTTTGCAGCGTGGACAGGGCGGGGCGGGCGAGCAGGTTCTGATGGATTCGTACGGCACGATCGGCTTCCCCACGCAGGCGGAAGAGATTACCCAGTGCGATGTGAGTATCGATGGTTTCGCTGTTGACCTCGAGTGCCTGGGTAAAGGTCTCGATGGCCTGATCGGGTTGCTCATTGAGCAGAAAGTTGAGGCCGACGAAATAATCCCGTGACAGGGTACGCGGGCCCTGGTTCTCCGGCCGGGCATGACGGCGCTCATGGCGCCCGAGCAGCCACCCGATGGCGATAGCGGCTGTCAGCAGCGCCAGCAGCAGCGGATCGAACATTCAGGGCACTTCCCGAATCTCCTGAACCCGCAGTCGATCAAGTTCCCGTTGCTGTTGCTGACTGTCTCGGCGTGCGCGCATCAACGCGGTACGAAGTCGCAGATAGAGGCCGGACATGGCCAGCATGCCAAGCAGTACGCCCACGACCAGCGCCAGCAGCAGCCAGAGAGCCAGCGAAGCAGGAGGCAGCTGCGCCCAGACGACATCCAGAGGAATGGTCTGCTGATTGCGGACCGCAAACAGCATGCCGAGGATCAACAGAATCAGGGTGACCACGGCCAGTACAATGCCCTTGAGCCAGCGCATGGCAGGTTCCTTGTTGGTTCATGGGAGGATCGGCAGTGTATCATTCGCCCGAGGGCGGGCGCGATGTTCAGTAACCGAGCGCGCGACTTGCATTGACCTGTTCGCGCAATTCCTTGCCGGGTTTGAAATGAGGCACATGCTTGCCGTCGAGTGTGACCGGATCACCGGTTTTGGGATTACGGCCGACACGAGGGGCACGGTAGTGCAACGAGAAACTGCCGAAGCCACGAATTTCCACTCGACCGCCGGAGGCCAGGGCATCGGTAATATCGTCGAGAATCAGTTTGACGGCCGCTTCGACCTCCTTGAGAGAGTGGGAGGACTGGGACATGGTAATCTGTTCGATCAATTCGGATTTGGTCATCGGGTCTTCTCCATGCTGCTTCGGGCATCCCGACAGGGATTGTTGTTTGATTCCAGCATAGCGATCAAATATCGGAAAAACAACGCTCTACATGACAATGACTGGAGTGTCATCATGAGTGCAACGGCATTTCAAGGAGGCTTCTGCAATGGATGAAACTGCAAGGAAACGGCTTTATTGGCACTCCCGTCGCGGTATGTGGGAGCTGGATCTCATGCTGATGCCTTTTTTCGAGCACTGTTTCGATCAGCTCGATGCCGATCGTCAGCAGGCCTATACCGCTCTGCTGGCGGAAGAGGATCAGGATCTTTTCAGCTGGTTGATGCGTCGTGGAAGACCCATGGATGCGTCGCTGGCCACCATCGTTGATGAGATCATCGCCTATGCCGAACGTACCCGCACCGCTGAAGTCCGCCCGGTATGATGCGGTGAGGGAGAATGGTGTAACTCATGTCGCCCTGGCACAGACAGCACTATATGTGCCACTGAAAGCCTCGTGGTTGGCATTGTTCGCTCGTGGGGCGCTTTCATTGGGGTTGGGTGGTGTGTTGCTGTACTGGTGGGGGGCTTCATGGAGTGCCATGGCGCTACCATCGCTTCTGATGGCGTTCTGGCTTCACTGGTTTCGACCACCGCCCGAGTTGCGCTGTATGGATGGCTCTCGCTGGGAAGCGCGTCAACGTGGTGAAGACGCTGCGGCATGGCAACCGGTAACGTTGAGCATTAAACGGTTGGGCGCAGGCATCATCGAGCTCGTGATCGATGGGCAGGGCCAGGCTCTTTGGCCGGATAGTGCTGATGCCGAGACACGCCGGCGCCTGCGTCGTCTGTTACTGCGTCAGGCTGGTCAACACACCAAAGTCGATGCCACCGACTGGTCTGGCCGGGTCAGACGCTGGTGGCAGCGCCGGGATGATTGAGTTCAGTCAGAATGCGTTTCGCTGCTTGTAGAGCGCGCATGAGGATCCCCCTTGACTGCCAGGCGGTGCGTATCGCTGACAAGATGATGCCTTCTCGCTCGTTTGCGCAGCCGCTGACTGGGTAGTCGCTGCAGATTGGAGAGATAACCGACCAGGGCACTGGTCTGGCGGGCCAGCTCGCGATTGAGCCAGAGGTAGCCCCCGGGGCTGAACAGCGCGCGCCCCTGCTGGCTGCGTGCATTGAAGGCAGCCTCTGCATGCGTATCCAGGTCAAACTGGGCAATGTTGATCTCGATGGACTGACCGGTCCGGACCTGATAGGCAAGCGTCCCCAGGTCGTGGGCCAGCCGGTGCTGGGCATCGCGCAGGCCAGTCAGGGATTCGATGATGTCATGGCCATCGCGGGTAGCCCAATGGGTTTCCAGCAGTAGCTCGACGGTCGAGATCATTCGCCGTTCCAGTGAGATCAGACTGCCAAGTTCGCCCCGACGAAGCCTGCCTTCGCGATGTACGGCATCGATCAGATTACGCTGCTGAACCAGTTGACTGGTGACGGTTTTCATCAGCTCGCCCTGGTCGCTGGCTTCCAGTCGAGGGGCGCTGGTATGTGCATGATAGAGCCGGGCAAGCTTGTCGAGATTATCCGCCAGCAGGAACCTGAAGAGATCCGTAGCCTTCTGCGGCAGAATCGTCATGGTGGCTATGATTCCCACCAGTGTGCCGATCAGCACATTGAATGCTCGCCACAGGGCCACCGAAAGATCGTGGTTGCCATTGCCGATTACCATCAGCAGCGTAATACCGAACATCAGTGCGCTGTAGCCGAAACGACCGGTAAAGGTCGTATGCAGTGCGATGGCGATGCCTGCCAGCGTCAGGGTCAATACTGCACCGGGCGGCGGTGCCGGAATCAGCAGTATCATGATGCCCCAGAGCCCACCGAGCAGTGTGCCGAGCAGCCGCTGACTGCCCTTGTCGATGACGCCGCCCACATGGGGCAGGTTGCCCATGACCATCAGGGTGCTGACAGGCGCCCAGGTGCTGTGAGGAATATCGCAGCTCAGGACAATGGCAAATGTGACGGCCAGGGCTAGGGTGGCGCGCAGGGTGTGCAGGTAGTGCCGATAGCGGTAATTGAAAAAGGGATCTCGCAGACGAAACCTTGCCATGACCGTGTTGCCGACTCTACCGATGGGTGATGACTTGCCCGAATGTCGGGCAGAGTCATCATTCTAGGGGAAAAAGACGCTCTCTACCGAATTGATCGATCAGACGCCAACGCGATCTTCTGCCATGATCCGCTCGGCATGATGGCAGGCCACATCGACGCCTTCGACATCGCGTAGCGGTGGTTCCTGCTGGCGGCAATGGTCGGTAGCCCAGGGGCAGCGACGGTGGAAGGCACAGCCCGGTGGCGGATCAAGCGGCGAGGGCAGCTCACCGCTCAGGGCTACCCGCTGATGACGTGCATCGGGATCGACCGAGGGGGTTGCCGATAGCAGCGCCCGTGTATAAGGGTGGCGCGGTGACTTGAAAACGGCATCACGACTGCCGATTTCGACCGGTCGCCCAAGATACATCACCATGATGCGATCGGCGACATGGCGTACCACGCTCAGATCGTGCGAAATGAACAGATAGGCCAGACCGAATTCATCCTGCAGGTCATTGAGCAGATTGAGTACCTGGGCCTGTACCGAGACATCCAGCGCCGAGACCGGCTCGTCCAGCACCATGACTCGCGGACGAAGCATCAACGCTCGGGCAACAGCAATACGCTGGCGCTGACCGCCTGAAAACATGTGCGGATAGCGGTCGGCAAGGTCCGGTCGTAATCCGACCCGTTCCATCATTTCCCTTGCCTGGCGTCGCCGTTCGGCGCGAGCAAGGCGGGTGTTGATAACCAGCGGTTCTTCGAGAATGGTGCTGATGGTCTTGCGGGGATTGAGTGAGCCGTAGGGGTTCTGGAACACCATCTGAACTTCGCGGCGCAATGTACGTAGCTGTGCCCGATCAGGGTGGGTCGCATCACGTCCGCAAAGACTCAGCGTGCCGCTGGTGGGCTGCTCGATGAGTGTCAGCATACGCGCCAGCGTTGATTTGCCGCAGCCCGATTCACCCACCACGGCCAGCGTCTGTCCCGCGTCCAGCGTGAAGCTGACGCCCTGAACCGCGCGCAGGCTGGCGCTATGAAATGGGCCCTGACGGACCGTATAGGTTTGTACCAGCTGCTCGGCCTGCATCAATTGCTCGGTACTCATGAGCGGGCTCCCATGACAGGCTCGGTAGGGCCATTGGTGTCCAGAGGATGAAAACAGCGGGCCTGATGCTCACCGGAATGCCCGGTACTTTCCCGATGATCGTCATCTTCTCCGACACGCGATAGTTCGGGCCGTTGTTGCCGACAATCTTCCTGGGCGAAACGACAGCGAGGGTTGAACAGACATCCGCTCGGCCGATCGGCAATGCCGGGTACCACGCCGGGGATAGTAGGCAGGCGCGTCTGGCCGGGATGGCGTTCCGGCAGGGCATCAAGCAGTGCCGCTGTATAAGGGTGACGAGGGTAATGGAAGACTTCGCCAGCGTAGCCCGTTTCAACCAGCTGACCGGCATACATGACGGAAATGCGCTCGGCAGCTTCGGCCACTACGCCCATGTCATGGGTGATCAGAATCATTGCCATGCCACGCTCCTGCTGCAGTTGCAGCAGGAGATCGAGAATCTGGGCCTGAATGGTGACATCCAGTGCCGTGGTAGGTTCATCGGCGATCAGCAGCCGAGGATTACAAGCGATCGCGATGGCAATCATGACACGCTGATTCATGCCACCCGAGAGCTGGTGGGGGTAATCCCCCAGTCGTTTGGTCGGGGCGGGGATGCCGACCCGGTCCAATAGCTCGATGGCTCGCTCCCGACGTTGGCGACGGCTGCCTCCTTCATGCACCTTCAGTGTCTCGTCGATCTGATAGCCGATGGTAAAACTCGGGTTAAGACTGGTGGCCGGCTCCTGAAAGATCATGGCGATGTCATTGCCGGTCAACTTGCGCCGAGCACGATCGGAAAGCGTCAGCATGTTGTTGTCGGCAAAGGCGAAACGATCGGCTTCGATGTTGGCGTTAAAGGGCAAAAGGCCCATCATCGCCAGCATGGTCACGCTCTTGCCCGAGCCCGATTCACCGACCACGCCAAGTACTTCTCCCTCGTTGAGGGTCATATCGATGTCGCTGACAGCCGGGAAGAGGCCGCTGCGAGTCTGGAAGGAAACGCTGAGGCGACGAATATCCAGCAGCGGTCCGTTCCCCTTTGTCTGTGTTGTCGTCATGGAGGTCATCGGGTTCACCGCTTGAGTCGGGGGTCGAGGGCGTCGCGCAGTCCATCGCCCATGATGTTGAAAGCCAGTACCGTGATCAGTATGGCGAGCCCCGGGAAGGTGACCACCCACCAGGCATCCAGCACATATTGTCTGGCATTGGCCAGCATGCTGCCCCACTCGGGTGTGGGGGGCTGAGCGCCCAGCCCAAGAAAGCCCAGTGCGGCAGCATCCAGCACGGCATTGGAGAAACTCAGAGTGGCCTGCACGATCAGTGGCGCCAGACAGTTGGGCAGAATCACCACGAACATCAGGCGCAACGGGCTGGCACCGGCCAGGCGTGATGCGACAACGTAATCGCGGTTGCGTTCGGTGATAACCGAGCCGCGGGTCAGGCGTACATAGTGCGGTAGATAGACAATGGCAATGGCCAGCATGGCATTGAACAGGCCCGGACCGAGAACGGCGACGACCACCACCGCCAGCAGCAGGCTGGGGATCGACAGCATGATATCCATCAGGCGCATGATGGTGGTGTCTACCCAGCCGCGCACATAGCCGGCAATCAGCCCCAGCAGTACCCCCAATACCAGTGACAGGGTGACCACAATGACGCCGATCATCATGGAAAGCCGGGCACCAAACAGGATGCGTGACAGCACATCACGCCCGACATCATCTGTCCCCAGCGGAAAGCGCAGAGAACCGCCTTCCTGCCAGAAAGGGGGCTGAAGAACGTGGTCGCGGAACTGCTCGATGGGCGTGTGTGGCGCAATGACACTGGCCAACAATGCCAGCGTAATAATGATGGCGATGATGATCAGTCCCGCCAGGGCGGCCCGGTTTTCACAGAAGTCACTCCAGACCTCGCGCAACGGGTGCGGAGCGGCTGGTACTTCCGAGGTGGTCGGATTATCCGGTGAGGTGTGGGTATTGGCCTGGGTCATGGAAAGTCCTCACTCGGCCTGATGTCGAATACGGGGATTGATCAGACCATAAAGCAGATCAACGACGAGATTGACGATCATCACCATGGTGGCGATCAGCAGAATACCGCCCTGTAGTGCGGGATAATCACGCCGGCTGACAGAGTCGATCAGCCATTTGCCGATACCCGGCCAGGAAAAGATGGTTTCGGTCAGGATGGCGCCGGCGAACAGCAACCCGATCTGCAAGCCGATAACCGTGGTTACCGGAATCATGGCGTTACGCAGGGCATGGATCGCGATAATGCGCCATGGCGCGAGTCCCTTGGCTCGTGCGGTGCGGATATAGTCTTCGCCGAGAACCTCGAGTATCGATGAGCGCGTCATGCGAGCGATTACCGCCAGTGGAATGGTACCCAGACAGACGGCCGGCAGAATCAGATGCCGAAGCGCATCCGGAAAGGCACCCGGCGCATCGGAAAGCAGCGTGTCGATCAGCATGAAGTGGGTGGGAGTATCGATCCAGAACGAAGAAGAGAGACGGCCTGAAACCGGTGTCCAGCCCAGAATGCCGGAAAACAGAATGATCAGTAGCAGGCCCCACCAGAAGATCGGCATCGAGTAACCGGTCAGTGCGGTCCCCATGACGCCATGATCGATAATCGAGCCGCGCTTGATGCCGGCGATGACGCCCAGTGGAATACCGAGCCCGATAGCGAAGATCAGCGCACAGATCGATAGCTCAAGGGTCGCCGGAAAGCGTGACATGAACTCGTTCAGGATGGCGTTATGGGTCACCAGTGACTGCCCCAGATCGCCGTGCAGCAAGCGCCACAGAAAATCCATGTATTGTTCCCACAGCGGCCGGTCCAGACCCAACTGGGCCATCATCTGGGCGTGTCGCTCCGGGGAGAGCCCCCGCTCTCCAGCCATGATGGCCACCGGATCACCCGGGATCATGTGGACCAGAGCGAAGGTAATGATCGTGACGCCCAGGAAGGTCGGCACAATCATCAACAGTTTGCGAAACAGAAAATTCAGCATGCCGGAATCCACCGCATGAAGATGAACATTAAAAGCCGAAGGGGCCGGACAGCGCGAAAGTCACTCATGGTCAGCTGACCAGCGCAGAACTTCGGCGGAAAGAGAGGCTGAACGTCCGTAGGGCCAGGCATGATTATCGGCGCCATGACCGATGGGAGCCTCGGCATACAGTGCGATGCCAAGTGGTTCCAGCCACTCACGAAAAATGGCCTCGAGCGACGATTGTCCCTCTGTCAGCTGGCAGCGCTCGAAACTGCCCAGACAGACCGCTTGCAGCCGATCGGTGTCGAGACTTGTAAGCAACTGATGGAAGCTGCGCTCAAGGCGATACTCGGCTTCGCCGACGTCTTCCAGCAGCAGGATGGCCGGCTGATCAAGGGTCAGCGCCGCCGGTGTGCCGGCAATGCTGGCCAGAGTGGTCAGATTGCCCCCGACCAATATGCCTTCGCAGAGCTTATCCGGCCCGGCGACGTGACGCAGTGACCATGCCCCTGGTTCGCCGGCTATCACCGTGGCGAGTGAAGCGAGTGAGTGTTCCCGGCGTTGGTTGGCGCCGACGTCACCACAGTCGAGTACCGCCTCGGTGGCCACTGGCGCGTGAATGGCGTGGCGACCATGTCGACGAAAGGCCTCCAGCAGCACGGTAATATCCGAATAACCGATCAGCGGGGCTTTGCCAATCCGTGACCAGTCGATGCCGTCGAGCAGCTGAGCACTGCCATAGCCGCCACGCAAACACCAGACGCCACGCAGATCGGGGGAATGCCAGGCCGCATGCAGATCTTCGAGTCGGTCTTCGATTGTACCGGCCAGATAACGATGTCGATTCAGTGCTCGTGGCATCAGTTCAGCGTGAATGCCGGCCTGATGCAGTACTTCCATGGTGGCGTGCGCTCTTTCCGGAGCCACCACACCGGCCGGTGAAAGCAGAGTCATGGCGCTGCCAGACAACCGGGACAGGGCGGGAACGAATAGCTGAGTCATTCGGGTGCTCATGATGGGCTGTCCGATGTGACGCCCGTTCGCCACACCGGCTTGTGGCCGGTGCAGCGAGATCGATGCGTGTCAGTCCTTCAGGTCAACGCCATAGAAATCATGGCTGCCCGTTGGCTGAATGGTATAGCCCGTGACGTTACTGCGCATGGGCATGTAGACCACCGAGTGTGCGATGGGCATCCATGGCAGCTGGTCACGAAAGATCGACTGAGCCTTCTTGTAAAGCTGAATGCGCTGGTCGCGATCGTTGATGGTCTGTGCTTCGGTGACCACCTTGTCGTAGGGCTTGTAACACCACTTGGCGTAGTTGGAGCCATCCTTCGCAGCATCACAGGAGAGCAGGGTGTACAGGAAGTTGTCAGGATCGCCATTGTCACCGGTCCAGCCCATCAGACCGGTCTGCGCCTCGCCCTGCTTGAGGCGGCGCAGATACTCGCCCCACTCGTAGGAGACGATTTTCGCGTTGACCCCGATCTTCTGCCAATCCGCCTGGATCATCTCCGCCATGCGGCGAGCATTGGGGTTGTAGGGGCGCTGTACCGGCATGGCCCAGATGTCGGTGCTCAGATTGCTGACCCCTGCATCCTTGAGCAGCGCTTTTGCCTTCTCCGGATCATAAGCGATCGGCTGGGTCGATTCGTCATAACTCCAGATGGTGGAAGGGATCGGATTTTTGGCAATCGTTCCGGCGCCCTTGTAAATGGAGTCGATGATCGCTTCGCGATTGACCGCCATGGAGAGCGCACGACGGACTTCCGGCTTGTCGAAAGGTGCTTTGGTGGTATTGAAGAACAGATAACCGGTATTGAGCCCGGGGGCAGACTTCATGGTGATGTTGCTGTCGTTCTTCAGCTCGCCCAGATCAGCCGGGTTGGGGTAGGCCATGATCTGACACTCATTGGCCTTGAGCTTTTGCAGGCGTACCGAGGCGTCGGGGGTAATCGAGAATACCAGTCGATCCAGTGGTGCCTTGCCACGCCAGTAATCGGGGTTGGCTCGATAACGGATGTAAGCATCCTGCTGATAGCCGGCAAAGGTGAAGGGACCGGTGCCGATCGGTTGCTGATTCATCCGCTCGGGATGGCCGGCCTCCATCAGTTGGTCGGCATACTCTTTTGAAAGAATCGAGGCAAAGTCCATTGCCATATCGGCCAGGAAGGGGGCCGAGGGGCGGTTCAGATGGAATTTGACCGTATAGTCGTCGACCTTCTCGACATGATCGATCAGATCGGGGAGTCCCATGCCAGCAAAGTACTCATAGCTGCCATTGACGTCATGCCACGGATCGTCAGCATTGAGCTGCCGGTTAAAGGAATAGAGCACGTCGTCGGCGTTGAATTCACGCGATGGCGTAAAGTAATCGGTCGACTGAAACTTGACGCCATGCCGCAAATGGAAGGTTACGGTCTTGCCATCGTCGGAGACTTCCCAGGATTTCGCCAGACTGGGTCTCAACTCGGTAGTCCCGGGCTTGAAATCGACCAGGCGGTTATAAATGGTCTGGGAAGAGGCGTCGAAAGTGGTGCCGGTGGTGTAGAGCTGCGGATTGAAGCCCTCGGGGCTGCCTTCCGAGCAATAGGTCAGCATTTTGGCCTGTGCGGTGCCAGCGGTAGCCAGCATTACCGCACCCATCAGTGCCAGGCGGGAAACTCCGGTATTGATCATGTAGAGACCCTGTTGTTTTTTCGGGTGTTGTCATTATGTGCTGCCCGCAGGGATGGGCCGGAGCGGTGCAGCGGTCGAACAAAACTATGGTGTCAGTGACTGGCTTGTCAATGTCGAAGCCATGACAACAAGTGCAGGGAGAGACATTCTTTCAGAACAGGAGAAGCCCCTGATGAAGTACATAAGCATACAGGGACAGCAGGCGCTGATTTAGTGAAGATTACTTTGCTTCGAAAGAAAACGCTGTCCAATAATGGTCGGAGATTCTGGCTGTAATGTACAAATGTTGTGAAGGATGGAAAGGCGCTCTAGACTCCTGATGGAAGGTGGAAAATGACAATAACCGGTCCGAACCGTTCAGGAGAACTCCGCCATGAGCCTGTCCCCCATTGTGGCTTCCATTCGCGAAGATGGTCTGATTGAACTCTGTTGTACCCAGTGTGAACCGGTTCGCAGTGAGCGCTATTTCGACTGGTACCATTTTTTCGGTTTTGCCGTGGCACGATTGCGTGATGATGGTTACTACGTGTGCTGTCGACGCTGCGGGGCCGGCAATGCCGTACATGCTCGCACGCCCATGGTAACGGCAGCCATGCTGGCGCCGATTCGGGATGCGGTCGGTCATTCCGATCGAATGCTGTAACGTTCCCGGTTCAGGTGCGTGTGCAGGTGATCATGCTGGTCCCATTGCCACGTGGTGTAACCCGTACCTGAGCCGGAATCCGTTCATGCATTTCGCTGACGTGCGAAATAATGCCTACCTGACGTCCCTGGGCCTGCAAGCCATCCAGTGTATCCATGGCCTGTGCCAGCGATGCGGCATCGAGGCTACCGAACCCTTCATCGATGAACAACGTACCAATGGCGAGCCGATCCGAGGCCATCGAGGCCAGCCCCAGCGCCAGCGCCAGTGAGACCAGAAAGGTTTCTCCACCTGAAAGTGAATGCACGGATCGCTGCTCATCGCCCATGTCGGTATCGATCACCAATAGGCCCAGCAGGCTGCCCCCGCGAACCAGGCGATAGCGACGCGCCAGGGTATTGAGATGCTGATTGGCATGTTCGATCAGACGTTCGAGATTCCAGGCCTGGGCGATCCGACGAAAGGCTCGCCCATCGGCGGACCCGATCAATGCCGAGATACGACCGTGGCGCTGATGGCGCGTACGTGCCTCGTTGAGCTCGGTTTCCAGAGCAAGGGCTTCGCGGCGCCGTCGATCATCCTCTCCCAGTGCCTGCATATCGCTGTCACGTTGCTGCTGGGCCTCCTGTATTGCGATCTGCAGTTCGCCGAGCCGACTATCGACGCGAGCCTTTTCTTCATTGAGACAAGGGCGCCAGCGACTCGGGCCCTGATCCTGATTGAATTTTGGCCCCAGCAGTTCCCTGCCTACCTTATCGCGCCTGTGGCGCATCAGGGTCTCGAAACGTTCGCGGCGCAATACCTCGCTTTCGTGGTAGTGCTGTTCGACTGCCTCGATCTGTTCCTGCCATTGCCCAATGGTATTCGAGGGCAGGGCCAGCAGTTCCTCGAGCCGCTCATCATCGATCTGCGGATGCCATTCACGCCAGTGTGCAATGCGCTGCTGATGGGTCGCCAGTGATTGCTGCAAGGTATCGATGCGTGTCTGCAGGCGATCGAGCTGTTGTTGAAGTTCGGTCACCGCCTGCTGATGGCGATCCCGACTCTCACGAGCCGTTTCCAGAGCGTGATTCTGTTCTTCCAGCGCTTCATCCAGCCGCTGGCGTCTTGCGGCAGTGCTGACATCTCCGCTCAGCTCATCTTTCAGACTGTCGTGCTGCTGGTGGTGTTGTGTCTGGTGCCGGGTGAGCTGCTCCGTCAGGACCCTGTGCTGTTCGTTGAGCTGTTCGAGCGAGCTTTCCTGTCGCTCGATATCAAGTTGAAGTCGAGTGACTGCCTCTTCCAGGGGAGCACGTTGTCGACGGGCCTGCTCAAAGTGTGTCAGCGCCTGCTGATGAGCGTTTGCCTCTTTCTGAGCAGTGGCGAGCCAGTGATCAAGTTGTTGGCGTCCCTGCTCGCTGTCTTGCGCAAGTAATGCCGGGCCCTGTGGCTGGTCCTGCAAGGGGCGTTCGCAGGTAGCGGTGTCCTGTTTCAGTGCGTCCAGGGTGTCATGCATGCCCGCCAGCCGGGACTGCAGAGTATGACAGGCTTCGCTGCAATGTCGTTCTTCCGCTTCGGCTGCTGCCAGTGATTGAGCAGCCTCTTCGAGCTGACGGTCTTCTTCTGCGCGCGTGCATTCGAGCTGAGCTTCGGCAGGGTGTACCGGGGGCTGATCCTCCCACGGATGCTGGAGGCTTCCACAAACCGGGCAGGGTGTTGAGGGGGTAAGCTGTTCACGTAGCCGCTCAACGACATCCGAACGTGCATCACGTAAACGGGTAATACTGGTCTCAAGCGTGTTGTAGCGCTCTGCAAGCTGCTCGCACTGCTCTTGAGCCTTGCGGCTGCACACCTGTAATTTCTCCAGGCGATATTCAGCCTCGCTGATCTCTTCTTGTGTGCGTTGATAACGGTCGCGGGTAGTGGCCCATTGCTGCCATTGCTGCTCCAGCTGTTGCAGTGACAACCACTGCTGATGGCTCGTCTGCGCTGCCGTTAACAACTGTTGGTGATACGCGCCTTCCTCGATATTCCCGGGGAAGCGCTGATACAGGGTATCGAGCTGTTGCTGCTGCGTATCGCGCTGATAGCGCAGGCGATTGAGCTCATGGCGCTGCGCATCAATGCGTGTTTCAAGCGCCTCGTTGTGCTGCTGTTCATCCCGAATGGTCTCTTCAAGATGGGCCAGTCGCTGTTCACTTGCGAACAGACGATCAAGCACTGGCTGCTCGGTCTGGCGTGCCTCGCGAGCTGCCAGCTGTGTCTGAGTCCGCTCCTGAAGGATCGCAATGGCCTGTTCGAGACTGGCTTCGGCCGTAGCCAGCCGTTCTGTTGTTCGGGTATGGGTATGCTGCAGTTCACTTAACTGGCGGGATTGTTCCTTTTGGGCCTCGAAATCATGTCGGACGCTGTTCAGCGCCTGCCATTGGGCGACCTGATGGCGGGTATCGGCCAGCGCCTCCCGGTTGGCTTCGGCAGCGATACATTGCTGCTGCGCTTCTTGCCAGTGCTGTTCAAGACGTTCATCTTCCGCCAGCCACTGATGTCGCTGCTGCTGGACTTCAAGCTTCCGCTGATGTGTGCTCAAAAGGGCGCTGCTGTGTTCAGCGGCGCGCTCAAGCTCCCGACGCTGCTCGGCATCGGCCGGGAGGGCGCTATCGAGTCGCGCTTCAAGCCGTTCTATCTCGCCCTGGGCTGCTGCAGTGCGTTGATAGGCCGCAATCGACAGTCTGGAATAGAGAGCCGTATCGGTCAGACGCTCAAGCAGCTCACTGCGCGTATTGTCATCCGCCTTGAGAAAGGCGCTGAACTCGCTTTGAGCCAGCAGTACAGCACGTGTGAACTGCGTGAAACTCAGTCCCAGGCGTTCATTGATCTGCTGCTCGAACTCGCGCTTGTTATCGGCCAGCACTCGGCCATCGGCAATCCGGGTCAGTTGCTGGTCAGCAGATTGCAGACGGCCATCGGGACGTTGGCGTGCCCGGCGCACCGACCAGCGGGCGCGATAGTGCTCACCGTCGCAGCCCTCGAAATCGACTTCGGCAAATCCGCTGCCTTCGCCGCGACGCAACAGGGTGCGCGGATCGGCTGTCGTCAGCTGTTCACTGCCGACATCAGGGGTGGTAGAGGCTTTCGAAGGGGCCTGACGCAATCTGGGTGTATTGCCGTAAAGTGCCAGACAGAGCGCATCGAGTAGCGTGCTCTTGCCGGCGCCCGTGGGCCCGGTAATGGCAAACAGATTGTGACCGGCCAGGGTGCCTGTGGTCAGCTCGACACAGTGAAACCCTTGCAGTGAGGCCAGATTGTTCAGCCGGATGGTCAGAATCTTCATGACGACTCATTGCCTTCGGGGTGATCCAGAACGGTTTGATAAAGTTCATCGAAATCCGCCAGTGTTTGCTCATCCGGTAGCGTATTGTGATGTTGCTGCCAGGTATCGCTGAACAGGGTTCGTGGATCGGGGGTTTGTCGTATGGGATCGCTGGTCTCCGGCCGAACCGTGGGGCGTTCGACATGAATGCACATCAGTCGTGCTGCGCGCGCATTCAGTACCCGCTCGATCCGGGCGCGCAAATCGACACAGGGGGCATCAAGACGTACCCGCACTTCCAGCCAGGGCCACTGTTCGTTCTCCCCGGGAGTGTCGCTCGCGGCGGGCAGTTCCTCGAGCTCTGCCAGTACGGTATCCAGCGATGCCGGACCGATACGTCTGAGTTCGATGAAGCGGGGAATGGCCAGACTTTCGTGATGTACCATCCGCTTGTCTTCCAGCGTGACCTCGATGAGCTGATGAGGATAGTGGCGTTCGCTGAAATCGAGCGGAATCGGTGAACCTGCATAGCGGATATGCTCGGCTCCGACCCGCTGGGGACGATGCAGATGGCCGAGTGCGACATAGCTTGCCGTGTCACCGAACAGGCTGGCTGATAAAGACTCTTCACCACCGATGACAATGGGGCGTTCCGAGTGTTCGGAGACGCTGGCGCCATGGAGATGAGCATGGCTCATGACAATCAGTGCCTGACCCGGTTCGAGTTCGCGTTCAGCGGCTGTAATCAGGTCGCGGTGAAGACGGCTGATCCCCTCGACATAGGCATGCTCGGCATCGAACCCGGCCTCACTGGTGCGGTAGCGGGCACTGATCTCCGAAGGCCTCAGGAAGGGAATTGCCAGACAGCGTGCAGCAATCTTCCCGCTGGCATCCTCGAGTGGTATGACCAGCCGTTGGCTATCCGGTGTGTCCTCATCAAGCCAGTGCAGGCGACCAATGGCATGAGTGCGCAGTCGTTCGAGCAGTGGCGCCGGCAGTTCGATGCGTGCGCCGCTGTCATGATTGCCGGCGATCATGACAATTGTCAGCCGGGGTAACGCCTCATGGGCGCGAACCAGGAAGTCATAGAGCAGGGTCTGGGACGAGAGTGACGGATTGACCACATCGAAAATGTCACCGGCAATCAGCAGAGCATCGGGCTGGCGTTCGATCAGTGTTTCGAGTAGCCAGTCGAGAAAGCGGCTGTGCTCCTCATCGCGAGGTTGGTTATGCAACTGCTGGCCGAGGTGCCAGTCGGCAGTATGGATCAGTTTCATTTCGGGTCGGTCACACTGACAAATGACTATGGTATAGGGTGAATCGATCGCGGTATCCGGCCATGACGAGTGGCCAGCGAACGGCCTGGTCAGTGTCGGGCATTACGGCATACATGACAAAAAGACCACGAAGTGTAACTGCCTCTCGCTGTCCGTGCTGCGATGATCGACTCGATTCGACGAAAGTGGCGTATCGTGACGTCCCTGTCCGATACGATCGATGACTTCACCAACGACCCGTGGCCATGTCCGCCCGGGTGATGGTCTGCAATCAGAAGGATTGGCTTGCTCATGGATCGAAGAACACTGCTGAAGGCGTCGCTGGCCCTGTCGGCACTGGGAATGACGCCGGCTGCTTTCTCGGCACGTGCCGGATCAAAAGCGCCGGGCGAGGGCGTGGACATTGCCCTTGACGACCAGGCGCAGTCATTCAGCCATGACTGGCTGAAACGTCATGCTCGTGAGATGGCAAGGTCAGCTTATCAGGATCGTACCGAAAAGCTGCCCGAGACACTGGCCAGTCTTGATCCGCATCATTACTCCAACATCAGCTATGACCAGAATCATGCCCTCTGGTCGGATGATGCCGACGCTGATGTTCAGGTGCAGTTCTTCCATGTTGGCATGCATTTCAATCAGCCCGTACGCATGTATAGCGTCAATGATGGGCAGGCACGCGAGATCCATTTCAAACCCGATCTGTTCAACTATCAGGGTAGCGGAGTGGATACCAGCCAGCTCAAGGGGCAGGATCTGGGATTTGCCGGTTTCAGAGTGTCACGCAGCCCGAATTTTTCTGCACTGGCCAATGTGGTGGCTTTCCTCGGGGCCAGTTATTTCCGGGCGATTGACAAGAATGATCAGTTTGGCCTTTCGGCCCGAGGACTGGCGATCGATACGGCGATGCCACCTGACAAGGGCAGTGAGGAATTTCCTGCCTTCACTCACTTCTGGTTTGAACATCCCGATCCCAATCGGGCGCAGCTGACCGTCTATGCGCTACTTGATTCGCCCAGTACCACCGGTGCCTATCGTTTTGACATTGACTGCCAGTCCGATCGAGTCGTCATGGCAGTGGATACACACGTCTATCCGCGCAAACCGATCAAGCGGCTGGGCATCTCACCCATGACCAGCATGTTTCTCACCGGCTCCAGCCAGCAGTCATCACGCGATACCGTGGTCGAGCAGGTCCATGATTCCGATCGGTTGTCGATGTGGCTGGATGATGGCGAATGGATCTCCCGTCCGCTCTACAATCCCAAACACCTGCAATACAACGCGTTCAAGGCCGGGAGCCCCCAGGGCTTCGGACTGGTCCAGGATGATCACGAGTTCGAGCACTACCGCGATACTGTCAACTGGTACAGCAATCGGCCGAGCCTCTGGTGTGAGCCTACCAGCGATTGGGGAGAAGGCAGCATCGTGCTGGTCGAGTTGCCCACCATGGGAGAGACGGTGGATAACATCGTGGCTTTCTGGCAGCCAGAAAAGCCGGTCAAGGCGGGCGATGATCTGCATTATGCCTACAGGCTTTACTGGAGCCCACGGCCTCCATTCAAACCTTCGCTGAGTCAGGTCGACAAGACGTTCAGCGGGATTGGAGGTTCAAGACCCGGCTGGATTCCCGGTGAGCACCCGCCCGAAACCTGGGCGAAACGCTTTGCCGTTGATTTCCGTGGGGAGCCGTTGGCTTCCATGGCACCCGATACCCAGATCCAGGCCGAAATCAGCGTATCCGAAGGACGCACTGAAGTGGTCTCGATTGGCAAGCTTGGGCCCCTTGACCAGTGGCGCGTTCAGTTTGACTGGTATCCTGCCAGCGATTCGACCGAACCGGTCACCATGCGCCTTTATCTCAAGCAGGGCGAGCAGACGCTGACGGAAACCTGGTTGTATCAGTGGGTGCCACCGCAACCCGAGGATCGCAACTGGGAGCGTCACGACCGCTAGCCGTAAGGCGGCAAGAAGACGTGCCCGGTGCCTGCACCGGGCACGCAGTGCATGCAGGTATAATGACGCTATTCTCCGACATGGCGGCAGGGGTATCACATCCTCTCTCGATACTTCCTGCAGGAACATCAGCCCAGAAGTGGTCGTTCAGTCATTGCAGCGATGGCCGATAGAGCATATGACGCTGCGTCCTCCGGGGCGTTAAACTGTAATTCAAGCTCGAATTTCCGGACATCCCAATGGACGGTCTGCCTCCGAAACCCTTTGTTTTTCTTCGTCACGGTGAAACCTTTCACAATCGCGTACGGCTGATTGCCGGCTGCCTCGATGTACCCCTGACACCTCGAGGTGAAGCTCAGGCGCGTGCTGCGCGTCCGCTGCTGGAGCGTGTTGCCTGGTCGTGCGTGGCTGTCAGCCCGATGTTCCGCGCTCGCAAGACAGCCCGTCTGGCTGTCTCGACAGGTACTTTTTGCTGTCATGACGATTTGCGTGAGCGTCACTGGGGCTGCTGGGAGAACCAGCCCATACGTGAACCGATGCCTTATTTTGAACATCCCGCGACGGGCGAGTCATGGGAAGCGTTCAGTGGGCGTGTCGGCCAAGCGCTTGTACGGGTGCTGAATGATTTCGAATGCCCACTGATCGTGGCTCATTCCGGGGTTTTTCGCGTTATTCGGGCGCTGACCCAGGGGAGCCCGCTCGGCCCGAGGGTCGGCAATGTCGAGCCGATTCTCTGTCGACCACCGAATGCAGGACACCCCCATTGGCGTCTTGAGCCATTGACGGCTGATGTTCTGGGTGAGCTGCCCTGTCCTGTAGCAGCGATCTGAGCCATACGCGGTCGCTTCCAGACTCTGTCGGTAGCGGTGGTCGATTGAATTTCGCTGACATGGCCTCGATATTGTGATGGTGAATCCAGTGATGTCCGGATACTTGTGCCGGCATCCATCATGGCAAGGGAGGCCATACGATGACTCAGGTGAAATTCGGTGACACCCAGGTAGATGTGAAGGGCACCTTCCCTCAGCCGGGCGATACGGCCAGCCCCTTCACCCTGACCGGTCAGGACCTGGAGGATGTACAGCTCAGTGACTTCTCCGGTCAGCGCAAGGTGCTTTCCATCGTTCCCAGTGTGGATACCGGGACCTGTGCCATGTCGACGCGCAAATTCAATGAGCGCGCGGCAGCTCTCGACAATACCGTGGTACTGGTTATCTCTGCCGACCTGCCTTTTGCGGCAGCTCGCTTCTGCGGGGCGGAAGGGCTCGAAAGTGTCAAAATGCTCTCCACTTTCCGTCATCATGATGAATTCACCAACAGTTACGGTGTTGGGGTGACCAGCGGTCCGATTCGCGGATTGTGCGCGCGAGCCGTGATCGTGCTCGATGAAAACGATCGGGTGCTTCATTCCCAGCTGGTGGACCAGATCCGCGATGAGCCGGACTATGATGCTGCCCTGGAGGCACTCTGATCGGCAAGTTGGCATGAATCATCTATGCTGAACGTGTTGCGTGCCGCAGGCACCGCCACGTGTACCCGAACAAGGAGGAAGCATGGCGATCGAAAAGAAAGGCTCCGCTGAATGGCAGGGTAGCCTGAAACAGGGCAAGGGCACCGTTTCAACCGAAAGTGGTGCGCTCAATCAGAATCCCTATGGGTTCAAGACCCGTTTCGAAGGACAGGCAGGTACCAATCCGGAAGAACTTATCGGTGCCGCCCATGCCAGCTGTTACTCCATGGCGTTGTCGATGATGCTGGGCGAAGGGGGAATGGAGCCCGAGAGCATCAAAACCGAAGCGACCGTGACGCTTGAACAGGATGACAGCGGATTTACCGTGACCGCGGTGCATCTGGAGACGGTTGCCCGGATCCCCGGCGCCAATCAGGGCGATTTCGAAAAGGCTGCCAATGATGCCAAGGCAGGCTGCCCGATCTCCAAACTGCTCAACGCCGAGATCACGCTGGACGCTCGACTGGAAAGCTGAGCTTTTGGTAGTAGCATGATGCTGAATCACCCCTCTGCCTGGTCAGAGGGGTTTTCAGTCATCAGGAAGTATTTCTCTACCGGAGCGTCATGAAGCAGAAAATACAGGCTGATCCCGTGGCAGCCACACGATGCTGGTTACGCCATTTCGTGATTGGTCATGACATCTGTCCCTTCGCGCGCCGTGAATTCGATGCCGATCGGGTACGTTATCGCTGTGTCAGCGGACATGATACCGAAGCTCTGCTGGAACAGTTGCTTGAGGAGTGCCGTCATCTTGATGCCGATTCACGGACAGCGACCACACTGCTGATTGTGACGCCGGGACTGGAGAGCTTCGAGGATTATCTCGATGTCCTCTCGCTGGCCGAGCAATTACTACAGCTTGAGGGATACGAAGGCATTTACCAGCTGGCCAGTTTTCACCCCGATTATCGGTTCGGGGATGCGCCGGCCGATGATCCGGCCAATCTGACCAACTGTTCGCCATTTCCGGTATTACATCTGCTGCGTGAAGCCGCCATCGAATCGGCGCTTGAACGTTTTGCCCATCCAGAGCGGATTCCCGAACGCAATGTCGAGCTGCTGAGACAGCGCGGCCATGACTGGTGGCGCGAAGTGATGGCCGCATGCCCTGAACCCCATCGGGACCTGCCCGAGTAATGTCAGCATTCTTCCGCATCGCGTCGAAATCAGCTTCGGGAGGGCGTATGCGGCGAACAAATAGCGCCCTCGCAGCGATTTTTACGCAGACTGAATAACTCAGTTCACATGACGAATGATCGTTGGCCCGGGGGCTACACCGTAACGCTTGAAATGCTCCTGACGCATTCGCCATTCGATACGCTGCTGACGACGCTTGAGGTCGCTCAGGGTGATCAGATTGGGAATGTCTTCCATATCGTCACTGGAATGGGTCAAGTCCGCTTCGACCACAGTCCGGGGCTGACGCGAGCGACGCCGGAATGGATTCATGATTACCTCCCTGTAGTTCCAAGGCCACCGTCCGGTAACGTTATGCCGGACGGTTTTACACTTTGTCACAGCCTGGAAGATATTCCCGGATTCCGCTGTGCCGAGTGGATCAGTTGAGCTCCGTCAGCTGTTCTCCCAGTCGGTGCATGAAAATGGCGCACTGTTTGAGCTGATCGGATTCGATATATTCGTCGGGCTGGTGGGCCTGGGCAATGCTGCCGGGGCCACAGATCACTACCTGAAGCCCGGCGTTCTGAAACTGGCCGCCTTCGGTCGCAAAAGCCACTGCCTCGCGCTCCCGAGCGCCCAGTAGCGTGTCGCACAGCGCCAGCACCCGCTCATTATTGCGGTCGGCCAGCGCCGGTACCGTGGGGGTGAGTCGCTCGGTCTCGAGGGCGAAATGAGGATTGCGCGCAGTCAGTTCCTGCTCAAGTGCGTTACTGGCGGCTGTGAAACGCTCGAACACTTCATCGAAGCCATCTTCCGGCAGATGCCGGATCTCCCAGTCGAAGCGGCACTGGCGCGCCATGATGTTGATGGCGGTGCCGCCCTGTACCCGGCCGACATGAAGGCTTGAGTAGGGCACATTGAAGGCGTTATTAAGCCGCTTTTCGGCTTCCAGCTCACCCATGATGTTTTCGATGCGCTCGATGAGTCTGGCGGCGGCGTGAATGGCAGAGATACCCTGGGGGATCTGGCTGGAGTGAGCCTCAACGCCATGGACCGTGGTCCGCAGACTGGTAATACCCTTTTGTTGGGTGACCGGCGCCATCAGTGTCGGCTCGCCAATGATCACGCTGTCGGGTCGGGGATGATGGGCCATCAGTTGCTCGATCATGTCTGGTGCGCCCAGACAGCCGATCTCTTCATCGTAGGAGAGCGCCAGCCAGATCGGTCTCTGCAGGTCGAGTTGTTGCCAATGAGGCACTGTAGCCAGTGCACAGGCCAGAAAACCTTTCATGTCACAACTGCCGCGACCGTAAAGACGGCCATCACGTTCGCTGAGCGTGAAGGGTTCGGTCTGCCAGGGTTGTCCTTCGACCGGGACAACATCGGTATGACCGGAGAGCACCACACCCCCGGCCACATCAGGGCCGATCCGCGCCAACAGACTGGCCTTGCTGCCATCTTCATTGGGCACCCGCTCTGTCGGGATGTCATGGCGATGCAGAAATTGTTCGACCCACTCGATCAGCTCCAGATTGGAAACACTGGAAACGGTATTGAAAGCGACCAGTTTGCCCAGAATAGCCTGGGCGTCGAGAGGGACCTCTGTTGCCTTCATGCAGCACCTCGCTTGTGTCGGAAAGGAGTTGTGGGTGTGAACCCGGTCACGCCGGCCCCCATTGGATAAAGACGGCGATGGTCAGTACCAGCCAGCTCAACAGGAACAGCTTCAGCAGCAGCGGGAAGAAGAAGCGCACCCAGCGATCAAAGGGCACACCGGCAATAGCCAGCATGGCCAGGGTGCCGCCCGAGGTCGGTACAATCATATTGGTCAGGCCATCACCGACCTGAAAGGCCAGAATGGCCGTTTGCCGGGTCATGCCCAGCAGGTCCGAAAGCGGAATCATGATTGGCATGGTGACCATGGCCTGGCCACTGCCGGAGGGGATGAAAAAATTGATGATGGCGTGCACGACCGTCATGGCCAGCGCCGAGCCCAGCACGGGAAGGGCGGAGAGCGGTGCCGAAAGACCGTGCACGATGGTATCTGCGATATGCCCCTCATTGAGCAGTACCTCAATGCCTCGGGCCAACCCGACCAGTAGTGCTCCGGTAGTTACAGAGGCTGCCCCTTCGAAAAAGCGGGCATTAAGCGTCTCGGGGCGCATGCCACCGACCAGTCCGGCCACGACAGCGATGGCAAAAAAGGTGGCAGCAATCTCGTTGATATACCAGCCCAGAGCAAAGACACCGTAAAGCATGATGGCGAGGCCCAGTGCAAAAACGCCCAGCACACACCAGTCGCGCACCCCGAGACGGTGGGTATGGATGGCCGGTGGTGTATCGTCTTCTTCCGCCGTTGTGTCTTTCGAAGCCATCAGGCTGCGTTCGGGACGATTGCGTACACGGCCGAGATAGCGATTGACGTGATGTGCTGCGATGGCCAATGCGCCAAGACAGAGCACGCTTCGCAACAAGGCACCGGAGAACAGCGGCAACTGGGCGATCTGATCGGCAACGCCCACCGTATAGACATTGATCGGCGAGGTGGCAAAGCCGATACCCACGCCACAGATGGCGATACCGGCACCTGCCAGTCGGTCACCTCCCAGGGCAGTGCCGAGCAGTACGGCGATCGGTACCAGCGCAATATTGTTTTCATATCCCACCGCCACACCCAGGGCACCGAAAACGAAGGTCATCAGCCACACCAGTATGGCAGGCCGGTCATGGCCCAACCGATTCACCAGGCTGCCGATCAGGTTTTCCAGCGCGCCGGTGGCTTCCAGCACTCTGAAAAGACCACCGCCGATAAAAACGGCAAAGATGATACTGGCTGCTTCCACCATGCCCAGTGGGACGGCATGAAAAATGGCCAGCGGTGAAGGGGGTGGTGTATCGGTCAGATTGAAGGTGCCGGGAATAACGGCCTCGCGCCCGGCGACTTCGTGACGTTCATATTCACCGGAAGGGATCAGCCAGGTCAGACCCCAGGTCATTATCAGGATCGAGACGATCAGTACCGCCGGGTGGGGGACTCGTTCATACCAGCGTTGTGCTGAGGTTTCGGACATGGCAGCAGACTCTTTGTTGTGGGGTTCTGCACATGACAGCAACATCATGCTGTTGTTGTTTTCCCTACCTGTTGTAGCAGCTTTGCCGATGTCCTGTCTGCGCCCGATGGCATGATGAGATCGACGAGTTCCCCACCCGTCGATTTTCTGTCAGGATGACAGCATCGCCCGGATGCCTCTCCACGCGTGTGATCCATGCCCTGTCATCCGGCCGATCGCGTGATCCGCGACCTGCGATTTCCTCTCATAACGAACGAATCATTGCGCTTTCTGTCTCTGACAGGGCGTTATCACAGCGATCGATAGCCAAATGGAAACTTTCAAGGGCGCCGATCACGGGACTCAGGGAGCTTCGCGTCCCCTGAACGGCCGTGATATCCGTATTCTGGGCCTCTCCGCTCTGGGGGGGGCACTGGAGTTCTACGACTTTGTCATCTTCGTTTATTTTGCCACGGTCGTGGGGCAGCTGTTCTTTCCTTCCGAAATGCCTGACTGGCTACGGCTGGTTCAGACCTTTGGTATTTTTGCCGCCGGCTATCTGGCCCGACCGCTGGGTGGCATCATCATGGCGCATTTCGGTGATCTGCTCGGGCGCAAGAAGATGTTCATGCTGAGTATCTTTTTGATGGCTGTGCCGACCCTGGTCATGGGCTCACTGCCCACTTATGAGACCATCGGTGTGGCGGCCCCCATTCTACTGCTGTTAATGCGTGTACTGCAGGGTGCTGCCATTGGCGGAGAAGCGCCGGGTGCCTGGGTATTCGTGACCGAGCATGTGCCGGCGCGTCATACGGCCTTTGCCACCAGCACGCTATCTGCCGGTCTGGTGGGTGGCATTCTGCTCGGCTCACTGGTGGCCACGGCGGTCAATGCGTTGTTCACCGATGCCACGATTTCGGCCTGGGCCTGGCGGCTGCCATTCCTGCTCGGTGGTGTGCTCGGTTTCGTGACCCTCTATCTACGTCGCTGGCTGCACGAGACGCCGGTCTTTACCGAAATGCAGCAGCGTCAATCGCTTTCTACCGAATTGCCCGTGAAGCTGATTCTTCGTGATCATCTGCGTGGCGTCATGCTGGCCATGGGGGTTACCTGGCTTTTGACGGCTGCCGTGGTCGTCACCATTCTGATGACACCCACCCTGTTGCAGAACTTTGCCGGCGTCGATCGAGGCCTGACGCTGGAAGCCAACATCGTGGCAATCATCTGTGTCATGATCGGCTGCCTGGTTGCCGGTCGACTGGCCGATCGGTTCGGCGACGGGCTGATGCTGCTGATCTGGAGCGTAGGATTGGGGGTCAGCTTCTGGTACTTCTTCAGCCACATGTATGTCAGTACGGTCGCAATTTTCCCGCTCTATGCCGTAGTCGGTTTTTTTGTCGGTCTGACCGGGCTGGTGCCCGCCATTGCCGTCAAGGCCTTCCCGGCAGCGATTCGTTTCACCGGGCTGTCGTTCTCCTACAACGTGGCCTACGCCATCTTCGGCGGACTGACTCCGATGGTCGTGACCCTCTCGATCAAATCCATGCCAATGTCCCCGGCCATCTATGTGGCATTTGTCTGTACGGTAGGTGCGCTGATCGGTCTTGGCCTGATGCGCGTACATTATCGCTATCGTCGAGTGACAGCGGCTGCTTCCTGATCGCTGATAGCCCGCTCAGCGCTGCCTTCAACGCCCCGTTCAGCGGGGCGTTGCTCATCATGGGCGCCGGGCGCTGGCTGTCGAGCCATTAAACAGCCAGGCTCTGTGGGCATACAGGGATGACCGATCCAGGGAGGTCGTATGGAAATTTCACTAAAGGGCAGGGTGGCGCTGGTGACCGGTGCCAATCGAGGCATTGGCGCAGCAATCGCCGAGCGCCTGGCCGAAGCAGGTGCGGATGTGGCGCTGCATTCACGGAAGGCACGCGATGAGGTCAATACTTTTGCCGAGTCCCTGGCCGAGCGCTATAACATCAGGACCCGGGTACTCGTCGGAGATCTGAGTGACGAACAGGCCATTGATTCGGTCTTCTCCCAGTTTGATGCCCATTTCGATCATCTCGAGATCCTGGTCAACAACGCCGGATTCGAGAATGCGCATGCGCTGGAGGATATGCCGCTGGAGGTGTGGCGGGACGTGATACGTGTCAATCTCGATGCGCCCTTCATGTGCAGTCAGCGCGCCTTGCATCGAATGCGTGCCGGCGGCCACCACGGCGGCACCATCATCAATATTCAGTCCATTCATGATGAAGTTGTGCGCAAGGGCGTGACGCATTATGGCGTTGCCAAGTCCGGATTGAAGATGCTGACTCGCAGCGCTGCTCTGGAATGGGCCGAGTATGGCGTTCGAGTGGTGGGCATCTCACCGGGGGCGATCGAGACTGATATCAATCACGAGGATATCGAATCACTTGGGCGTGAACGCATGAACAGCTGGATTCCGCTGGGTCATGTCGGTGATACCGCGGATGTGGCCGGTACTGTGGTATTTGCCTGCTCCGATCAGGCCCGTTATATCACTGGCACCACGCTCTATATCGATGGCGGCTACATGCACAATACCCTGCGTTATGATGAACGACCGGGGCACGACGAGATTTCCTGAATACGGGGAGCCGGTACTTGCAGTGTTCCGGCCTGCACCGGACAATCGCTTTTCCTGCCATGGGCCGGTGATCGAGGCGAGCATGCCGCTCGCCTCGATTGGCGCCGCCCTCTGCCTCTGAAGCGCGCCGGAGAAACGCTTGTTTACTGTTTTGCATGCCAACCACCTCGAGGATCTGCGCGATCTGGCGCTATCACTCTCGACCCGGCAGCCGCTGGCCGCTTTGGATAACGAAACGTTTCTGGTGCAGTCCAATGGCATGGCCCAATGGCTGCAGTTGTCGCTCGCCGAACGGTTGGGGGTGGCGGCAGCCAACGATTTTCCACTGCCCTCGAGTTTCGTGTGGCGGGCCTATCGTGCCGTTCTGGGCAGCGAAATTCCCGAGCAATCTCCCTTCGACAAGCAGCCAATGACCTGGCGGCTGATGAGATTGTTACCGACGCTGCTCGATGAGCCCGAGTTTACACCGCTGGCGCACTATCTGGCCGATGAGCTGCCTACCGAGGGGACTCGGGCAGAAGAGAGAGACGTGCCCTGTGGTGATCGCAAATGCTATCAGCTTGCCGGGCGCCTCGCGGATCTGTTCGACCAGTATCTGGTGTATCGTCCTGACTGGATCACCGCCTGGGAGCGAGGAGAGCGAGCGCCTACCGACCTGCCGACAGAGGAGGCCTGGCAACCCCGGCTTTGGCGAGCACTGCTCGAGGACGCATCGCCGGAAGAACGTCACTGCCATCGTGCTGCACTGCATGATCGTTTTCTACACGCCAGCCGGGAACTGACCTGCCGCCCGGCAATGTTGCCGCCACGACTGGTCGTATTCGGTATCTCGGCGTTGCCCCATCAACTGCTGGAAGCATTGCATGCGCTTTCAGGCGTCATGGACGTGGTACTGATGATCGCCAATCCGTGTCGCTATTACTGGGGTGATATTGTTGCCGATCGTGAGGTGTTGCGCGCGCAAATGCGGGCCGACACGCACCGTCAGCGCCATGCCGAGCATCCGCGATTGACAGGACTGGATGAGCAGACCCTTCATTTGCGTGCCAATCCGCTGCTGGCCAGCTGGGGGGCTCACGGGCGTGATTTCATCGAAGCGCTTTACGAATTCGAGGCCGACAACGCCTTTGATCTGGAGCACGATGTCTTTCGTGACTGGATCGAACAGCCCGAGGAGGCTTCGCTGCTGCACCAGATTCAGCAGGACATTCTCGATCTTGCGCATCCTGCCGAGCGTGCGGAACAGTCGGGGCGGCGTACCCTGGGACCCGATGACGATTCTCTGAGGTTGACCTCGACCCACTCGCCAATGCGCGAAGTCGAGATCCTGCACGATCAGCTACTCGATGCCTTCGAGCGTGATCCTACACTCAAGCCACGCGATATCGTCGTGATGGTACCGGACATCGATCGTTATGCGCCCTTCATCGAAGCGGTGTTCGGCCAGGTTTCGAGAGCGGATCCACGATATATTCCGTTTACCGTAGCCGATCGGTTGGCTTCCGAATCCGACCCGCTGATGCAGTGCCTGCTGGGACTGCTGGAACTGCCGGAGCGTCGACTGGGTGTTACCGAATTGCTCGACTGGCTGGATGTGCCAGCCTTTCGCCGCCGGTTCGGTATCCGGGCACGTGAGCTGGAAACGCTGCAACGCTGGTTGCAGGGTAGTGGGGTGCGCTGGGGACTGGATGGTGATCATCGCGCTGCACTCGGGTTGCCTGCGTTGCATGACAATACCTGGCAGTTCGGACTGGAGCGTATGTTGCTCGGTTATGCCATGGGGGATGCCTGTTTCGAGGGTATTGCCGCCTATGATGAGATCGGCGGCTTGGAGGCTGATCTGGCCGGCCGGCTGGCCTCGCTGGTACGCACTCTGGAGAGGCGGCGGCAGGAAATGAGTTCACCTGCCGACCCTGTGACCTGGGGCACCCGACTCAACGCACTGCTGGATGATCTGATCGCTCCCGAGCAGCAGCAGGAGTTCGATATTCGCGAGCGCCTCGAGCAGGCTATCGACAGCTGGCTCGAGGCCTGTAGGCATGCACATTTCACCTCGGCGCTGCCCTTGTCGGTAGTGCGTGATGCGCTGACGGCCGAGCTTGACGAGGGGGGGCTGTCGCAACGCTTTCTGGCGGGTCGGGTCAATTTTGCGACACTGATGCCGATGCGTGCCATTCCGTTTCGTCAGACCTGGCTTCTGGGCATGAACGATGGTGACTATCCACGCGTGCGTCTGCCCCAGGACTTCGATCTGATGGTGCAGCGCCACCGGAGTGGCGACCGCTCCCGTCGTGATGATGACCGCTATCTGTTTCTCGAAGCGTTGCTATCGACTCGCGATCGGCTGAATATCTCCTGGGTCGGGCGTGATCAGCGCGATAACACACCGCGGCCTCCCTCGATTCTGGTCAGCGAACTGCTCGATACCCTGGCGCTGGGCTGGCAGGTTGATCCTGCGGATGTCGACCACGATCAGACACTGCGCGAACGGCTGATTACCGAGCATCCGCTGCAGCCCTTCTCCGAGCGCTATTTCGCACCGGATTCGATGCTGTTCACTTATGAAAGTGCCTGGGAGGGCGTTCATGACGGGACTTCGCGGCCAGGTGTTGAAGGTTCGAGCGATGTGGTAGAGCCTCCGGCCGATGCGCTGGGCCTGGAGGCGCTGACCCGGTTGCTTCGTCAACCGGTAATGCTCTGCCTGGGAGACCGGCTGGGTGTCCATTTTCAGCAGCCGAAAGCACCGGTGGATGATGCCGAACCCTTTGCGCTGGATGGGCTGGACCGTTTCGAACTCAAGCGTTCACTGATCGAGGCAGTCCGTCAGGGGGCGCCTTCTCTCGAGAGTGCTGCGGAGTCGTTTCGCATGACGGGGCAACTGCCGGCGCTGGGATTTGGTTCTCACATGATCGAAGCACTGTTGCCGCCATTGAAAGCACAACTGGCCAGCTGGCAGGAGGGCATGAACGATCTGCTACCGGCCGAGCCGGTAACCGTGCGCTGGCGCTCGCAAGAGCAGGATGAACTACTCTTCGAGGAGCGCATTGATGAGCTTCATCATGACAATGAGGGTCGCTTATGGTGGTGGGCGCTGGCGCCCTCGCACTATGGCCATTTGCGCTGTGATCGTGCGGGTCGCCTGATCCAGTACGGCAAGCCGATACGGCTGTTACGGGCTTGGCTGATGCAGCAGGCCGTCACTGCCCAGGGCACACCGCTCCATATCGGGCTGGTGTTCGAGGATCGCGTATTGCGTCTTTCTCCTCCGGTGCCTGAACAGGCACAACAGCGCCTGGACCGATTACTGGGATTATGGTGGCAGGCTTATCGTCAGCCGATGGCGGCCCATCCCGAACTTGCCTTTGTCTATCTTGCCGGCATGACGGGCGGTGCCAGCGATGATGAGCGCAATGAAGCACTGGAGCGTGTACGTCGCCATTATGAAGAGGATGGCTTCAATGGTCGTGCAGCGTTGCGTTCCCGTGAACCTGCATTGGGTGAGCTGTGGCCGACCTTCGAGCAGCTTTGGCAGGCCGGTTTCGAAAGCCATCTCGAAGCGCTTTATGGTGACTTTCATGCTGCTGTACGTCTGTTGGCCGGTAGTCGCTGATACCTCTTGCCATCAGCGGCCGAGTCATCCGTCTTCAGCAACCACAGGGAAGTGATTCATGACCGACAGGGCATCCTCGATGTCGCGAGGCTGGTTGGCCATCACGCTGGCCTTTCTGGTCACCATGATCGGCACCACGCTGCCAACGCCACTCTATCCGATCTATCAACAACGCTACGAGTTCTCCGAGGTGATGATCACGGTGATCTTTGCCACCTATGCGTTGGGTGTCATGGGGGCACTGCTCATTACCGGGCGCTGGTCCGATCGCCTGGGGCGACGACCGATGCTGCTGGCAGGGCTGGGCGTAGCACTGCTCAGCAGCTTCTGTTTTCTGATGGCCCAGGGATTGGGTCTGCTGCTGCTCGGCCGGCTGCTGTCGGGTATTTCGGCTGGCATCTTTACCGGGACTGCAACGGTGGCCGTGATAGAAGCTGTACCCGAGCGCTGGCAGCGTCACGCTACACTGATTGCCACTGCGGCCAACATGGGCGGTCTCGGTATGGGGCCATTGTTGGCCGGGGTAGCGGGGGAGTATCTGCCCTGGTCATTGCGCCTGTGCTATGTGATGCATCTGAGCCTGGTCGTGCTCGCCATGGTCGCCGTTCAGCGGGCGCCGGAGACAGTGACTCAACCGGCTCGAATCAGTCTGCGACCGCAGCGCCTGGCTCTGCCGGAGGAGGTGCGTGGCGTCTTCATCCCGGCTGCCATTGCCGGATTCGCCGGGTTCAATGTGCTTGGCCTGTTTACCGCCAGTGCGCCAGCCTTTATGGGTGAGGTCCTTGCGATTCACAATGGTGCTATCGTGGGTGCCGTGGTGCTGTTGCTGTTTCTCGGCTCGATTGCAGGGCAGTGGCTACAGACACATCAGCGTGATCGAGTGAGGCTGGCCACAGGGTGTACGGTGCTGGCCGTGGGCACGGCGCTGGTGGGTGGGAGCATCGCCCTGGCCTCCATGACTCTGCTTCTGCTCGGTGCACTGGTGGCCGGGGCCGGCCAGGGGGTTGTATTTCGGGCCGGGATGGGAAGCGTTACTGCTGCCAGCCCTGCCGAACAGCGCGCTGGCGTCGCCTCGACGTTGTTTATCGTATTCTATGTTGCCATCTCATTGCCGATCGTGGGCATCGGGCTGGTCACCATGATGTCGGGTATTCGCCTGGCAGCAATTCTGTTTGCCGGTCTTGTGGTTATCCTGACGCTGTGGGCACTGGCCTTGTTGAAACGGCGCCAAAGCGCCGGCCGTGCGAGCCGGGCATGAGGCACTCTTTACAGGGTACGCTTCTGCGAGCCAATGACGTTTCTCGTGCGTGATGACTACACTGGTTTCCGGTCTTTCTGCTCATCGGGTACAGCCATCGGTCGGGTGAATTTTGGGAGAATAGCGCATGCGTCATCTTGATCTTCGGGTAGTTTCCCAGGCCCTGGCATGGGCGCGGGCGGGGGAGCCCATCTGGCTGTGCACGGTACTGTCGACCTATGGCTCCTCACCCCGTGCCCCCGGTTCGATGCTGGTGGCAAAATACAGTGGCGATTATGTGGGGTCGCTCTCCGGTGGCTGCGTTGAAGAGGCCTTCATAGAGAGCCTGCAGGATGGTGCCTTTCAACAGGTCGCTTCGATTGTGCGTTACGGCGAAAGCCAGGAGGAAAGCCAGCGGTTGCAACTGCCCTGTGGCGGTATTCTGGAAGTGCTGGTTGAACGACGTGAGTCGAGCGATGAGCTGATAACGCACCTGGAGGTACTGGAGGCGACGCTACTGGGCCAGAAGCGTCTTGTGCGTCGTGTCGATCCCGACAGTGGTCGCTATCGGGTAACGCTGGATGAAAGCGCCGGTGGTCCGGCAGTCGCACGTGAAGAAGCGGGGGAGCAGGCAGTCGTTCTGATTCGTATCGGCCCGGCATTACGGATGATTCTGGCCGGTATTTCGCCAGTAGCCGGGTACTGTGCCCAGTTTGCCCGGGCACTCGGGTACGAGGTAATCGTATGCGATGCACGAGATGATGTGCGTCAGGATTTTCTCGCCAGTGGTCAGGCCGAGGGCATTGAGGTGCAGTCGGTGTTGCCCTCACTGTTCATTGCCTCCGGTGGCTGCCATGAAGCCACTGCCGTTGTGGCGCTGACTCACGACCCACGCATTGATGATCTGGCGATGATCGAGGCGGTCCGAACCCCGGCCTTTTATATCGGAGTCATGGGCTCGCAACGCACCTCACAGCGTCGTGCCGAGCGTCTGGCGCGCTCAGGTGGGCTGAGTGAGGCCGAGATTGCACGTATTCACATGCCGATTGGTCTGGACCTTGGCAGCAAGGCGCCGGCCGAGATCGCACTTTCGGTCGTAGCGGATGTCATGCGCATTTATAACGGCCGCGCCGAACCCATGGTCGATCGGACCCGATCGCAGGTCAGCGATGTTGCCTGAACATGCACAGCATGGCGTCATGGCGCTGGTATTGGCGGCCGGACGCAGCCGTCGATTCGGCAGTGACAAGCGTCGTGCACAGCTGGCTGATGGGCGGCCATTACTGGTGGCCACACTCGACTCCCTCGCCCCGGTGTTCGATGACATTCTGCTGGTGATCAGGCGCGATGAGGACTTCAATACACTTGCCCTGCCGCCGCGTGTGAGACTGGTGTACGCTGAACGCGCCGATGAAGGCATGGGGGCGAGCCTGGCCACTGGTGTGACAGCGCTGTTATCCCATGCTGCTGACAGTACTGCGCAGTCGCTGGCAGTCATGCTGGGCGATATGCCGTGGATCGCTCGGAGCACATTCGAGACACTGGTGGCGCATGCAAGCGCACACACGATCGTGCGGCCGGTTTGCGGTCATCGTTTCGGGCATCCGGTACTGTTCGGTCGCGATTTCTGGCCACGCCTTGGCGAGCAGGGGGGGGATGCCGGCGGGCGCAGCGTGATAGAGCGCTATCGTGACCGGGTAGTCGATGTGCCGGTCAATGATGCTGCCATTCATCAGGATGTCGACTATCCAACTGATCTCGAACAGACGCCGGGAAGCTGACCGGATTACCATTATTGCTGTTTCACTCTCATGAGGAGCTCATGCGCCGGGTCGCCCTGCTGGTGGATGTCCAGAATCTTTATTACACGGCGCGTCAGGCCTTTGCCTGCCACGTCAACTACCCGAAACTCTGGCAGGCCATGGTAGGGGAAGATGACGTGGCCATGGCGCGAGCCTATGCCATTGATCGTGGCGATGAACGCCAGCGCCGTTTCCAGGGCATCCTGCGCGATATTGGTTTTGAAGTGTGTCTCAAACCCTATATTCAGCGTCGTGATGGTTCCAGCAAGGGGGACTGGGATGTCGGCATTGCGCTGGATGCCGTGGAAGTAGCGCCTGATGTGGATCGCATCGTTCTGGCTTCCGGCGACGGAGACTTTGCTCTGCTGGCACAGCGTCTGCGTGAGCGTCATGGCTGCCGGGTCGAAGTGTTCGGTGTGCGGATGCTGACGGCGGAAGCGCTTATCCAGGCCGCCAATCACTTTACTGCCATCGAAGGTGATTTACTGCTGCGTCCTGCAGGCGGTGCCGGAGAACCTCATTGAGGTCATCATGACGGTCTCCCTCTCAAGGCAGCAGGCTATCCGGCTGGCGCTTGGCGCTCAGGGGTTTCGAGGCAGCAGCACGGTGCAACCAGCTGATGGCAGAGCGCTGCTGCGAACAGTGCGTCGCCTGGGGGTCGTACAGATTGATAGTGTCAATGTTCTGTGCCGGGCGCACTACATGCCGTTATTTTCTCGCCTGGGTAACTATGATCGCGATCAGCTTGATGGTTTCAATCAGGGCCCGCCGTCACGTCGCCGATTGTTTGAATACTGGGGGCATGAAGCATCGCTGATTCCCATTGAGGATTACCCGCTCTATCGTTGGCGCATGGCGCGTGCCCGAGAGGGCGGCGGTGGGCTTTGGGGCCGCCTGAAACGCTTTTCGCAGGCGCATCCGGAATTCATTGAGCAGATGCTGTCGCAGATCGAGCGAGCCGGTCCACTGGCTGCTTCGGAGCTGGCCGGGGGCGGACGCTCGAAGGGCAGCTGGTGGGGCTGGAGCGAGGGCAAGACAGCACTGGAATACCTCTTCTGGTCCGGGCGTATCCTGGTGGCCCATCGGCGTAACAACTTCGAGCGCGTCTATGATCTGCCCGAACGAGTCGTGGGACGCTCGCTGTACGAACAGACGCCCCCGCGGACTGATGACGCGCAGCGTGCTCTGGTCGAAAGGGCCGCCGGCGCGATGGGTGTTGCCACTCGCCATGATCTTCAGCGCTATTTTCGCCTCGGTGCCGGTGAAACGCGGGCGCGCATCGATGAACTGGTAGAGCAGCGCCTGCTGGAACCGGTCAGCGTCGAAGGGTGGCGGAGTGAGGCCTGGCGTCATGTTCGTGCTCGCCCAGCCTCCATGGCTGGTCAACAGGCGTTATTGGCCCCCTTCGATCCCATGATGTGGGATCGTGATCGGGCTTCGCGATTGTTCGACTTCCACTATCGCATTGAAATTTATACGCCCGCCGCTCAGCGCCGGCATGGCTACTATGTGTTGCCCTTTCTGCATGATGGGCAGCTGGTGGCGAGGCTGGATTTACGTGCTGATCGTATGAGAAGCCTGCTGGAGGTAATCGCTGCGCATCCTGAACCCGGGGTAGATATCGAAGCGATCGGTGCAGCATTGGGTATGGAGCTGGAGCGACTGGCACATTTTCTCGGTCTGAACGGCGTTTCGCTGCGGGGGCAATCGCCACTCGACATGGCTATTCGGGGAGGCAACGGTGTGCAGCCGGGTACCGGTTGAGTGGGACCGAGCACTGGTATTCCTGTTACAGTTGTATGATGTGTTGTCTTTATTAGCCCATTCGTGGTGCCCATGTCCTCTGAATCCGATCCATCCCGTACCTCGTTGAAGCTCAAGCTCCAGATCATCACCATCGTCAGTTCCACCTTTGTCAGCATGCTCTGTATCGGTATGACACTGACGGTGCTGCCTCCCTGGCTGGCCGGCAAGCAGGGCTTCAGTGCTGTGACCGTGGGCGTGGTCATCAGTGCGCAATTCGTGGCCACGCTGTTATCGCGGCCGTTTGCGGGACAGCTTGCCGATCGGCTGGGTGCCAAGCGCATTGTCATGGCTGGAATGGCGGGCTGCTCCCTGAATGGTTTGCTGGTAGTGCTGGCAGTAACGTTACAGGCTCAGCCGCTGATCAGCCTGCTGATTCTGCTGTTCAGTCGACTGATTCTGGGGGTGGCCCAGGGCATGATCGGAACCGGCTCGCTAAGCTGGGGTATCGGCCTGGTAGGCCCGGTCCACATGAGCCGTGTGATTTCCTGGAACGGTATTGCCGGTTTCGGGGCACTGGCGATTGGCGCACCTCTGGGCGCGTTGATTGTCGATCTGGGCGGTGTCGGTAGTGTGGGTATCGTGATCGCCTTATTGGCACTGACTTCGCTGGCCATGGCCTGGCGGCGGCCGGCATCGCCGGTGATTGCAGGCAAGCGTATGCCTTTCTCACGGGTCTTTGGTCGGGTTGCCCCCTTTGGCCTGGGGCTGGCACTGAGTTCGATCGGCTATGGTGTGATCGCGACCTTTATCACGCTCTATTTTGCAGCCGAGCAGTGGGATCATGCAGCCTGGGGCCTGGCGGTCTTCGGCATTTCCTTCATCATTGCCAGGCTGCTGTTTGCCGGCAGTATCGGGCGCTTTGGTGGCTATCCTGTCGCTCTGGTGTGCTTTGGTGTGGAGTCGCTGGGATTGTTGCTGCTATGGCTGGCGGATTCTGCGGTGATGGCGATGGCTGGCGCGTCCCTGACCGGACTGGGTGTCTCACTGATCTTTCCGGCTCTGGGCGTGGTAGCGGTCAACCGCATTGATGCTGCGAGTCGTAGTGCAGCACTGGGCGCCTATTCGGTCTTTCTGGATGCTGCCGTAGGTGTTACCGGGCCGCTTGCCGGTTTCATCGCCGGACATGCAGGGTATTCGGCCATTTTTCTGTGTGCAGCCCTGTCAGCCTGTTCAGGTGGCGCACTCTGTCTTCTGCTCTATCAGCAAAGTCGCCGCCTCGCGGCTACCGAACGGCAAGCGGGTCAGGACACTGACCTGAGTAGATCTTCTCCTGCCGAGCGCTGAAATCGGCGCCCATGATATACCATAGTGCTCTTGTGATAGAGGAGCAGGCCTGGCGTGATTCATTGAGCATCCTCTACAGGCATACCCTGCCAGTTTGAGAGCGGTCGGTGAAAACCGGTAGGCGCAAGGTGGCCTGATGGGCACAATGCCGCTGTTACGATCGCTTTTGAACCGCAGCGATGACCGATGATTGACGATGGAAGGGAAGTGGTCGCATTGAGTGCCAACAAGCAGCAGGATTCGTCCATTCATGGCGAACAGAAAACGAGCAGGAAAGGGTGCCTGGGCCTGATGCTGGCAGCGCTGGCATTCATTGTACTGGTTTATGGGATCATCATTGCCTATATGACGACTCATCGTACCGATGAGCAGAAGGTTAATGAGCTGCAGTCGATTCGACAGTGCCAGCAACAGACCCGCGAAACTGCCGATGATGCCGTGGCCCATCACCGTCGTAACAGCTGTCAGGAAATGATCGAGCAATTCGAGGCGAAGTATGGTCACCCGCCAGGTACGGTCAATGGCGAAGAGTAATGCCTCGTTTTGCCATGAGCGGTTTTCATGATCATGTTGATTGTGAATCGATGGTTTTCAGGATGACAGGTCTTCAGAATATGCGTCCATCCCGATAAGCCACGATGGAGTAAAACATGAGTCAATCCGAACCGTTACGTCCTCCGTTTCGGGCCGACATGGTGGGCAGTCTGCTGCGTAGTGATGCCATTAAATCGGCCCGGAAACAGTATCAGGCAGATGAGATCAGTGCCGATCAGCTGCGTCGGGTGGAGGATGAAGAGATTCGCCGTGTTGTGGCGCATCAGGAGTCGCTCGGATTAAAGGCCGTGACCGATGGTGAGTTCCGGCGTGCCTGGTGGCACTTTGATTTTCTTGAACAACTTCATGGTGTGGAAGGGTATACACCCGAGCAGGGCATTCAGTTTCAGGGGCGCCAGACGCCTTCTCGCGGCATTCGTGTAGTGGATCGGGTACGTTTCAACCCCGATCATACGATGCTGGACGATTTTCGCTTTCTGGATGGGATCACGCAGCACTCGGTCGCCAAGATGACCATTCCCAGCCCCAGCGTGCTGCATTTTCGTGTTGGCAGAAACCGGATCAGTCGCGAGGTTTATCCTGAGCTGGATGCTTTCTTTGATGATGTTGCCGAGGCCTGGCGTGAAGCCATTCATGCCTTCCACGCAGCTGGCTGCCGCTATCTGCAGCTCGATGATACAGTCTGGGCCTATCTGTGTTCGGACAGGGAGCTGGAAGCCGCACGCCAGCGAGGTGAGGAGCAACCCGAGCAACTGCAGTATCGCTATGCCGAGGTCCTCAATCGGGCGTTACGTGACCGGCCTGCGGATATGCATGTCAGCCTTCATGTCTGTCGGGGAAATTTCCGCTCGACCTGGATCAGCGAAGGGGGCTATGAGCCGGTGGCTGAAACATTGCTGGGCGGTGTTGATGTCGATGCCTTTTTCCTGGAATACGACAGTGATCGTGCCGGAGGCTTTGAACCGCTGCGCTTTCTGCCCCGGGGGCATCAGCAGGCTGTATTGGGCATGATTACGACCAAGAATGGCGAGTTGGAGGCAAAGTCGGACATCAGGCGCCGCTTTCAGGAGGCCAGCCTCCATGCGCCACTCGATCAGCTCTGCCTGAGTCCACAGTGCGGTTTTGCCTCGACTGAAGAAGGCAACCAGCTCAGTGAAGATGAGCAGTGGGCCAAGCTGGGCCTGGTGGTCGAACTGGCTGATGAGATCTGGGACTGACCCCGGATTCGAGTATCAAATCCGAGCAATGCATGCCATCGCCCTGTCGTTTATCACGACAGGGCGATCTGCTGTTGCCAGCAACAATATACCGCTTTAGAAGCGATCCACACCGGCTGCCTGCCAGCACTCCTGCCAGGGGGCGGGGATCTCATCTCCCAGTAGCTGGCCATCGCTCAGTGCCGGCCAGCTGAAGCGACTGGCTGGCTGTGAGGGCGCATATTCACTGCGATGCTGAATATGTTCGGCACTCAGATCCTCGAATCGTGAGAGCCCCATGGCGCCGGTCAGGGCGGCAAAAGAGTCGAGCGTGGCCTTGTGATACTGCCGAACACGTTCGGCCTTGGTGGGCACATGCACGGCCCGTGCCCGTTTAGGATCCTGAGTGGTCACTCCGGTGGGGCAGCGGTTGGTATGACAGCGCCGGGCCTGAATACAGCCAACTGCAAACATGAAGGCTCGGGCTGCGTTACACATATCGGCGCCCAGCGCTGTCTTGACCACCATGTCATAACCCAGGGCCACCTTGCCGCTGGCAATGAGGCGGATATGCTGGCGCAGCCCAGTCCCACGCAGGGCGTTATCGACAAAGGGCAGTGCCTCATCGATATAGGCGCCAAGGCTGTCGGAGAACTCCTGGGGCGCTGCGCCAGTACCTCCCTCTGCACCGTCAACGGTGATGAAGTCGACCAGAGTGCCGGTTTCGACCATCGCCCGGCAGATGCTCAGAAACTCGCTGCGCTTGCCTATGCAGAGCTTGATGCCAACCGGTTTGCCATCGGAAAGTTCACGAAGGCGAGTCACGAACTCGAGCATTTCGCGTGGATTGGAAAATTCCGGATGCGAGGCTGGTGAAGGACAGTCCTGCCCCGCTTCGATCTGTCGGGTTTGCGCGATTTCCTCATTGACCTTGGCGGCGGGCAACAGACCGCCGTGGCTGGGTTTGGCCCCCTGGGAGATCTTGATCTCGATCATCTTGACCTGATCGCCTTGCGCCTTGTCGCGAAAGGTATCCGGATCAAAGCGCCCCTCTTTGGTACGGCAGCCGAAATAGGCCGTGCCCAGTTCCCAGATCAGATCGCCACCATGCTTTTCATGATAGGGGCTGATGGCGCCTTCCCCGGTATCATGGGCAAAGCCGCCCATCCGAGCGCCCTGGTTCATGGCCTCAACGGCGCTGCCGGAAAGTGAGCCGAAGCTCATGGCCGATATGTTGAGTCGTGATGCATTGTAAGGGCGGCGACACTGGGGACCGCCGACAACAATACGGCGATTCTCTTCGGAGACTTCGCCGGGCTGAATGGAGTGGCCGGAAAAATTGTAGCCGGGCGCTTCAACATCACGAATGGTGCCGAAAGGGGAAGTATCGGAGCCGCCATCGGCGCGGGCATTGATGAGATTGCGCTTTTCGCGTGAAAAGGGGCGGCCGCTGGTTTCGGATTCGAAAAAGTACTGGCGCAGTTCTGGCCGCACGAACTCCAGCATGTAGCGCAGGTGCCCGATAACCGGATAGTTGTTGAGGACATTGGTCGGGCAACGCAGGTCATGCAGACCGATCAATGCCAGCGGAAGCCAGATGATCAGCAGCCAGAGGGCCGGTAGCCAGAATATGGACAGCACTGCGATCAAAGCCAGGCTGAGAGGGGTTAACAGATAGAAAAGTTGGCGGTACATGTCACCTCGTTATCATCACGATATAAATGCCGCTATGTGCATTAAGCGATCCTTCAGTTATAGCCCGAAAGGTGCGCTCTTCAAGTTTTGAGCTGGCTCGGCTGGTAGGAAAAGAACGCATTGGTGCCTCCTGGAGCACTCATGAGAGCATGACGGCAAACGGCAGAACGATAACAGAGGAAATCGGTAGACATGAGTGACAGTGATCGTTTTCGAAATGCCATGGCGCGTCTGAATCGCGAGCACGCCGACGATCCGCGTTCGACGGTCAATGAACAGGGGGAATCGGTGCCTCACGAACTGCTTTACGCCAAACGCATGAGTGCCTGGCTTGAGCGGGTTCACCCTGAGGCACCGGATTATTTGCGTCTGGCGGTTTGTGCCCAGCATCTGCGCCGCTGGGAGATTCCGCGTGATCGCTACCCCATGGATCGGCCCGGTTACCATGCCTGGCGAACCGAGCTCAAACAGCGTCAGGCCGACCTGGCACAGGAAATAGTGCTGGAATGTGGTTATGACCGTGAGACCGCTGAACGAGTAGCGGCATTGGTCCGCAAGGAGGATTTGCGGCACGACGTTGACACCCGTGCGCTGGAAGATACGGCTTGTCTTGTCTTCCTTCAGTACGAATTCGATGCGTTTGCAGCGAAGCACGAGGATGAAAGGGTCGTTACCATACTCAGACGGACCTGGCGCAAGATGTCCGAGCGAGGTCATCAGCTGGCCGGCGAAATTCATCTGACCGGGCGATCACGGGCGCTGGTTGAACGGGCTCTGGCGGCCGAGACGCGCTGAAACGCTCCAATAACACGTGAATGCTCGAATATGAGCTGGCAGTACTGCCAGCTCCGGAGGCACTATACCCCTTTCTTCACCATCCCTGCCTTTTGTGAGCACGGTTCGTCGCCTTTTCTGTCAGGCACTGAGCTGGCACGAGTATGAGCTGAAAAGCTTCTACTCTCACTACTGGTAATTTTTTCTGGCTAAAAGATTAATACTTTTCCTGTTTTTTTAATATCGGGAGTCATTCTTTTTTCAGCTGGTTTTGGTATCAGATTCGATTGAAAGTTTGTGTTCGGTAATGATTAATAATCAAATATGCCTGCTGTGAAATAAAATAACATGCTGCGGGGTGTATCAGCACAGAATTAACGCTGCAATTATATATTATATTGGCTGTTCAACTTTTCCCGAATCGAAATGGATATTGCTTATGTCCAGTAGTGTCACGCGTGCGAGTAGCGGTCGTTTCGAGTGGATGGACGCGCTCCGCGGGATTGCGATTTTCATGGTGGTTTATCTGCACAGTGCAGATTCAATGTCTATCAAATTTCCCGAGTTATCATCAGCTTTCCTGCAGTTCAACGCCATCATGACGCCATTCAGAATGCCGGCGCTGATGTTTCTATCAGGTCTGCTGGTTTTCAGTTCCATGGGGAAGGGAAGCCGCCGTTACTTTCGTGGCAAGGCAGTTAATATTCTTTATCCCTATATCATATGGTCACTGATCGGTTACGTTTTATATATCTTGAGAGCTCATTATCTGGGAAAGGAGCCTGTTGACTTCTGGTCCTCATTCTTTCTCCACCCCATGATGCATCTCTGGTTCATTTATTACATAATGATCTATTATGTAATTGCCTTTTTCCTTCTTAAAACAAATCGTCTTTTATGTTTTGCTCTGGTCATGAGCAGCTATACGGCGATGTACTATTTCGGTTTTGAGAAATTCGGTTATTACATGGTGTTTTTCATGGTCGGAGGGCTGCTTGGTATCAGGCTGCAAGCGTTCAGGCAGTTCATCGAGCGTGCCGGCTGGAGTCTGTTGCTACCAGTAGGGGTCATGGGCGTATGGGTATGGCTGGTTCACGAAGGCGTGATCGATAATGTCTACGGCTATGATCTGTTGCAGATGTCCATGGCCTTCATCGTGATCACGCTATTGCTCAAGGTGACCATGCTCGCTGCGGTGGCGCCTTTGCTGAGGCCTTTCCAATGGTTCGGCCGTAACTCGCTGGCCATTTTCCTCGTGCATTTCCCCTTTACCTGGGTGGCGCCTGTTCTCATGACCCGCTTTATCGACAGCGATCCCGATCTGGTGTTTCCCTTCTACTTTGCCGTGGTGCTTGGCATCAGCGCACTGCTGGCCTGGCTCAATAATCGCAGTCGGGTGGTATCGCTTTTGTTTACTGCCAATGCGCTTATGCCATCCGGGGCCACTACACGCTCTTCAGCGAAGGCTACCGGACAGGCCATCTCTGAAAGATCATGACAGCAAACAGGCCCGGGGCGTTGACGAAAGTCGACGCGCCCGGGACTGGTTTCAGCGCCAAATCCGCCTTTCCGGCTGCTTGCTGAATTGACAGGCAGGATGAAGCTCAGAACATGGCATCAGCTGGCACGACGCACCGCCTCGAGATCGCGTCGGCTGTACAGCGAAAGCTGATGATCCAGGTCGAACCAGCTGCCCCATTGATGATCGAAGTCAATCGGTTGGAAACGCTCAAAACCACTACCGGGCGTGAAAGTCATCTCGCCGAAATAAATTTTTTCATCAATGAGATAAAGATCCACACGGACATAGGCAAACCCCTCTGCCAGCTGCCAGGCGGCCTCGATCAGAGCCGACAGGCGAGTCGGGCGCTCAGGTTCTGCTCCTGATGAGGTATTGGGAAATTTGACTGCCAATGGCAGGCGTTCCCAGTCAGCAGTGAAGTAGTCGCGTGTGTGTTCTCCAAACCGGTTGCTATCGACCTGAATAACAGTATGCCGCTGCCCATTACGCTGGAAACAGTGCACCTTGTAGTCCGCGGGCACCTGACCATTGGCATCGAGCATCAGCTGTTCAAATACCAGGCGAGGCCTGATGCGACGATACTGGCGTTCACGGGAGCCATAATAGAAATTGCGACATAACCATCGATCGCTTTCACGACGCAGGGTTTGGAAATGGCACTCATCGCGATCAAAGACCAGGCGGTTCATGGCACTGCCATGTGTTGCCTTCATCACGAAGCGATAGGGCAGGTCAGCATATAGTTCGCGAGTGAGTCGGTCCCCCGAGGCCAGCAGGGGAATCAGGGCCTCTTCGCCGAGTCGATCATGGACAAAGTCCCGTACGGCCAGTTTGTCGGCCAACTCCCGATAGAGTGGTCGATCTGCCTCTAGCTTGAAGCGGTTGATCTTTTCACTGAAGGAGCGCGGGTGGTCAAGATGGGGCACATGCGCAAAGCGTTTGTGAAACTGGCGAAGGGTTTCCCTTCTATCGGAACGCTTCAGACCTCTGAAGCGTTCGGTGCAATAACGATAACTGCGATGGAGTGCGAGCATCTGCGACATGCCTTGCCTGAACAGGTCAGGCGGAGCATGCCGAGAATAGCTTAGTAGAGACTTAGCGCTCTACTAATCGCTACAAATGCGTGATGGATGTTGCAAAAAAAGCGGCTCAGAAACGCATCTCGAACACTTCGGGATTATCCGAGGGTTTACCAAGACTGACCTGTGCCTGCTTGCGGCTCAGATTCATGATGATGGTAAACAGGGTTTCCATGCGTTCTCCCTCAGGCTGAGCGGGGTCTTCATGGCGATTGATGGCTGAAGGGGCCCCTTGCTCATCACTGAGATGGGCACGCAGTGTTTCGAAGGAAGGTTCACTGTCGGCGATGAGTTCGCGCAGTCGGGTCAGTCGGGAAATGGAGTCTTCCCGCGGGAAGTCTTCCAGCCCCGGGGGGAGGTGCCGGGCGATCAGGTGGTTGGTATGGCACAGGCGACCATGCCGGGGCGTCATGGCACTATCACCCATTGGTGATACTTCGACACCGGCTGCATTGCCCAGACCATCGGCGATCAGAAAGTGCGCCGGAGAGGCCACACCGACTTCATCGATCATATCCAGCGCGTGCTCGACGCCGTCGCTCTCCAGAACCCGACGGAGCATGACGTGGACCGGCAGTTTGGGTCGGCAGATGGCTGTGCGCAAGGCATTGAGGCAAACCCCCACGCCATTGTCATTGAAGCCGATCTTGCCGATGATGCCGGCTTCAGTAATCATCTGAATCGCGGGCTTGTCCGGAGCTCGCACGGTCATGCGCACAAGCGCATCGCGTTGCTCGGCTTTCCAGTCCCAGTTCTGCGCCAGCCACTGTTCACCGGTTTCCGAGTGGCGCTGTGACAAGGACGAGCAGCCATCGCTTTGCGAGGCTTCGCCGGACTCGGCGGTGGTGTGCGTCAGCGCGATTTCACTGCGGGCATTGAGTACCAGCACATCCAGTGGATCAATGCCGGCACCATGGGCGATACCAGCCATTTCTTCGAGCAGTTCGGGACAGACATGTTCGATGGCAGCCTTGAAGCGTTCCGCTTCATGGCGAGCATCGCCCCATTCGAGGCCGGCCAGCTCGCGGAAGAGACGCTCATAGGTCGCCAGACTGCGCTCGATCTCCGTGGCCGCCTGTTGACCGTGCGCTTCGCCGATCTCATGGTGCGTCCCCTGGATATCGATGTGCTTGACCATGCCGCTCTCCTCGATGATTGGTGCTCATGCGTATTGTTCACAGCATGGCGGGCGTTTGCGCTGGCGTCGAGTCCCTTGCCGCAATCGGCAGATTTTGCCGCTCACCTGATAACAGTGATCTAATGCGTCGATGAGCGAACATCTCGATATCGCCACCCTGCCACTGATCGGTCGTCGTCTGATCGAAGCCAGTGCCGGTACCGGCAAGACCTTCACCCTGGCGGCACTTTATGTACGACTGATCCTCGGACATGGCGGTTCGGACTGTGCCTTTCCCCGGCCGTTGATGCCGCCCGAGATCCTGGTCGTCACCTTTACCGAGGCCGCAACGGAAGAGCTGCGTGAACGCATTCGACTGAGGTTGCGTCAGGCGCGCGATGCCTTGCTGGGACGTGAAACCGTTGATGTCGTGCTGGAACGGTTGCTGGCGGAGGTCGAGCCCGAACACCGCTTGATTCAGGCCAGTCGACTGGATGGAGCGGCACGTGTCATGGACGATGCCGCCATCTTTACCATTCATGGCTTTTGTCAGCGCATGCTCAAGCGCCATGCCTTTGACAGCGGCACGCTGTTTGCTGCCGAGTTGACCAATGAAACCGAGCGCTTGTTTGAAACCCTGGTTGAAGATTACTGGCGTTGTCACTTCTACCCGCTCGAGCCCGAACAGCAGGGGATGTTGCTTGATTACTGGGAATCCCCGGCGGCACTGGCCCGGTCACTACAGGCACTGTTGCATGGCGGTCGACCCCAGCCGCTGATCTGGAACGAACAATCGATCGAAGCACCGGGAACACTGGCCGAGGCGCTACTACCGCTGACTCGAGCCCATCAGAGGCTTGATGAGCAGGCCGAGCGGGTACGCCAGTTATGGTATTCCTCGGGTGAAGAGATCACGACACTGCTACGTGATGCTATTGAGCAGGGCCGGCTGGCTGCCAATCGTTTCAAGGGGGATGAGCTGGCCGAGCGTCTTGATCGACTGGCGCAGTGGTGTGCACGTGGTGAGTCACTGCTGGAGTCTGGCTTGCTGGTGTCCGGCCAGCCCTGGTGTGGGCAGCAACGATTGAAGGCTGCTACGAAAAAGAGGGCTGATACACCCGAACACGCGTTCTTTTCAGCGCTTGATGCGCTGGCCGAGGCTCGGCAGGCGCTGCCGGAGGTACAGCCGTACATTCTGGCGCATGCCCGGGATACGGTCTCTGCCGCTTTGGAGCAGGAGAAGCGTCGGCGGGGACTCTGGGATTTCGATGATCTGCTCAACGGGCTTGATGTGGCACTATCGGGACCTGCAGGCGAGCGTCTGGCAGGCCGAATTCGCCGTGAATTGCCGGTAGCCATGATCGATGAGTTTCAGGACACGGACCCGGTACAGTACCGTATCTTCTCCTCGATCTATCCTGCGGTGCCAGTCGATGACATGGCCACGACCCTTCTGATGATCGGTGATCCCAAGCAGGCCATTTATGGCTTTCGTGGGGCTGATATCCATACCTACCTTGCCGCGCGTCGTGATGTTACGGCGCACTATACGCTGGCCACCAATTTCCGCTCGACCGAGGCGATGGTGAGTGCTGTCAATCGCTTCTTCGGTCAGTGTTCGGCGCCATTTCTGCTGGATGAAATTCCGTTCGAGCCGGTGGCAGCACAGGGGCGGCAACAACGATTGGTGGGAGAGTATGGTGAAGAGCCGGCCTTGAGCTGTTGGTTGATGTCGGGAGAGGTATCTGTCGGACGGGAGACCTATGCCCGTTGCATGGCAGAGGCGACCCGAGCCGATATTCAGCGTCTGTTGACAGGTGGGCTCGATGGAACGACAGGGTTTTGTGACGACAGGGGCCATTTTGAACCACTGCGGCCCTCGGATCTGGCGGTATTGGTACGCACCGGACGCGAGGCAGAACTGGTGCGCGAAGCGCTGGCACGGGGTGGGATCCGAAGCGTCTATCTCAGTCAGAAGTCCTCGGTGTTTCAGTCGCCGGAAGCTTTCCACCTGTTGCAGCTGCTCGAGGCGGTTGCCCAGCCCGATAACGACCGCAGGCTAAGAGCCGCGCTGGCTACCCGGCTGCTGTCCGATTCGCTGGATACCGTGGCCGAGCTCGAGGTTGATGAGCTGGCCTGGGAGACAATGGTCGAGCGTTTTGGCGAGTACCATCGGCTCTGGCAGCGTGATGGCGTATTACCGATGCTGCGCGCGGTGATGCGTCACTTTGATATCGGCAAGCGGCTGATTATTCGCGATGAGGGGGAGCGCGCTCTGACTGATCTGCTGCATCTCGGGGAGCTGGCCCAGGCGGCGAGTGTGCATCTTGATGGCGAGCAGGCACTGCTGCGTTGGCTCCATCAGGCCCTGTCGGGTCGTTTTGAAGCCGGGCTCGATCCGGAGTCGTTGATCCAGCGGCTGGAGAGCGATGAAACGCTGGTCAGAGTGATCACCATTCACAAGTCCAAGGGGCTTGAGTATGCCGTGGTCTATCTGCCGTTTGCCTGTGACTACCGGGAGATCGATGGTCGGGCCACACATTTTCGCCTGCATGATGACGAACGAGGCAGGGCAACTGTCATGGCGCCGACCACGGCGCAGCGACAACAGGCTGATCGGGAGCGTCTGGCCGAAGATCTGCGGTTGCTGTATGTCGCCATGACGCGCGCGCGCTACGCCTGTCGACTGGGTATTGCGCCGCTGTACAAGGGGGCTCGCAAAAAGGAGGCCCCCGAGGGAGCAACCACCCTCCTGCGCTCGGCGTTCGGCAGCCTGATGAATGGCCATACGGATAAATCGCTGGAAGCAGGTCACTTGCGCGCACTACTGGAGAAGCTGAGTGATGGTGACGTCATAACACTGTCACCTCCGCCACAGCCGGCGTCCGAGTCGCTGCCTGGTTCGGTGGAAAATCGCGAAATCACCCCGGCGCGCCGGTTTACCGGGCGAATCGACCGCAACTGGTGGATTGCTTCCTATACCGCATTGATGAGCGGCGCCCATCTGCAGGAAGGGGATGAGGAAACAGAGTCTTTCGGTGCCATGGACGAGCAGCCCGGCATTGATCTGGAGGTGCTGGCCGAGCGCAATCCGGTACCGCTGCCATCTGCCCGGCGTCTGATCGATTTCCCGCGTGGGCCGCGTGCCGGTACTTTTTTGCATGGCCTGTTCGAACAGATCGATTTCGGGCAACTGGCTACCCTGGATGACCCGAACAGTACTCATCGCCGCGCGCTGGCCGGGTTGATCACGGCACGTTTGGCAAGACGTGGCTTTGAGCCGCACTGGAGAGATATTCTGCTTTCATGGATAGCGCAGGTCCTGCCTGCGCCGCTGCATCCGGCGATCCCCGGCCTGTCTCTGGCGTATCCTGGTCACTGGCGTATTGAGCTGGAATTCTGGCTGCCTGCGCGACATGCTGACAGCCAACGCCTTGATGCCCTGGTGCGCCAGCATGAGTATCTGCCGGTGCCTCGACCGATACTGCCAGAGCGTGAGCTGACCGGCATGCTCAAGGGCTATATTGATCTGCTGTTCGAATACAACGGCCGTTACTACCTGCTGGACTGGAAATCCAACCATCTCGGCGATTTACCCGAGCATTACGATGAATCCGCCATGCTGGGCGCCATCGGGGCACATCGTTATGATCTGCAATATGTGCTGTATACCCTGGCACTGCATCGCCTGCTGCGTACCCGACTGGCGGAATACGACTACGATGACCACTGCGGTGGGGTCTTCTATGCGTTTGTGAGAGGTATGGATGGAGCAGGTGATGGGCGCGGTGTTCTTTATCGACGACCTGCCCGTGAACTGATAGAGACACTTGATCGCTGGCTGGAGGGTGACGTATCAGGTCGTGAGGCAGGGGGGATTGATACCTTCTACACAGAGCGAGAGCCATGAAGCACCGCATCTCCCCGGGTCAGCTCTCTTTTGATTCTCTGCTCGAGGAAGAAGGGGCGCCGCCAGACATAACCACTGAAGTGACGGGATCGCTGGCGATTGATGAGCTACTCGATCAATGGGTAGAGATGCAGTGGTTGCGTCCGCTGGATGCCCATCTCGCGCGCTTTCTATCCGAGCACGAGCCAACCATGTCCCCGCTGGTGCGATTGTCGATTGCTCTGGTCAGTCATCAGCTCGGGCGCGGTCATGTCTGCCTTGATCTCGAACAGGCGCTGACGGATGCCGATGCCGTATTGTCGTTGCCGCCACAGGAGCGGAGTGTGAGAGCGGCCGATGGCATGGGTGTTATCGAGACGCCGGCTCATGTCCTGGCGCGTCTGGGTGTCAGCAGTGTGGGTCTCTGGACAGAGCAGTTGGCTGCCTCGCCACTGATCGGAGATGGCCGGGCGAGTACGCCGCTGGTGCTGGAGCAGCAGCGGCTGTATCTGTATCGCTTCTGGCGCTGTGAGTGCGATGTTGCATTGCAGCTCGGACGCCGTATGAACATCTCCGACTCGTTGGATATTGCGCTGCTCGGACCGCGACTGGCAGAGCTTTTCCAGCGCAATGCAGACCATGTGACGCCCGATTGGCAGCAACTGGCCTGTGCACTGGCGTTGTATCAGCGTTTGACCGTGATTTCCGGCGGTCCCGGCACCGGCAAGACCACTACCGTAACTCGATTGCTGGCATTGTTGCAGGAAAATGCGCTGGCCAGTGAAGGCCAGCCGCTTGCCATTCGACTGGTGGCACCGACCGGCAAGGCTGCCGCGCGCCTGACCGAATCCATTGGTCGGGCTCTGGAGCGCCTGACACTGGCGCCTGAAATACGCCGTTCACTGCCGGCAGAGGCCACCACACTGCATCGCCTGCTGGGGGCGCGTTCCGACAGCCGACATTTTCGTCATGATCGGCAGCATCCCCTGAGCCTGGATCTGTTGGTGGTGGATGAGGCTTCGATGGTTGATCTCGAGCTGATGGCGGCGCTGCTGGCAGCGCTGCCGGACCAGGCAAGGCTGATCCTGCTGGGTGACAAGGATCAGCTGGCATCGGTCGAGGCTGGCGCAGTACTCGGGGATCTCTGCCAGGGGGCGGAACGCGTCGGTTATAGCGATGAACTGATGACCTATCTACAGACAATGACCGGTACCTGTCTTGAGCGGGAACAGCCTGCGGCGTCTGCGACCGACCCCATGCGCGATCACGTCGTAGTACTACGGCAGAGTTATCGTTTCGAGGCGGGAAGTGGTATCGGGCGTCTGGCCGAATGTATCAATGCCGGCGATACCGCCGGCGTGCGGCGGCTCTGGTCGGCAGGTTACGAAGACATTGCGTGGCAGCGTCTCTCCGGTCCCGGGGACCGGCAACTGATCGGCCTGATCATGGAGGGTTATCGCAATTACCTTGAATTGATGCAGCAAGGCGGTGATCCACTCGAGATTCTGGATGCCCTGGGTCGCTTCCAGGTGCTTTGTGCACTGCGACGTGGCCCATGGGGCACCGAGGGGCTCAATGAGCGGATTGCCGAGGCAATGGAGCGTGAAGGGTTGATTGCGGCCACCTCGGGTTGGTACGCCGGGCGACCGGTCATGATTACACGCAATGATCCGCAGCTTGCTTTGTACAATGGTGATATCGGTATTACTCTGCCGGACTCTCGGGCCGAGGGGCGACTGCGGGTGTTTTTCGAAGTGGCCGATGATCAGAAGGGGCGTCGTGCACGGGCAGTATTGCCCGGGCGACTGGATAGCGTCGAAACGGCCTGGGCCATGACCGTGCACAAGTCACAGGGCTCCGAATTCGAGCGGATCCTGTTCGTACTCCCCGATCGCCCCAACCCCATTCTGACACGGGAGCTGGTGTATACCGCTGTAACACGCGCCCGCTCTCATTGTCAGTTGGTCAGCGCCTTCGATGAGGCGCTGGTGCATGCCACGGCACGGCGGGTACATCGAGCCTCCCACATTCGCGAGCGCTTGCAGGCAGCAGCCGGACTGTCGTCATGACAGAAGTGTCAGATGGCATTCAATGTGTCATGAGCCTGCGTAACGGTTCACGGACTGCAGGCGAACAGATGGCCAGATAGCGGTCGAGCAGTTCATCGGGAAGATGATGAATGGCCGTCAGGGGAGTATTGCGTACAAGGGTGATTTCGTTGCTGGACATGACGATCTCTCCTCCGTGAGCGATGCGTGATGCAACCCTTCAACGAGCCGATCTGCGATATGAAGAGCGTTCTCTGTACAAGAGTAGTAAAGGAATGGCAGCCAAGCTGCGGTTTTCCACCCTTGAGCTGATGCGGCACAACGGGAAGGCACTTTCATGATCGAACGCTGGAAGAGCTGGTCGTCATTGACCAGTATCGAACTCGGGCAACTGGTGAATGACGATAGCGTAGCGGTACTGCCCATGGCAGCCATCGAGCAGCATGGGGCGCACCTGCCGCTCTCCACGGATGTCGATATCACCGAAGGGATTCTGCATGCCGCGCTGGAAAAGCTGTCGCCCGGCAGCGGCCCGGTATTGCAACTGCCCACCATGACCGTCGCGCTGAGTCCCGAGCACAACCGTTTTCCGGGAACTTTGAGTCTGACACCGGAAGTGGCGATGAGCTGGATCGAGTCCCTGGGGGAAAGTGTTGCGCGTACCGGTATTCGACGCCTCGTCATGTTCAATGGACATGGTGGGAACCGGGCCCTGATGGATATGGCAGCGTTGCGTTTGCGCGAGTTGCATGAGTTGCTGGTGGTGAAGGTCACTTATCCACGTTTTACCCCACCGACGGGTTGGCTTCCGGAAGAAGAGTTGCGGTTCGGCCTGCATGGTGGGGCCGTGGAGACAGCCATGATGCTTCATCTGCATCCCGAGCAGGTACGCGTTGAGGCCATGAGCAACGCGCCATCGCTGGGATTGCGGCGTCATCAGGCAGGGCAGTCGCTGGGCCCGGAAGGGCCGGCCGGGTTTGCCTGGATGGCGGAAGATCTGAATTCCGAGGGCGTCACCGGGGATGCCACCCTGGCAAACGCGGCACTGGGAGAGCGGCTGGTGAGGCACTTTGCCGAGCGGACGGTCGAGGTACTGCAACAGACTCGTGAATTCGATCTGGCCAGTCTGGCGCTACATCGGAAAGGGTAGAGGCCGGCGCCAGTCCTGATCGACTGGCGCGCGCATCCTGTTATTTCGAGGCGGCTCTGGAGAAGGTGGCGGATCCGGTTTCTTCCTGTTCATCCAGGACTTCATCCAGCAGATGACCGGCGCGGTGCGCCTTGGCAGTCAGGTAACGATGATTCTGATTGGTCAGTCGACCATAAATTCCCTGGCGATTGACGACTTCGATACCCCCCTGGTTCATGGCAGCCAGCTTGGCCGGATTGTTGGTCAGAAGCTGAATGCGACGGATGCCAAGTTCGATAAGGATATCCAGGGCCATGGCGTAGTGGCGCTCGTCTTCACCGAATCCGAGTACCTGATCGGCATCGATGGTGTCCAGCCCTTCATCCTGCATGGCGTAAGCACGAAGCTTGTTGGCCAGACCGATGCCGCGGCCCTCCTGCGCAAGATAGAGCAGTACACCGCCGCCCATGCGCTGGATCGAGTCAACGCCATTGCGCAGTTGCTCGCCACAGTCGCAGCGCAGACTGCCGAACAGATCGCCGGTCAGACAGGCCGAATGCAGTCGAACCGGTACAGCCTGGTCCCATTGCTCGGGATCGCCGATTACCACGGCAATGTGCTCACGTAGTCCATCCGGCTCGCGAAAGAGAATAAAGCGGGTCCTTTCGGCTTCGACCAGAGGGATTTCAGCTTCACTGATACGACCGAGTAATCCCACCGTACTGTTCTGACAGGCTCTGGCGCTCTCGGCTGATACTGCGAGCAGCTCACCTTCGGCAATCAATTGCTCGATTCGCTCACTTTGTTCGGGGTCGATGCGGGCCGTGATGGCAGCAGGAATCAGAAGGGCGCGGCGCATCATGGCCAGCGCCGCTTCATCGGCCATTGTCAGCGCTTGCCAGGTATCGCCATCGACACCCCTGGCGTAACGCGATGCGGCGAGCAGGGTCAGGGTGTCGCTGTCACTCACACCCTCGATTCTCAAGCGCCCGCCGCGAGTGCCCCGATCATCGTTAAAGTTGTGCCCCATGGCTGCCAATCGATGTGCAGTCAGCACCAAGCCCGGGGTACATCCGGCTGTTTGTGTCAGCTTGCGCAGCTGTTCATCACCGATCCCTTCAATAGGATGAACCAGGGTATCACCGGCCTCGTCGCGTAACAGCACAGGCAATCCCCGGCGTATATCGAATATCGCTCTTTCTACCTGACGCATGGCTCTCTCCTTGATCCTGTCATCACTGGGCCCTGTTGCGAGCGCGCCCGGAGCCAGCCTTCCGGCATTTCCGCCGAGCGGATGCTTATAGGGTATGCAGCGTCGATCTTCAGTGCGTGACTTCCTGTCTGATGTGCAGTGGATAGCGGTGTCGCCAGGGTGTTTTACGGGCTGCCGGGCCTTCCTGGCGCTGTCTGAAGCAGGGCAGGGTTGTCGATATCAGCGGCTGGCGGCATGCTGCCGGAACCGATACCGATACAGCTGCCTGGAGATCTTCATGCCACTTCTTCCGCTGTCCGAGGCGCAGGCCTGGCAGATACTGCGTGAAGCCGCGACGATGGACTGGGCAATACAATCGAGCTGGCTCTGCACGGCTACCGGTGTGACGTTGTATGTCAACGGTGACTGGCAGTGTGCCGGTCCTGTCAGTGAAGTGGCACAAGCACTGCTGAATCGTCTGGCACCCTGTGTCTGCATCTCTCGTCCCTTTACCCTGGCACAGCTGGGCCAGAGTCTTGATGGCCGTATCGCGACCGCATCGGGCGCCTCGCACTATGTCACCGGACAGGAGAGCCTGGTCCATCTTCATCGGCTTCGGGCTCTGGTGGACGCCGTAGTGGTAGGGGCTGGTACTGTAGCAGCCGATGATCCCCGGTTGACGGTACGCCATGTCGAGGGTCATAACCCTTTGCGTGTCGTGCTCGACCCGCGCGCCCGATTGTCGGCACAGCACCGTCTGTTTCATGATGCCGAGGCACCGGTACTGTATCTGAGTGGTTGTCGTCCGCCTGCCGGTCTGGGTAGCCATGTCGAAACGGCACTGATCCGGGTCGATGAAATCGGTGTGGAGCCGAGTCAGATTCTCGACCACTTGCATGAGCGAGGCTGTTTTCGCGTGTTGGTAGAAGGGGGTGGCATCACCATCTCGCGTTTCATGGCCGCAGGAGTGCTCGATCGGCTGCATACCGTGGTAGCGCCGATGCTGATCGGCTCCGGTCGACCGTCGCTGACCCTGCCCGAAATCGAGACACTTGAAGATGCCCGCCGACCGCCATGCAGAGTGCACCAGCTGGGGAGTGATGTCCTCTTTGACCTGCTGCTTGCCAGAACCGGATGAACGTACCATTGAATCAGCCACGGCAGTCTCCCTGAATCAACGCCTGTGAAGAATGACCTTCCGCAGTCATCGGTTTGGAGCGAATCAGCAGGACCAGAGCCCCCGGCAGGGTACTCAACAGCGTCACAACGCCGTAGGCGATCGAGAGTGTTACGCCTTGTTCCGGTGGCAGGGCGGCCAATGACCACACCAGTGCAGCTGCGCCTTCGCGAATGCCCCAGCCAGCGACGGAGAGCGGAATCGCCATCGCCATCAATACCAGTGCAGTCAGCGGTATGAGTGTATGGATTGCCAACGGTAGTGCCAGGGCACGCGCCGTACAGCAGAACACCGCGATATAGGTGGTGACGACCAGCAGGGAACTGAGCAACTGGCGCCACCACAGCCCGGGGGCTCCCCAGCTGCGGCGGATATCCTGTTGCAGCTGATGCATCCACTTCGGCGGATGTCGATGCAGCAGGGCCACCATGGTGGTTAACAGGATCAATGACAGCAGGGTCAGTGCCAGACGCCAGGACAGTGGATACTCATTGAGTATCAACAGACTATTGGCCCCTCGAGTCATCAGGGGCTGGAGTGGGGCAGAGAGTAAAACAGCCAGCAGGGCAATCAGCAGCAGAGCCAACTGGCCGGAAGCACGTTCGATGATGACGGCGCGTAGCGCTCTGCCGCGATAGGTCGTCCCATGCCCCCCATTGTTGTTTGCAGTAACATCCCTGCTGCCGTGTCGCCAGGCACGAGCTGCATCGCCGGCAACGCCGCCGGGAAGCAACTGATTGAGAAATCCCGCCAACCAGTATTCACTGACAGCGCGGCGCAGCGTCAATGTCAGCCCCAACTGGCGCGCCGTCAGCTGCCAGCGCCAGGCAGAAAGCAGCATCTGGGGGATGACCAGTAAGAACGCCAGCAATAACCATCCCGGAGAAAGACGCTCCAGTGTTGCCAGCATTCGCCCGGGGTCCAGCCAGACAAACAATCCGCCCACCAGCGTTAAACTGATCAGCCAGCGCAGCCGAGTGGCAAGCGAGGCACCAGCTTTCATATGCCGCTCTCCGGAGGCAGGGCAAGCAGATCGATATGGCCAATACGGGCACTGAGCTGTTCGTCGTCAAGGCGTTGGATATGTCGGAGATACCAGTCCTCGATCATGGTTTCTTCTTTTGGTAATTGCTCCTGCAGCGCCGTACGCCAACCACCAAGCAGCTGACGCAGTAGCGCTCGATCGGCAGGGCTGTCGGCCTTTAGTTGCCAATCGCTGCGGGCAGTGGTGACCTGGTAGCTGCACGCTTCGAACAGGATTTTTGCCCTGTCAGGCCCCTGACTGCCCAGCGCCTTGCCGAAGCCCTTGTCACGCTGTTGATGCTGATGCAGCGCCTCGAGCAATCGCCGATCAGGTGGCTCTTCATAACGGCGCTGTTGATCATCAAACAGCTCGATCACGCCATCAATGCTTAGTGTCAGCAGTGCGGCCGCTTCATGTTGGTGGCAACACTCGACCAGCTGTTCAAGCCAGTGGGCGGATACAAGATCAATGAGCGCTGAGGCGCTGATCAGATCGGCTCGTTCGATATCCAGCGCTGCGGGCTGCTTCAGATCGGCCTGACGCCTGGTAACGCTGATGGCGCGCTGGCTATTGTCGACCAGCTGCGAACAACGCTGACTGGTACGTTCAAGCAACTCACCATCATGATCCATCAATAGCCACTGTTGTGGGCCGGGCAAGCGTGACGTCAGATAGCGTGGATTGCTGCCATGTCCACAGCCCAGATCAACCATCTGCAGCGGGCCCAATAAGCCTGACCGCTGTTGCAGCCAGCGAACCAATGGTTCATGCAATGCTGTGGCCCGGGCGGCATGGTCTGCATGCTCACGCAAATCCAGCCATCCTTCGGCAAAAATGCTACCCGGCAGACGACTCTCGGGCGGAGATGAACCGGTGTCGGAACCGAAGCCTTGATAGTGGGCACTGGGCAACACCATGGCACTCTCCTGTATGAAATAGGTTCAGATACCGAGGCGGTCAGGCGGGCTGATCAGCGCTTCAAGCGCTACATGAAACTGCTCGGCAGTCTCATTCCAGTCCGGTAGCCTGCTACGTGCCTGCCGGGCTCCCTGCGCCAGTTGTCGACGCTGTTCGCTGTCGTCGATGGCTTGAGCGAGTGCATGGGTCAGGGTCGCCGGATCATCGGGGGGCACAGCCAGGCCTGCCTCGGTTGGAAGCGTATCGGCCAGTGCTCCTCCGGTGGTCGTGACGATCGGCACACCGTGCGCCAGTGCTTCGTCGATGACCATGCCATAGCCTTCATAGCAGGAGGGCAGCACAAACAGGTCGGCCGCTTCCCAGAAAGGGGCCAGTTGCCGGGGGGCCAGGGCGCCATGAAGCGTCACTCGATCGCCAAGCCCGCGCGATTCGATGGCCTCCAGAACTGCCTTGTAACATGCCTTGTCGCGCTGCGTATCACCTACGAGATGACAGTGCCAGCTGCGATCGGCCAGCTCAGCCAGGGATTCAATTAACAGGGTATGGCGCTTGCGCGGAATGAGCGTCGCCACGCAGAGCAGATTGAGAGGGGCTTCGGGCGCACTGCCTTGCGCCAGCGGTGCAGGGTCAACACCTGGTCGTACGACCTGAATTGGTATATCCGCCATGCCGAGCATTTCAAGCCGACGAGCGGTAAAGTCGCTGGTAACAATGACACCGCGGGTGGCAGCCAGCGCCCGGCGTTCACTGTTCAACAGTGCACTTTGCTGCTCGGCCGAGAGTCCACTCTCATCCGTCAATGGATGGTGTAGCAGTGCCACCAGCGTCAGTCGCTGACAATGGCGCTCGATGATCTCGGGAAGTGCGCCCATGGCCAACCCATCAAGCACGACCGGTGTGTCGGGATCCTGTGCGGCCAGGGTGTGCTCCAGAGCGGCTGCGGCGGTCTCGTCGACATCCGGAAAATTACCTTCGAGACCGATCACTTCGACTCGACTGCCCAGCTCCTGCAGACCTTCGACCACACGGGCATCATAAATGTAGCCACCGGTCAGTTGCTCGGGCGAGCCGGCGACAATCAGCGTCATGTCGATACGGGCCGAGCTCACAATGCCCCCTCATAACTGGCCCAGGCAAGGTGGGATTCATGAAGCGTAACGCTCATCGCGGTCAGGCCACGTCCGGTTTCTCCCAGCTGCCCTTCGCCAATGGCCCGGGCCAGGCGTTTGAAGATGATACTGGCCATGAATTCGGTTGTGGTATTACGCCCTCGGAAGGCGTCGATCTCATCAAGATTGCGCATGTTGAATTCTCCCAGTACCTCACTGAGTACCTGTCCGGCCTGGGCGATATCGACAATCAGATCATCCTGGTCGAGTTCGGGGCGCTTGAAAGTGACATCAACCACATAAGTGGCGCCATGTAGTCGCTGTGCAGGGCCAAAGATCTCGCCGTGGAAACTGTGAGCGATCATCATGTGATCGCGAATGGTCAGACTGAACATGACGGCTCCGCTTGCAAGTGAATCGTGGACCCTGGTCAGTAGCAAACCCGATGACACAGGGTGCCGGGAGAGGCGGTAATACGTGCCATGGTTTCCGGCAGCCGAGTGAAAGGAGATTCGCCATCAATCAGGACCTCCAGCTCAGCATCGTCTCTCAATAGTCTCAGTGCCAGTGTCAGACGCCGTTTGAAGTCCCAGCGGCTTGCCTGGTGTGGTGGGATGGTCCCGACCTGACTTGCTCGTAGTGTCAGACGCTGAGAATGAAAGGCTTCACCGAGTGGTAGTGAGACAGGTTGCTGGCCGTACCAGCTCATCTCGATGATGCGTGCCTCCATACCGGCTGAGCGTAGTGCATTGATCAGGCCGGTATTGCTACCGCTGGCATGAATCAGAAGATCCTGATTCATGGGGGCATTATCCGGCGTGGCAAAGGGAATGTTCAACCGATCGGCTATCGGTTCCCGTGTGGGATCGATATCCACCAGCGTCACTTGCGTACCGGGTATCTGCTGACAAAGACGTGCCATCAGGGTACCTACTACACCACCGCCAATGATGGCGATACGATCTCCCGGTAGTGGCCCGGCATCCCATAGGCCATTGATGGCGGTCTCCATGTTGGAGGCCAGCACCGCCCGTTCCGGCGGTAACCCCTCGGGGAGTGGCGTCACTGCCGCTGCCGGTACTACATAGCGGTCCTGATGAGGATGAAGGCAAAAGACATTGCGATCGACCAGTGAGGCGGGGCCCTCGGTGACGCGCCCTACACTGGTATAGCCATACTTGACCGGCCAGGGGAATTCGCCGGACTGAAAGGGCGCCTTCATGCGTTGATATTCGCTCTCCGGTACCCGGCCGTTGAACACCAGCGTTTCGGTCCCCCGACTGATGCCGCTGTAAAGTGTGGTCACGTGAACCTCATCCGAGCCGGGGAAAGTCAGCCCTTCAAGGCGCAACTCACCCTGCCCGGCGGCTATGGTCCAGAACGCTGTCGCGGTAGATACAGTCATGTTGCGTCCGTTGCCGAAGGTCTTCATCTTGTACAATACTGATACCATGATTGTATATGACAGTTGAGCGGCAGTGACAAGCCAGCTGACCTGACAGAACGCTTTCATTGGTAGCAAATGATTGATCATTCAGGTTCTGTAAAGACGCAGGGTGATCAGGAGGGGCCCATGAGCAATCCGCTACGAGGTCATGAAGCTTTCCTGATGGCACACAGACCATTATGGCGGGAGCTATTGATGGTCTGGGGTGTCATGGCGCTTGTCGTTACTTCGATGGTCGTGTGGCTCGAGCTGCCTGGCAGGCTGCTGCTGGCGGCTTCGGTTGGCTACGGGCTCATGGCGTTGCTGATCCTGTGGTATTGGCCGAATCAGCTTCGCGGCTTTGGTTGGGCCAATCGTCTCACGCTGTTACGCGGTAGCCTGATCATGGTCGTGGCCGGTGCCATATTGTTCGAAGAGCTGGTGGAACACCATCCATTGCTGGTGGCGGGACTGGTGCTGACAGCGCTGGTAATGGATGGCGTGGATGGATGGGCGGCGCGTCATCTTGGCGTCGCCTCTGCTTTCGGAGCTCGCTTCGATATGGAGCTGGACGCCTTTTTTATTCTGATGCTGTGCGTGCTGCTGATTGCTCAGGAAATGGCCGGGCCGTGGGTTGTACTGATTGGTGCGCTGCGCTATCTGTTTCTGCTGGCCATGCGCTATCAACCCTGGCTGGCGCGCGCTCTACCTGCCAGTTACAGACGCAAGGTACTTTGTGTCTGGCAGGTTTCAACACTGATGATCTGCCTGCTGCCCTGGATCAGGCCACCCTACAGTGAAGGTTTGCTGGGTTTATCTCTGCTACTGCTGGTAGGCTCTTTCGGCTATGACATTATCTGGCTGTACCGTCATCGCATATCAATGCCGGAAGATTCACCAGACAGGTTGCCGATGGAAAGTTCATCGAAACGCGGCAGTCGTTTGCCACTACCAATTCTTTTGCGGCACAGTGGCCATCGATTTGCGAACGCTCGCAAGGAGCGTTCGCATTGAAGGTCATGAGCTGTTCTGTTGGTGCAGATTCAGCTGCGGGATCGAGCTGCGGTCTTCATGCGGGCGTAGGTGCGCTGGTCTCGATCAACCCTTCGCTCTTGAGTGTTTCCCACAGCTCACCCGGGATCACCCTCTCCATCAGGGCCAGGTTTTCGCTGATACGTTCCGGCCGGCTGGCCCCTGGAATGACGCTGGCAACAGCCGGATGAGCATTGGAGAACTGCAGGGCAGCCGCACGAATATCGACGCCGAAGCGCTCACAGATGTCACGTAATCGCCGAGTTCGCTCGATCATTTCGGCGGGTGCCGGCTGATATTCGAAATGCTCGCCGCCGGCCAGCAGCCCTGAGTTGAAGGGGCCTCCCACCACAAGCCCGACGCCACGACGCTCGCATTCGGGCAGCAGATTTGTCAGGGCATTGGCATGATCGAGCAGGGTATAGCGCCCGGCCAACAGAAAGCCATCGGGATCTGCCTGTTCCAGTGTCATGGTGCAGGGCTCAACACGGTTGACGCCTAATCCCCACCCCTGAATGACACCTTCTTCGCGCAAGCGAGTGAGCGCCTTCGCAGCACCGTTCATGGCAGTGTCGAAGACCTTTTGCCATTCGGCGCCATGGGCGTCTTCGGCACAGTCATGAATCCAGACCAGGTCGATGCGATCGGTATTCAGGCGTTTGAGACTTTCCTCGATCGAGCGCAGCGTGGCCGATTCGGAGTAATCGAAAACGACCTTGTTGGGACGACCCTCGGAGAAGAGCCCCGATTTGGTTTCGGTCTCTTCCAGAATCAGTCGCCCTACCTTGGTAGAAAGCACATAGTGATCACGTGGTTCATCATGCAGCACCTCGCCAAGTCGGCTTTCAGCCAGGCCGGCGCCATACTGGGGCGCAGTATCGAAATAGCGCAGTCCCTGCTCCCAGGCGGTGCGTACGGTTTCGAATGCTTCACTGTCGGGGATATCGCGAAACATGTTGCCCAGTGGGGCACTGCCAAAACCGAAGGGACCGGGTAGTTGCAGGCGCATATGATTGCCTCCTGAGTCTTGTCGCGTCATATCGACGTGATGGTCATCGTGACATGTCCCGCTTTGCATGAAGCGGGAGTGCAATGAGACTCAGTATGGTTGACGTGCACAAATCGACAAGCGCGTGATTGGCGTCATCCCGCGAGAGCGGAGGCAGGGGCTTCGACCAGTGCCAGTGCATCATCGACCACTTCGATACCAGCGCCATCGCGATGTGCATTTTCCGAGAGATGCCGACGAAAGGCGCGGCCACCGCGACAACCACTGTACAGGCCGAGAATGTGGCGCGTGATGTGATTGAGCCGAACACCGGCTGCCAGTCGTTCCCTGATATAGGGGCGAAAGGCCAGCATGACGTCATCGCGTGTGCGAGGCGCATCAGCTTCACCGAATATGGCATGGTCGACACCCGCCAGCAGCCAGGGGTTCTGATAGGCTTCGCGACCGATCATGACGCTATCGACGTATGCCAGCTGTTCACGACACTCTTCCAGCGTCTTCAGTCCGCCATTGCTACCAATGTGCAGCTCCGGAAAGGCCTGCTTGAGGCGATGAATGCGCGGATAATTCAGTGGCGGTACATCTCGGTTCTGTTTTGGGGAAAGCCCCTGCAACCAGGCCTTGCGGGCATGAACGATAAAGGTGCGACAACCGGCAGCGGCCACGATTTCGACAAATCGAGTCAGATCCTGGTCTTCATCCTGATCATCGATACCGATGCGGCATTTGACGGTGACCGGGATCGATACTGCTGACTGCATGGCGGCCACGCATCGTGCCACCAACTCGGGCTGACCCATCAGGCAGGCGCCGATCAGGTTGTTCTGCACTCGATCGCTGGGGCAGCCAACGTTGAGATTGATTTCATCATATCCCCAGCTTTCGGCGATGGCTGCGCATTCGGCAAGCTCGACAGGATCACTGCCACCCAGCTGCAGGGCCAGCGGATGCTCGCTGTCGTGATAGCCGAGAAAGCGCTCACGTGGCGAGCCGTGCAGAATGGCACCGGTGGTTACCATCTCGGTATAAAGCAGCGCACGCCGCGTCAGACAGCGGGCGAAGACGCGCTGATCGCGGGTAGTCCAGTCCATCATGGGGGCAACGGCAAAGCGCCGTGCGCGATCGGCGATTGGCTGATCACTCTGCATGAGGGGCATGAGCTCCGAAGGGATACTGAGTCCAGGGCACAGGATAAGGGATTGGCGGCAAGGGTGCGACCTTGTCGCCTTTTCAGCTCAAGTCGTTCGCAAGATGCTTCTTTTCTGTCAACTGTAGTGGTGCCGCTGACGCCTGCGCTCTCTGCTTTTTGCAGAACGGCGCGAAAACAGTACGAGCAGCAGACACTGCAAGGGAATCAGCACCAGGGTGAAGATCGAGGCGTAATTCATGACGAAGATGGCCCGCCGCGAGCGTGCCATGCCTTCGACATACTCCAGCAGATACCCTTCGGAAAGGATATTGATGATCACGATTACCAGTATGGAGATCGCGACATTGAGGGCGCTGGCACGAGCCCAGCGTTTCAGCCGGCGCTCCTGTCTGGTGGAACGCACAAGCGTCATCATGATCGTCAATACCAGCGTGGTCAGACTCCAGAGGACCAACAGCGAGGCATTGCCGAAGAAGGTGATCATCCACTCGGTCAGTTCACTGTGGCCGGACAGGAAGCTCATATAATCGGACACGGCGTTCGGATTCCATCCCGGATTGAGGCACTCATTTTACACACATTAACCGAACCCGGACCATGGGCATCAGTAGAAAGTCTGGAAAAGTATGATTCGGCACAAATTTTATGCCCAGGGCCTCGAAATGATGAATGGCGAAGTTTTATTTCCAAGCCCTTCACCAGAGAGGTATCGAAGATATTCCCGGTTGCAACGCCTGAAAAGTGGTATCAGTGACAGACAGAAATGACCGTACAAGTGGCAAGGAAGTGCAGAAAGGTTCAGGAAAAAGCAGGGAAGGGACACTACCGTTCGGAAATTCTACCCGACCCATCGTGGTCGATGGAAATGGTGCCCGGAGCCTGCATCTTACGATGTCCGTTTGATGCGGGCTACGGGCATTTTTAGTGCTATCCGGTACACCAGCAGGTACAAAAAAAACAGAGCTTAACAGTTATCTTCCTCTTATTTTGCGGTAAGTGCTACGGCTCACAACGCTCGGCCGCCAACTCTTCGGTATCAACAGACGAAGCCCCAGGGCAATCGCGATCCATACGTACCAGTATTCGGACCATATAAAGCAGGTGGTCACGGTCGTGTAGAAGATCAGAAACTCTATCGCACGGCCGCAACCTTTGTTGGAGCTGCTTTTACTCATGGGCAAGCCGTTCAAGTCAGAGGCTGTCGTTCCCTAACATCAACTGCTCACTATACGCATAGATATCGGATAGGCGGAAGAGGCGGGCGGACCCACGGGCCGGGGAATCCTTGGCCCCGTCCGGGCAACGTGGATCGTCACGGCGTCGACGATCAAACTCTGACAGGCTCAGGCCGAGAATATGGGCCGCCTGCTGGCGGCCGATGCGAACGTAGTGCGGATCGAACTCGGTCATGCTACCCCCATGCAACGATTGAAGGTAATGCCGGACCCAGGGTAAGTGACCTCCGTGATCTCATGGTTCCTGAGCCGTTCCAGCAGGCCACACAGAACACTGCTTTCCTGGCTTGGGTCGAGGCAGTACATAGTCCCAGCGGTATCTCGCAGGTAATACCGAATCATCTGGCACCTCCCCAACATTCAATGAGATGAGCCTCGTCTGATGAAACTTGAACGCATGCTTTGAAGGGTGTGTCTGCGGATAGGGCAAGAGCGCATGTTGACCGAAGGCGTCGAAGGGAATGCTTGACTTCGGCATACGTTGCCTTGATGAGGAAGTAATTTCGTTCAATATCGCACGCACCACCTCGATTTTTCATACGTTTAAGTGCCTGTTCACGGGTCTTGGCCGGGAAAAATCGACGGGACATTTCCTCCTCAACGGCACGATCAATATCTTCGTTTTCCTGTCTATCGACTTCACCCAGGCACAGTTCAACCGTGGTTTTCAGGTCTTGGGCAAACATTTCGATATAACTCATCGCTCACGCTCCATCACCCATTGATGTTCTTCAGCACAGCCCGGGTCACAGTAAAGCGCTCGGGGATCGTCCAGTTCGAGGCAGCAAAGCGGGTTGCGGCACTCGCCAATCGGTTCGAGTTGAACGGTAGGGCGTCGTACCTTCAGGTACTCATCCAGAAGCTGTTCAGTAAGCTGGCTACCCCTGTCTGCTACGTCAGCCAATGTTGATCTCCTTTAGTATGTCGAACGTGATATAGGCCGCCATGAGAGCCGGAACAACGCGGCCGGTCATACTGCTTCTCGTACGCCATTCGCTATCGAGTGCGTAAGCCATTGACTGGAAATAAATGACGATGGCGCAAAAGAGATTGACCATAGTGAAGACGGTACTCATCGGTTCCTCTCCTTGGCTGCTGTCTCTCCCCGAAGGGATGCGTAAGCAACGCTGTCTTCATAGTTATCCTCTCGGTAGTCACCTTGCTGACTGCGAACCTTCTTGAGGACTTCCATGAATAGCCAGCCTTGTTCCTCGGTCAGCTCATGGCCCGTGATGACGTTGAACGCTTGAACCGTGAGGCCCATGGACCGCTCACCGCTCGGGCTGTCATAAGTGGCGGCCCGGTCTTCCATATGGCTGCGAGCCTTATCCAAGAAATCTGTCGCTGTATGCGATACATCTTCATACATTTCGGGCATAGAAACAGGCAGCTCGACGATTGCTTGGCGCCATTCCGGGTTCGCAAGGGCAATCTCTGGAGCCACAACGGTTTTTCTTCCACCGAAAGCTCTGTTGGGGACCCATCCGGTAAATAAGTAGCTTTGGTTTGGCTTTTCCTGCCAAAAATCGACACGACCATTACGATCCTGTGTTACGAACCGAGCGAACTCAGGAGAATCCAAATGGTTGAGGTCTATAGTGAATTTTTCGGTACTCATCGTCCCCATCTCGTATTGATGTGTATTAAATACAACTACATACATCGTGCCTATACGAATGCAGGGCGTCAAGGAGTGTTTGCTGCGTCTGTGACTTTTCCCCGCCACGCGAGATGATGGCCTCATCTACTGTATTCACGGCCTTGATATGCCATACCATAACTGGGGATGTGCGCCCGCGACGCCGGAGTCGCCGGTTGAGCTGGTCGTAGTGTTCCAGATTGTCGGTCATTGAATACCAGACGATACCGACCCCGGCATTCTGGAGGTTCGCTCCGTGCGACAAAGACGCTGGGTGAACAATGACGGCCGGGTGCTGACCAGCGTTCCATTCCTCCTGCAACACGGCGGTGTCCACCGTCGACCCGCTGACTACGGCTGGCGGCTCCTTCCCAGTGATGCTCTTCACAGCTTGTGCGACCCGCTCACGTTCATGACGAAACTGTATTGCTATGATGACCGGTTGCCCCTGTAGCGATTCAAGCAGCACCTTCAGGGCGTCGGTCTTGGCATTGTGCAGGTGCCAGTAGTCTTCCCCCTCACGATCATCCTTGTAGAGTCCACCACCGACCATCTGGTGGCACCGACCGCGTGCGCTCCCGGCTGACAGGGCGATGGACTCATCGCCGTTGTCGAGTTCCGCAAACATCTCCTTTTCCATGGATCGGTACTGACGCATCGCTTTTGGTGGTAGCTCAACGTCGATGTCCCGGAACACATAGTCAGGGAGGTCAAGATAATCCTCGGCACTCATGCGCAGAACCCGAGGGGCTACGGCCGCATGGATGCTTTCCTCAGCGCCTTCCTTGAAACCCCACTCATATACGACATGCCCGCGTTTGTGCTTCGGGTAACAATATCGGTCACGGAAGTGCGTGACATACCGACCGAGCGCCCGGCCGCCATCCAGAATGTGAATCTGAGCCCACAGGTCTTCGAGGCTACGAGGGGAGGGCGTACCGGTTAACTCCACAACGTAGGGTACCGCCCATGTCCACGGCAGAATGGCCTTTCGACGCTTGGACTGGGGCGACTTGAAGTAGGTCGACTCATCCAGAACGATCACGTCGTAAGGGCATTCATCGAACTGGTCGTATAGCCAGTTCAGGCTCTCATAGTTGATGACATGGATGTCTGCGTCACTATGCGCAGCGGCCTCTCGCCCGGAGCCATGGAGCAGCCGAACGTCCATATCGGCGAACGGCTCCCATTTCGACGCCTCCTGACGCCAGACCATCTTGGCGGGATTGAGCGGGGCAACGACGAGCATTTTACTCGCCATGCCGTGTTTTCTGAGCGTCCTGAATGCTGCCAGCACGGATACTGTCTTGCCCAGCCCCGGGCATAACGCCAACATACAGCGACGAATCTGGATTACGAACCGGGCAGCCTTTTTCTGGTAGTCCTCCAGCTCAAGTGTTTGCGCCATCAGTCAACTCCGTACACAGGCATCGCCGGCAGAGGCATTTCTCACCCTCGATTGCCCGAGCCGCCGTGACACGGGAACACCAGCACGCACTAACGGAATTGCCATTCTCCATGGCACACCAGCTTGGATGCCCACATTCAGGGCAATGATGCGTAGCCCGGTGGCCCTTGATCTGCCTCATAACCGATTCACGGTCGCTCATAGCCATGTCTTTCCAGCCTGTGATCTCGTCCAAGGTTCGGAAACAACCCCGGCATATGCCGGAGTTGAGGTTGCATATGCCAATACAGGGCGACATATTTACATACAATGTGGTCATGTAATTTCGCACTGGCCCCCGGCGCAAGCGGCCTCACCTGTGAGGTCAGTGTTGTCTTCTTCTTCGGTCACCTGCGTCAGGTCAATCTCTGTCAACCCGGATGACAGCCGCTCGAACTCCTCACGGCTGATGTCCTCAAACGGCGCCTGGGCATAGTTACCGCCGTCATACGGCAGGACCGCGATACCGTTGTACTGGTCACGGTTCTCCCACATCCAGTCGCCTACAGCGTCCCATTCATGATCCTGAACGCTGATCGTGCAGGACACGTTGTGGCTGTTATCACCATGCCGATGACCGGGCTGAATCCAGCGCTGGTTGAAGTCCTTCACACGTTCGAGCAGGTCGAATACGCTTTCCTCGCGGGTAATAGCGCTTTCCGGTGCCCGTTGAGGAACCGACACTACGGCCATGGTTTCCGGTCGGAACAGCTCATCTTCGACGAGTTCGGGGTGGTTGCTTGCCAGATAGCTATACAGTGCCTCGTTCTTACCGATCCGCATTCGACGGATGTAGTAGTCGTTGTGCCAAGCATGGATACCTGACGACGACCCCAGCACCAGGGAGGTTGTCCCAGCAGGTTTGACCGTGGTGATTCGGGCGGCTCGATTGATCCCGATAGCGTCGGCAATTTCTCGGTTCACGAAGGTGGCAAACCGGGCTGCCTGATCCAGGTCGAGTTTAACGACGCCGCCCGATGCGATGCCGGTCATCGAAACACCGAGCAGCGCATCCTCTTCGGTCGTTTGGCGCCAGATGTCCCGCAGGTAGTGGAAATCGGTATAGCCAGCCTGAAGCGTCCCCAGGAGTGTCGCCGCCATGGTCCGTTTATCCAGCTCTTCCTGATCGGTTACATCCGATGCGTTGATCTCGGTCAGGTTGCAGAACTGGTGCGGCCGTAGAGCGATTTCTGCGCAGGGGTTAGTACCCCAGTCGAGGTTGTTTGTGAAATAGATGCCCGGTTCCCCGGCACCGCTGAGTTCGACACGTTTCCAGATGTCATCGAATTGCTCTCGTGTGGTGGAGCCGCGATGCAGGATGACGCTGTTATTGGCCCGACCACGTTGCGGGTTCTGTTCCCACCAGGGGCCGGACTTGCACTGCATCATCTCCATGTCGTCAGCAGAAAACAGTGAAATAAGTGCAGCTCGGCGGATGCCACCTGCGAGAACGGCGTCAGCGATGTGGCACATCAGGTCGTGGACCTCGATAGGCTTCAACTGCGTACCATATCCACGAAGCTCGACGACAGACTCCAAAAGCCCCCTCATCGTCTCGATGCAGTCTCGCAACGGTTGCGGCCCCGGCGCTTTACCGCCGCTGGTCACCAACTCCGCGCCCTTGGGCCGGATGTCGCTGTAATCGAAACGGACTGTCGCCTTGTTGTGAAAGTACGACTCCATGAGCATTTTTACGGCGTCTGCCCAGCCTTCGATGCTATCTCCCACTACGTAGCGCCGACTGCGCTCTTTCGGCCCCTTGAGGGGTGGGAGTTGTTCGACGTGCCGACGTTGCACGCTGTACCCGACCCCGGTGCCCCCGAGCAACAGAAACATCGTTTCGCTGAACATGTCAGGGTGGTCAACAGGGGCATATGCGCAGTTGAAGATACGGTTCGGAGACTGTTCGATCGGTGAGCCCGCGAACTGGAGAGAGCGCATCGACGGGAGCACGTTTTTCGGGAGCACGTAGTCCGTATAGAGGTCTTCCAGCACATGAGAGAGTGCCGGGTATCGACGCTGGTGCATCCCCTCATTTCGGTCCACCAGCTCGGACCACGTCTCCCGGCGCTGTTGCTCGGAAAGATAACGTGCGTACTTGTTGTGAACGGTGATGTCGCTCAGGATTTCTACGGATTGGTCGGTCATTACAGTGCTCTCGCTATCTCAAGTTGCTCGTCAAACCACATCTTTGCGGTTTCGAGGTCGTCTGTTACCAATACCGGGTGGCCTCGTGCTTCCAGCCACGTCCGGGTCTTTCTCTGCTGAGCGGACTCACGTCCTGTGCCATCGGGGTGTTTGAGTTCGATGTAACAGATTCGTCCGCCCGGCAGAGGGCATGTCCTGTCGGGCCAGCCGCGTTGACTGGCAAGTACCAGTTTCAGGGCTTCATATCCGCGTCTACGCACATGTCGGACAAAAGCCGTTTCTATATCGATCTCCTGGGGCATGGGCACCTCCTTGTATGGACCGTAAATTGTAGTAGTTAAATACAACTACATACAATGGGCGCATGTTAATCATCCTTGCGGTAACGATCCGCTACATACCCTTCGGCGGTTACCGGCAGCCCCTCAGCCCAATCAGGTAGTGAACACATCAAGCGCTCAAATTCGGCTATATCACCATCAGTGTGTTCGCCAGCCAGCTCGTCATGAACGTTCAGCAGCACGCTGTAACCCCCTGTATCCTCCAGGTTGGCCCAGCCATGGCGCATGATGTCGCATGCACCGCCTTGAACCCCCGACTGGAAGGTGTCGCCGCCATAGGTGGTAAACTGCTTCCATTTGCGGGACTGTGACTCAACTCCGAAGTAGTTCACCTGGGGCTTTGTCGTGCCCCATGGGGTTTTCTTGTGTTCCAACCATGGGTACGCGAGATACAGGAGCCGACCGGATGGTAGGCGTTGCAATAGAAAGGGGACACCACTGATACGGCGAGCCTGGAAGGCCATTTTACCGCCGCAGGCATAGTGGGCGGTCCCCGGCGTTCGCAGGGCCTCGACCATCGCGTTTTCGCACTCGTACCACGCCTGGACGATATTCGGATGCCGATCCCGCCAGGCCAGTTTCACGGCCTCGGCAGCCACCCAGGTCCGATACTCGGTATCGGAGTGTTTACCTCGGCTCTCCCATGCCTCAAGTGTCCGCTCAACGACTGACGGCTCAACGCTCTGCTGAATAACGTCCCAGTAATCCGCGATCTCCACACGATAGGTCTTCGCCATGGACAGGAACGCGCCGACCCCGCCCTGAAACTGAAGCGACAGCTCGGAAACCTTACCGAGAGCGTTACGCATCTTCTTATCGACTTCACCCGGGGTGATACCCAGTATGCCGCTGGCCGCGACCTTATAGAGGTCTTCACCAGTACCGGCATCAAACTCCCTGAACGCCTTCAGCTTCCAGTCTTCTCCAGCAAGCCACGCTGCAAACCGCCCCTCGATGTTGGAGTAGTCAGCACAATAGAGCTTGTACCCCTCACTGGCGGTGATAACCCCGCGCAGACAGGAGGACAAGGCGGTAGGCACCTGAGCGTGTAACAGGTCAATTTCTTCAGCGGCTTCAGCCGGTGGATGGTTCATGACCGTCTCACGGACTTCATCCGCCTCTTGCCAGCCCAGGCCGCCGCGAGAGGGTAGGTTGTGGCAATTCCCCGTTACGAAAATCCTGTTGTCGTACCGGCACAGCCAATAACCACCGGGGGTGGTCGGGCAGTAAACAGGCTCATTGCTGGCATACCGTCTGATACTACTCCCGGTGACGGATGTCGTTCGGCTGCTACGCACATAAATCCGCCAATGGCCACCTTTCTTGGCTCGATAGTACCCAACGGTTGCCGTATACCCGGCCAGGGATGCAATGGTAGCCATCCACTCAATCTGATCCCGGTCAGGTGACGACAGGGAAATGGCACCGTTTTTCGCGTGCCGCCAACCATCCCAATAGGGTAACTCTTCGAGCATGATCCCGGCTTGCCGACCGGATGTACCCAGCACCCAACTATCGAACCGCTTACAAAGCCAGTGCGGGACTTCAGCAGTGTCGATCCTGAAAGCTGTCACCCCCGCAGATTGTATGGTCGTCTTGTAAGTGATACCGGCCCGGTCGAGAAGCTGGCTGAGTCTTTCGATCTTGCGTTGTTTAGTGAACCGCCATTTGGCGGCTTTCTTCTGCCATCCGCCGTCTGCCTGAAAGGCCACCAGAATGCGTAGTTGGGTGTCTGTTAGACCAAGCCCGGGCTGATCCGCTGTTCCATTGATGACCAGGCCGTCTTTCCGTTTGAGCCTGCCAAGGGCACCCGGACAGGTATCGGACAGGCCAGCCCCTGTACTGACCGGCATACGGTGGTCCGGGGTAAAACGGCCACGAATGATGGTCCCTGATACCTCCGCCAGTTCACCTGCCGGGCCGTAGCAATTCACCGGGGCGTCGACCCATGATAACGAACCATCCGACGACCATTGCATGATCCGGGCACCACCTACCACCGAATCAATACGTTTCCACCCCTCGGGTGTCAGAACCTCGTGTTCTCCGGTTACACACTGGACGCCACTACCCGAAAATCGCCCTGTCTTGGACGCGCCGTGGTGGATGAACTCGCCACGGATACGACCATCGCTATTTGCCCGCCGCTGAAACGCCGGGAACTTGGATACGCTGGATTTACCACCCTGGGCACGAATGTCGATTACCGGCTGCACACTCTCCGGCACCTTGCCTTCCTCGATGAGGTCAGCGACGTGGTTCTTGTCGAGTGTTTCCAGCTCTACGCCGTGGTCGGCCAGCCATGACTTGATCTCGGCCACCTGAGTCGGCGCGGTGACGGCGTAGTTCGTCAGCTCACTGATCTGCTGGCGGTACGCCGCTGCCTGGTAGTCCAGCAGCTCAACAGCACGGTCAACGAATCCGGTATCAACCCGGATACCCCGGACATTGGCCCGCAGGGTGCGTAGGTAGCTGGCGCGCTCAGCGGCCGGAAGGGGACGGAGCACCCGGCTCAGGGCGCGTTGAGAACGAACGTCCTGGCGGCAGTATTCAGTCAGGCGATCCACGCGATCCGCGTCGTCCCACCATACAATGGTGCCGTCGTCCTCAATCCGGCGAGGCTTCGCCATTTGCTTCATGAGGCGGGAGCCCTGCTCGTCTTTCTGCATGTCCACCTTCATCACATGACCGGCCTGTTCCAGTGACCGGGGGAGGCCCATCATGCAGGCACGGATCATGCCGTCGCTGACAACGTCAAGGGGAAGTGCAGGCCACCCGTACCTCGGGGACAGAATGTTGATCCAGATGGCGATCTCGAAGTCGGCGTTCCAGAACTCGAAGAAATATCCGCTTTCCAGTAGATGACCGATTTCATCAGGGACCGGGTAACCCGGCCGCCACGTTTTCAGCTCACCCTCACCAACGGTCCAGGCGACACACCAGAGGTCCGTATTGGGGTGCTCCGAATAGGGCCATGGCCCGGTTTTGCGCAGGTCTACCGTAGAACGGGTTTCCACATCCAGGGTTACGATGTCACTGATGTCAGTCACGTCCGGCCTCCGTTGGCGTTGAAAACTGCACGGGCAAAACCACGGGGAGTGGCGCTACGAAGGTTGGCTCGTTCAGGGCCAGGGGCAGCCTTGTGAATCCTGTCGTCCGGCGCCTCATTGCTCTCCAGCGTTACGCGATCAGGCATGGAGAATCCGCCTCCCGTCCAGAGACAGGTTTTCTTCGTGTAGTTGTCCTCCGGCTCCAGACCCGCGTAATGCCACGGATGAAACGAATGGTCAGGTTTGCGCCAGAACGTACTGATACGGGATACAGGGTTTTCGATGAACCAGGGGGCACCCAGCATTTCCGCGATGACGTGGCACTGCCAGACGACCTGCATGGCGCGGAATTGAAAAGCCGGATCGTTCTCGGCCTTGTGCGAAAACCACCGGGCGCCGGACACGGCCAGGTCAGTGCATGGCGGGAAGGCAGCCACGAAAGCGATACGGTGCGCTTCCTCGCGGATTACTCGCCATGACTCGGGGTGGTCGATTACATGGCCCACGGCTCTCTGAGAATGGTTTGAGTAAACCCCCTCGGGGTGCTGGGGGTCGATGAATACGGCTCGGTATCCGGCTCTGATCCACGGGGCCGCGAAGGCCCCGGTGAGATCACAAAGGCAAAGGACTGTATCTTTCATGCCTCGCCTCCGGCTTTCCGCTGTTGCCATCGCTTTCCACGCATACCGAAAAAACCGAGCATCAGCAGCACCGTGAGCAGGAAATAGCCATGAAAGGCTAGCGCTAGAGCCCCCACGGCATATAGAAAGTCGTACAACTTGCTGACCCTGGTTAAGCGTGCGTCCGAAAGATCGACCGAATCGTCTACCGCAGCCCAGATAGATACGAACGCCATAAGCCAGACGACAAACCCGGTCAGGTTATGCCAGCCGCCACTGGATACCGGAAACGCCCACAAGCTGACGACGAAACCCGTTCTGACGCAGGCGGTCTTGATACTGTCTTCCAGACTCATCTCAGCCTCCGTCACAGATGGAGTGGTCGTGACTGCTGGAGTGGTCGTTCCAAGTGACAACGGAGGCCCCGGTTACGCCTCCGATAAGCAGCAGGGCGCCGATAATAATCAAGGGTCGAATCATGCTTCCTCCCTGTTCAGAAAGGCCCCCGCAGGGGCCATACAACTATTGACAACGGTTACGAAAGGAAATCGTCTTCCACCGCAGCCTGGGTGCCGTCCTCATCACCGAACATGTCCTCGGCCTGGGACTCACTGATGCCGCCTGCCATACGCTCACCATCATCCACCTTCCGAACTGCAACCAGCCGAGCAGAGACGCCACGATTGCCCTGGGCATCGTAAGGAGCGAAGGTGATGACAGCCTTGTAGTAGGCGCCGGAGTAAATCACCTGTTCGTTGAGTCCACCGCCGTCGGGGCTGATGGCCTTGTTGTCCATACCCAGTACCGGGCAGCGACGCCCGAACGCCTTCATGTTGCAGTAGACCTTGCCTTCGAGTTCCGGCTTATCGGCGTCGTCACCGTCCATGAATGGCATGGATAGGTTATTGGGACGCTTGCCTTTCCAGAATTTTGTCTTGCCAGTCTCGATGGCTTCCTCGATGGCTTCCTTCGCCCAATTCGGATAGGTACGCGGGTCACCGGCATCAAAACCAGGGCAATCTTCCGGCTCAAAGTCAGCGCGGAGGCTGTAGGCCATGTACGGTTTCCCCTCGTTGTTCTGCTTTTCCTCGCCCTCGATGAGCTTGTTCATGTAGGAACCACGGAAGGTGGGAGTCTTCACTTGTGTCATTTCTGTCTTCCTCGTTTCGATTTAACGGTAATCAGGGTATCAATGTATTGCCATGTATTCAATACAACAACATACATTTAGTCGTCAAAAAGGGACTCGGGATTACGCAGCTCCAATGCCGGGCGTTTATCCGACTCCGGGGCGAGAGTCGGTTTACCCGGGGCCCGGGATACGTGGTTTTCCATCAGTTCCCGGAATCGTTCCTTCCCGATGGCCTTTTCGAGCTGGGCCGGAGTCTTCAAGCGGGGCGTGGTGAGGATTTCATCGTCCCATGCCGCGCTCCGGGCGGCCTCCAGCGCCTGGCCCTCGTCTTCCCACTTGCGCTGAGTCCGGCCAGCAACCATCTTGTAGCCGGGCACCTCTTCACCGGCCTGTAGCGCATCAGACACATGAGTCTCGATGGCTCGCAGCCAGTTCTCGATCTGCTTACGATGGCCCAGGATCGCCACGATCTGATCGCGAGTCAGGCTCTCGGGCGACGGTAGCTCAGGTTCGGTGATGTCGGTCGGTAGGGCAGGGGCATCATCCTCAAACATACCTTCCGCCGCTGCCATGTTGACGCGGGCCAGCTCCGGGCAAACCGCAGCAGCCTTGCACCATCGACAATGGTCACCGGCCACCATGGTTTCAGGCTCGTCATCCAGCCGGTTGATAGCTGGAATAAGATTCTGTTGCTCCCATGTCTCCAGCTCATCCACGGTAAGCTCTTCCCCGCTGGTGTGGTTAAGCCGAGGCTGATGGATACGAGTCACCACGGTTTCGTAGTCGTTCAGCACGCCAAAGCGATGCAGCGCCATGAGGCCGTAAATCCTGAGCTGGGCGTTGCCGGGGGCCTCCACCTGAACACCCTTACCGTACTTCAGGTCCGAGACATACAGGGTCGGGGCGTCGTCAGCCACGTCATCCGCCGTTCCGAACATCCCGGCGATGTTGGGATGCTCCAGACGTTCCTCTAGGTAATGCTCACCGGGGGTGCCGTTGATTGCGTCGATGTATAGCTGAGTAGCCGTCACCATTTCTTCGGAGGCCTTGTACCCGTTAAAGGTCTGGCCCTCGTAGCTGCGAGCATCCTTCCCTTCGGCCAGTGCCTTTTCGGATAGTTCATGCGCTGCCGTGCCTTCTTCGGCATGGGGGCTCGTGCTATCGGGAAAGTCGGGCTCCCACCAAAACGAGCGGGGGCATTTCATCCAGCGGTGAGCACTACTGGGGCTAAGCCGGGAATGCGCGCGTTGACCATGTTCAATCATGCAATACGGCCCTTGTTGCTGGTGAGTCGCGCTTGCTGGCGGAGTTCAGCCTTGCGACGTTCACAGCTCGCCTCAAAATCCTTTTGCTGCTTTCTGTAGGCTCGTAAGCTGCTGAATACAATTTCCCCTACATATAGAAATACGGTTCCGTACAGTACGCACAGCAGAAACTCAATCATCTTTCAGCACCTCCATGGTTGCTCTTGGCGTTTGCCCAGCTTCCGTAAGCCTCACCACATTCACCTCAAACAGTCGGCCATCCACCAAGACCACATCTCGATACTGGTATGCAGGCTTTGTAGCTCTGACGAGGTCTTCTTCCGTTTTCAGTACGCTAATATCGCCCGGCATCTACGCCTCCTTTCTATTTACAAAATACATAAAATCATACATACGAAGCGACAGTCAATGAGGCAAAAATAAAACTCATGTAATCCTACACTTGAACGTTTAAGTATGGTATTATGTAAGTCATATACATACATGCGCAGGGGAGAATAAATGAGTGAATCAATGTCTTATCGCGGGGCCCAGCGTAGGAACGCGATGAAAAAAGTCTCCGAGGCGATCAAGGACTATATCCATAGCAATCGGATGACGCAGTCCGATCTTAGTCGGCGCACCGGCATCCCGCGTGACCATATAAGCAGGTATGTACGCATGGCCTCGCTGCCGCATCCCGAAAACGCTCGGGCTCTTCAGAATGAAACGGGTATCGACTTTCCTTCCATGATGGCTACAGAAGAGGTAGGGGGGTCGGATGCTTCTTCAGGGGATATGAGCATCGACCAGCGTAGTGATGGTACTTATCGAGTTCGCATGGATCGCGTTATGTCGTTCGAGCAGTTGACAGAACTTTTCAACCTTCTGAAAGAGCATGAGTAAGCGCCCCGTAGGGCGCTTGCCCATCAGGCAGCCTGTCGGGCCGCCATCACTTCATCATACAATTCCTGATGCTCGCCTTCCGGCACCTTGCTCAATGTGACCCTCGCTCCTTCAGGCAGGTGCCTACCAATCAGTTCCTTGGCGGTATCACTGTCGATCTCCTTCAGCTCCTTCCGAATATCCTTCAGAGTAATCGTGGACTCTTCAGTTCCTTCGATGGCGGCGCCGTTATCGGGTTCGGCTTCGGGTTCGGGCTCTGACCCGGTTTCCGCATCGGTATGAGCGATCTCGGACTGAGAAGCGACAAGTTCAGATGCCTCCGGTTTAGTGGCCGCCTTGTTATAGATGTCATCCAGCGCCTTATCCAGATTCGCCATTTCCTGCATCATATCCCGGGCCTTGGCCGGGTCGTCCGTTACGATTTCGACAGCGCCGATGGTGGGCAGCGTAGTGTTAATCGTAATCTGGTCGCTCATCTCTTCGGCTCCCTGATGTCTCAGTTGAATCAATATCTTGGATTAAACACTGCGTTCAGTAACCTACTGTGACGTGTAAGGGCAGAGCCAAACACTGGGTGCCCATACAGTTTTTAATCAGTAGACATCATTAAGGCGACGTTGCAGCTCCTCGCGGGCCTCGTTGGCACGGCTTAGTTTTTCAGCGGACTCTTCCTGACGCTGTCGGATTAGCGTTGCCAGGTCGTCTGAAGTCATACCTTCAAAGCTATGGAGTTGCGGCTCGCGGCCGCGCTCCAGACTGAAGTTGACGTACCAGCCGGATGTGATGTCCTTCTCTCGGCCCGAGTCCGTGGTAATAAGCGGGTCTCTGGCACAATCCAACGCATTGACGGAGTAGCGTTTACCTTTCGTGACCTGGTGCATGGCATCGTCGTCATAACGGCAGACCAGCGTCACCGAGCGCCCGGCCCGGATTTCTGCCACGATATACCGGACATCATCAAACGTGAGTTGGGGAAGGTCGCCAACATCGGTACCGCCAGTGTTGCTTTCTTCAGATTGATGCAGACGATAGGCGACGATGGAAGCAGGCCTATTTCGGCTAGACCAATCATGAGCACAACGATCAGGAGTTGAACCGGAGGTATCCCATGTACAGCCCGCTCCGACACCGTAGTTATACTTACCATCACGGTATTTGACATCGACTAGGGTTCCGATATCTACAGGGCAACGCCCACCCGTCCAGATGGTGAAGCCGTCTTCATTAGTGTCACGGTCGGTGCCAAAAATATCGTCGTAGGTCATCTTTCGACTCGCACCGGCAATGAGAGACGAATAACTCACGGTCCACACTTCGCCGTCCCGCTTATCCAGGAGCAGGAACTTGCCACTGACATTCTGAAGCGGTGTACCTCGCCAGCCACCGGCATTCACCATGACCCGGACGATTTCATCGAATTGCTCGTCGCTGAGACCAGCGCTCAGTTGGACGTAGTCACCGCGCTTGATGGGTTCTGTTGTATTACTTACATCACCATACAATCCGGACATGACTCGGAAATGGGAGAACGCCCGCTGTCGATGGAGGCCCATCAGATCATCCACGTCGTCGCCATACTCGGGCAGACCATCAGCGTTCAACGATAGCAGCGAATAGGTAGTGCCTTTTGACGTATCCGCGAAACTGGAGATGGCCTGTACGACGACCTCGTGACCGGCACGAATAGAGCCAATGATCGAGTTGTACACGTCATCGGTGATTACTGTCCCCGGGTTCTCCTGACTATCCTGACCCGGAGCGGTTGTCAGGTCGGTCACTAGCTGGAAAAACCGAGCCTGGTTAACTGTAATCGGCCGCGTGTCTCGGTCGTCATCCGCGATCAGCAGATCACGGTCCCCATCCAGACCTTGAATAAGATAGTCGGTGCCGGGGGTAATACTACCCATCATGCGGTCCCGGGCCCGGGCTCGGATATGGACATAACGTCCGTTTTCTACAGCCCTCTGGATGCTGATAAAGGTGTCGCCACTAATGGGGTACATACCGCTCTCCTGATCGTCAATGAGTTCGTAAGCTCCGCCGTCGCCGCTGAAAGTACCGGGAATCACCGTCTCGAATCCTCTATAGACACGTCGAACCGGCACGATGTCACCGCTCTTCAGGCCGTGGTCGCCCGCGAATGTCCATGTATGGAGGACACGAGCCCGCATGAAGTTCGGCAGGTCAACTACCTCGTATTCAGGCGAATATCCGGAGGTCATGCCATACGTACTAGCGTTTTTGGTGACCCGAACACCGTTCCCTATGTCACGAGTTAGAACGATGTCGCCAACACTCAGTTCGTGATTGCTCGCAAATGCCGTCGTGCCTCGTACCCGTGTGTTCTTCCATTCAGTCATTCCAGCCTCCGCTGTCGTTGGCGCTTCGATGCCAGCGCTATTGCTGACGGTGCTTAGTGTGTTATCTTGTATTTCATACGTCAAGACATAAAATAATACGGCGAAGAAAATGATGCGAATGGACAAGATGGACCGCACTGCACTTTACGAACGTATTCGGGCGGCGGAAGCGCGTGCCGAAAAGGCAGAAGCAGAGCGCGATGCGCTCGCACCATTCAAGGCGAAACATTGGCGCGAAGTGGCCGGATGGCTTGAATTTAAAGCTGAATCTGACCCGGAAAATAACGCACAGCAGTATGCAGAAGCAGCTCGTGCATATGCCGACGCCATCGACCCTGGGAGAGGCACGGCATGAGAAAAGGAAAAGTGCTCATGGGCGCCGCACTGACAACACCCATGCTGTCCCTGATGGGGTATGGGTTTTACATCACGATCATGCAAAACCCGCTGGCGCTGCTGACAGTATTGATGGCCGTTTCATGTGTGTTCGGCATCATTTTGATCGTCGATGGCATGAATTGAGCAGGCGATCACGCAGAAAGCAAGATGGGATCGGGCCGAAGCTGGCAGGAAGCTGAACTAAATACCGAACAGGAGACATGAGTTGACCGACCACATCACGATCCTGAAGACCGCTGGCGGCAAGCGCCGAATGGCAAAAACGTTCGACGGCGAGAGCTGGCACTCCTACGACAGGGCGCGGCATTTCTCGGTTGAGACGGCACCGATCAAAACGCTGTCCGATGTATATGATTTTCTGTCTTCAGTATCCCGGAAGTCATACGCCTGTGTGGTCCGGGGCCAGCGGCGCGAGAGCGTTACCCCGGATACGGCCCCCGATATGTTTGATAGCCAAGGCCGTGTCCGCCGAAACCTGCAAACCATGGAGGATGTGGCACATCACTGGTTGTGCTTCGACGTTGACGACTATCAACCGGAGTCCGACCCGACCAGCGAGGACGCGCTGATCGAATGGATCGAGGCAACGCTGCCCGGAGAGTTCCACGATCGGTCGTTCGTCTACCACTTCAGCTCCAGCGCCGGGTTCTCGCGCTCCCTGAAGGCCCACGTCTTCTTCATGCTGGAGACGCCCTACAACGGCGAAACCCTGAGCGCCTGGGCGAAGGACAGCGACCTCAGCATCGACCGCAGCGTGTTCAACCCGGTCCAGCCGATCTATACGGCCAACCCGAAGTTCACCAACGATGCAACCGACCCGCTGGAAGGCGAACGCATCGGATTCGTGGAATCCCTGCTGGGCGAAGAGCTGGTGGAGCTGGACATCAGCCCCGAGGTGGTCGAACGCGCCCGTGAGAAGGCCGCACGGGGCGAACAGGATATGCCCGAAGCCACGGCAAAGGCCGGTTGGGTCGGTGCGTTCAATCGGGCGTACTCGATCAATGAAATCGTGGATGAGTTCCTGCCGCACATCTTCGAGTGGCATGACCGGGAGGAAGAAACCCTCAATTACCTGCTGGGCTCAGGGCAGGGTCGAGGCGCCTTTGTGACGGGTGATGGCAATCACATCGTGAACACACATGCCTCGGACCCGTGCGAGCGTCATGCGACCAATGCGTTCGACCTGTGCCGCGTCTATCTGCATGGTGGCGACCAGGACGACCCGGATACCGACATCACCCAGCAGGACAGCTACAGGGCCATGCTGGAGCAGTGCGCCAGCGATCCCCGTGTCCGGGCCGAGGCCGGGCACGTCAACGATGAGCAGGCGGAGAAACTGTTCGAGGGCGCCGAGGATGAGATCGCGGCCTTCGGTGAAGAGCGCGAATATGACCGTGGCGACGACGCCGAGGGGATCGGCGGCACCGAGGCCGACGACGATAACCTCTTCGCCCGGCTGATGGCCTATCGCCCGGACGACTGGCGCAGCCTGCTGGAGCGCAACCAGAAGACCGCCCAGCTCGAAAAGACGGGGTACAACCTCAAGATGCTGATGATATGTGACGACCGGCTGCGTCACTCCATCGGCCTGAACGAAATGTGCGGTGAAATCCGGGCGTTTTCGTCGCTCCCGTGGCGCCATATCGAGGATACGACGAACGGTAGTCTGTGGGAGGATCGGGATGACCACCGGCTGATTGACTACATCCGTCGCCATTACGGTGCCGAGTTCCAGCCGCAGTCCGTGGTCCATGCCGTCAACGTGGTGGCCGACCTGAACCGGCGCCATCCGGTGCGGCGCTATATCCGGTCACTCGAATGGGACGGTACGCCCCGGATCGACACCTGGCTGCGTGACCATATGGGTGTCGAGCACGATGAGTACACACGGCAGATCGGCTCGAAGTGGCTGGTGGCCGCCGTTGCCCGGATCATGCGGCCGGGCATCAAATTCGACTGTGCCATGATCCTGGAGGGGGACCAGGGCGTCGGTAAATCGACAGCTCTCAATGTGCTGGCGGGCGACGAGTGGTTCAGTGACTCCATCTCGTCGTTCTCCGGCAAGGAGGTGATCGAGCAGATCAACGGGGTCTGGATCGTCGAAATGGGCGAACTGTCCGCGATGCGACGCACCGAGGTCGAGGAAGTGAAGGAGTTCATGTCGCGTCGTGAGGATCGAGCCCGGCTGGCGTATGCCAAGCGGGCGTCGACCTTCCCGCGCCAGTGTGTATTCGCCGGGACAACCAACAGCCGCGAATACCTGAAAGACGAAACCGGGAACCGCCGCTTCTGGCCGGTAGAGGTGGTGGAAATCGACATCGCCGGGCTCAGGCGTGAACGTGACCAGCTATGGGCCGAGGCCCGCTGGCGCTATAGGCAGGGCGAGTATCTGGACCTCGAAGGCGAGGCCCTGGAGAAATCGAAAGAGATTCAGGAAGAGCGTGTCGACCTCGACCCCATTCAGGACGATGTGTCCGATTACCTGAACGCCAGCGAGCCGACAGCCATGGAGAGCCTGGAAGAAGAGGCGGAAGACGAGCTGCCCAATTGGCAGAACGGACAACGTCAGACGGCGAATGTCAGAGAGGTGTGGCAGGCCGTAAGCGGCACGAGCAGGCCGCCCAGTCAGTCAGAACAGGCGATGGTCCGACGCTGCATTGTTCGGACGCCCGGCTGGTCGAAGGATAGCCGACGAGTCCGACTGGGCGGACAGCGTAAGCGTCGGTTTTTCCGAATCGGCGGGGCGTATGATACCGAATAGCTGTGCTTTTGTTGTAAGGGGTTGTATATAATATTGTTGAATAGCCCGGCCCACTTGGCCGGGTTTTTTGGACAAAGGGTGGGACGGGGTAGTGTCCAACATCAAGATCGGATGAGAAAAATTCTCATCTATGTGGACAAAGGGGACAGCACTGGACACCACTTTTGGTAATTCGTGTCCGTCTCTCAGCCCTTGCCATGTCCGGGTTTAAGACCATATGGACAGGTGGGACACCATTTTCCCCTATAAAACTTTTATGGAGATATAGAGCCGAGATGACCAGATAGCGGCTTTGTGTAGTGGCTCCAAAACGCCATAAAAAGGTACAAGGGTTTTTGGCTGTCCAACGTGTCCACGTGTCCAGCCCTTCAAAACCGGGCAAAGTCGTTGACCTCTTGTATGATTTTGTGTAGTATGCCGAAATACATTCTCTTAGGGATTTTGTGACATGGAAATAGAAAACGGATTCGACATTCCGAACCCTGGCCGGGGCCGTCCGGGTAGATACCCCTTTGCTCGAATGGAGGTAGGGCAGAGCGTTCTCATTACCGACGAGGGGAGCTATCGGAGTGCCCAGGTGAGTGCTTATCAGACAGGGCGCAGGAAGGGTATGCGGTTTACGTCTCGCCGGGTCGATGACGGGCTACGGGTATGGAGGACCGAATGAAGATAAACCCCGCCATCGAGCGGGGTTTATCATATCAGTCATATTCGACCTGTCGTCCTGGGGATCGGTAAAGCAGGTTGTGGTAGTCCTCCAGTCGATTCGCCAGCGCGGCAGTGAGATCGTCATCAGAAACCCGAGCTTCGCTGAGCAGTTCATCCAGGGTCATTCGGTGGTAAGGGATAGTAGTTTCCATTTTATCCAAACTCCTTAATCTGCTTATGTCGCTATAATAACACGTATGTACATGTATGTTGTACTAGTGGAATTTGGTATACAATAACGTCGATACGCGACTACGGAGGCAATGTCATGTCGGTGAGCAAGCAGACGACCAAACTGCTACGAGAGTGGGGACGTTGGTCACGCCAAAGCGTCGGTTCCCCTCGGGTGAAAACTAACGTGGAGACGGTACAGGCGGCTCTTGAACCCACCATGGCAGGTGGGCCCTCTCCTGCCGAGATAATGGATGACGACGCGCTCACAGTGGACACAGGCGTCGCTGCAATGTGCAACCGCCATGCCGAGATGGGTAACGTACTGTCGTTCTACTATCGAAGCTCTGAGCCCAGTGTCAGGGGCATTGCTCGGTCGCTGGATATGCCCAAGTCCAGGGTCACGTCTCTACTGAACTCGGCGGAAGCGTGGATGGATTGCTATTTGTCTGAAAGAATAACATACAAGTATTGACATGGAATCCAGAATGTGCATAATTGTAGGTATCCTACGGCCGCTTACCGTAGGGTAGTGAGACTGGCAGAGTCATAGTCGATTCCAAACAAGCCGGGTCGCGCACCGGAAGTCCTCCTACTCACTGGCAACGCCGACAGTAGATGGGCTAGACAGCCCGGAAAGACGGGCAGACACAGACCGCCATTGGGAGTTCCCGGTGGCGGTTTTTTCATATCCGGCTGTTGTGAACGGCATCCTCGGCCTCTTCGGCCCTTCGTTTTCGTCTCCCTGTCGTTGTATGAGGGTGCCACTCACAGCGGCCAATTTCGTCGGACCCTGTTATATGCCACGTATCACCCCATCCGAAGCCGGAAGCTACAACCTGTGCGCGATGATTGATGCTATCGCGGTAAGCGAGGGCACCGCGTCCATCGGAAGCGACGACGGTTACAACGTGCTGGTGGGCGGTGAGACATTCAGCGGCTATAGCGAGCATCCCGACCGCGTGATCGACCTGCCCAGCCTGGGCATCCATTCGAGTGCTGCGGGTCGTTACCAGTTTCTGGCCGACACCTGGGACTGGGCCGAGAAGTCGATTTCGCTGGACGATTTCCGCCCGATCAATCAAGACCGCGCGGCGCTGTTCCTTATCGACTATCGTGGCGCCACCGAGGCAGTGAAGCGCGGTGATATTCGCAAGGCTATAGAGCAGTGTCGTAAGGAATGGGCGTCACTCCCCGGCGCCGGGTACGGGCAGCACGAGAATAGCGCTGAGCACGTCATACAGGCGTATATGGACGCTGGCGGAGAGTTAAAGCACGAAGAGAAGGACTGGTTCGATAGAGTAGTCAAGGATGATGCCGGATAACAATGATATGAACACGGGCAGAGCAAAGTCGATGCTTGAGCGCCACATTCAGTCTCTATTACTCACCATAATCGCTGCATTGATCGGATGGGTGGGGGTTACGGTTCTTGAACTTAGTGACTCGTCAGCTCGATATGACGAGCGTCTGAAAGGGTTAACAACTCAGGTAGAGCAGCTACGCGAAGACCTGCGCCGGCAGAGCAGCAAGTTCATCACCGACAATGAAGTGCAGAGCGATCTCGGCGTCGTGAACGGTCGGATCAATGCGCTCTCTGATCGTGTCAGTCGGGTCGAGTCTCGCCTCGATGAATCCGGGCGCTGAGCCGATTTCTTCGGACGGTACGTCAATTTCTTCGGACGGTACGTCAATTTCTTCGGACGGTACGTCAATTTCTTCGGACGGTACGTCAATTTCTTCGGACGGTACGTCAATTTCTTCGGACGGTACGTCGATTTCTTCGGACGGCATATCAATTTCTTCGGACGGTGCGCTAACCATGGGCGTTATTTCGGATTCGATCGGCAAGACCATCGGCGCGGTGGCCGGTCCTGTGCTCGACATCATCGACCAGACTGTGGAAGACAAAGACCAGGCCGAGCGCTTAAAGCGCCGTATTCAGTCTGAAGTCATCGACCAGCAGAGCAAGTCCCTAAAAGCGCGCGTGTCAGTTATCAAAGCTGAAGCCGAAAGCAAGTCAGCAATCGCGCGAGATTGGCGGCCGATCCTGATGCTGATGATCGTCGCGATCATGGGGAATAACTACATCCTGGCACCGTATTTAGATTGGATTTTTGACAGCGGCCTGATGCTCGACTTGCCCGCTCAGATGTGGACGTTATTAAAGCTGGGCGTCGGCGGATATGTCGCGGGGGAAAGCGCCCGTAAGGTTGCGAGCGATTGGCAGCGCGGCAAAGCCGAAAAGGAGCGCGCCCGCCAGGGGATTTATCAGAACGCGAAAACAGAGGATAACAATGATTGAAGCGTATTCAGTAGCAGTTACATATATTGCGGTCGGGCTCGCGCTGTCGAATCTTGGGAAAGACTTGCGCGGCCGTTCCGAGTCTTGGGGCGGGCGTGACTGGCGATACATGTGCAAGTGGGCGCTGGCTTGGCCTTATGGCCTGGGCCGCCTGGCAGCGTATAAGCTGGCGCCCTGATAGAACACCTGGCGGAGTGATTCCGCTCGGCTGCGCAAGGTCGGCGCGATGCCGACCTATATACATTAAAAAGCCCGCACGGTGGCGGGCTGTGGTTTGCTGGCGTCGATAGCGTCAAGCGAGCATAAATAAGGCATGGTGAACGGGTAGCGGCATATCATTAGCGTCAGCGTTTGACCATAACACCGCTGTTTTGTTTTTCCCGTATAGTCTTACGCTTATTATTGTTTCGACGTTATCGACGTCTGGCTGATAGCTTGATTGTACATCAATTGGCGCCCCCGGCGGACACGGGAGCCCGGCCAGCTTCGATAACTTGCGAAAGTTTGATTCGATGGCGTTTTGTAGTGTGTTGCCTTTAATCCGGGTATAGCGCCCGGATTGGCTTGTTATGCGGTATTTCGGCATAGTTAAGAAAACACCTTTCCGACAATGACATAATCCGTATCAATACCGCTTATGGGATCGTGATAGTATTTGACGAGCACGGCGGAAAAATAGTTTTCACCGTAGATACCCTCCCAGCCTTTGCTATAAAGGTTCGGGCGTTCCTTTTCCGTTATTGCTTCGGCGTCACCTAAATCATATATTTCGCCCTTATACTCAAAGAATCTCGCATCGTAAACATCTTCGATGTAATCGAACTCTGCCATCTGTTTTTCTGACAGCCCAAGGCCCAGGATTATCGGGCGCGGCACATTATTAGTAACGATTTTTGCGTTATCCATTGCTGATAATCCTTACAAATTACATAAAATAAGACAATCTGGGCAAATTTTTTACTGCCGTCCCACCGGGGCGAGGCGACATCAGCCGTAGTAAGTGCCGACCATCCGGCAGAACTCTAGGATCATGTCGCTACTAACAGGGAAGCCGTGAAGCTGGCCAGATTCTCCCCAGTCAGCATAATGCACTTCAAAATCATCAGGTTCGCCGTAGTTATCAAGCTCGCCGCGCAGCTCGACATGAGGCCCGCCGGTGCAAAGCACGATGCGGAACTCGCTCGCTTGCATACCCTGTTCAGGAGTTGTCCAGCCGCTGCGGAACTCGACGCTAAGCGGTATTTCGTAGATTGCGTCGTGCGCTTCGTCCTGATCGTCGTGGCCATCGGTTGCAGCTTCCAGTTCGGCTAGTTCGGCGGCGCTTTCAGCATCAAGGCCCTTGTTTTCGTCGGGCGTGATCCAGAAATTAGAGCTGTTAACGACGATGCTCGTAAGTTTGTCTAGTTCGATTTGTTCGGCGGCTTCGCGATAGTTGTCGGCGGTCCTCCGGTGCGCTTCGGCTGCATCTTCGCTGACAGCGGCCTCGGCCAGTTCGCTCAGGCTTTCGGATCGTTCATTCAGTTCATCAACAAGCGCAGTACGGGCGTCGTCGGCGTCGTCGTATGACTGCGGCTCGCTGTCTGGCATACAGCCGACAAGTGACCACCCGGCAAGGTGGGCGTCATCGTTTTTGAGCCGCCGCAGCGATTCCAGTTCGTCCCAGTCGTTATGATAGGCGTTCATCGCGTTTTCGATGGTTTCGAGCTGTGCGATGGCCTGGCGTTGCGCGTCTGTCATTTCGTTAACAGTAGTCATTTCTTCGTCCTCGCTGTGTATTTCTGTCTGTGTTCTGTCTGTCTTGCCTTGCGATGGTTAATACAATACATCTGACATCCGGGACCGTCAAACAAAAAATACAACAAAACATACAAGATTTTATTAATTCAACAAAATCAGTGAGTTATGGCCTGCAAATCATGTCAGGAAAGGCGAGAAAAAGCGGCCCGCTGGGCGCGAGTAGCTTATGAACGAATCACTAGAAACAGAGCTAAGAGAGCTAACGGCAGCGATTCACGATCAGACGAGAGCCATCGACGCTCTAGCAGCGTCTAATGATCGCGTTGTGCTGACGCTGTTAGAGCAAAGCGACGAAAGCGAGAGCCCGCAGCAGACCGACCTGGCAGGGCGTCCGCTGTGACCTGGCGCAGCGACAAGACAACGGCGCAGCGCGGATATGGCAGCAAATGGCAACGCGCCCGGGCTCAATATCTTGCAAACAACCCGCTATGCGTCATATGCGAGCGCCAAGGCGCTGTGACAGCCGCAACAGTCGTCGATCATATAAAGCCACATCGTGGCGACTCTAAACTATTTTGGCGGCGCTCAAACTGGCAAGCGCTGTGCAAGACATGTCACGACAGCGTAAAGCAGCGACACGAGCACAAGGGCGCAGAGCCGGGTGGGAACGCCGACGGCCAGCCTGTCGATCCAGGTGATCACTGGCACTAGGCGCGACATTCTATAGCGCGTGCGTGCGCGTTAACTCATCTTGCCTTTGGTGTCAATAGTTGTATGGCTGGGAAAGGGTATAAAACGTCAAATGGATATTGGCTGATACCAGCGCACGATCATCCACTAGCCAACGCACGCGGTTACGTTTTAGAGCATCGCTGGCTGTTATATGAGCTAAACGCCGGTCGCTGTCAGCCTTGTTACTGGTGCGGCGCTGCTCTCGGCTGGGAGACTGCTGTGGCGGATCATCTGGATGATGAGCCGTTGCACAACAGTCCGCGCAACCTTGTCACGAGTTGCAGCGAATGCAACAGGGCACGCGGCGCAATAATGCCCATGGTTAAGCGTATGCGTGCGGATTCTGTCGAGCATTTCCTGGCTTTGATGCGAGATAAAAACCAGCAGTATCAGTAACTTACAACCAACCGTCCCCTTTTGGTTGCCTACTACCAACCTTCCGTGGCTGCTTGCTTATTACTTTATAACATTGCAAGCCCGACGGTGTTACCAAAAAATCGTTCAAAATCAATGTCTTGGCGGGGGTGGTTAAAAGTTGACCACCCCGACCCGGCTGACCGGCCGCGCAGTCGAAAAAACAATCTAACCGTTTTTTGAAGGGCATGAACATACAGGGGATGCCGTTGTTTCAGCGGTATGCCCAGTTTGTTTACGCCTATCAAGGAGGACCGTATGGCACGCAGAAAACGGTCTGACGGCGCTGAATACGCTGCTGAGGCGATGGACGCGGCGCAGTCGGACCTCGAACCACCGGCCCATGTAAAGCTCCGGGATGTCGACTGGCCGTTCTGGTACGACATCACTCGCGCACGCGCGCGTGGAAGCTGGACGGGCGTTGACCTGGCACATGCAGCCAATCTGGCGCGGTGCCAGGCCGATATAGAGCGGCTGTCTACCGAGATCGCGGAAGAGGGCGACATCGTAGTGAACGCAAAGGGCACACAGATCGTGAATCCGAAGCATTCGCTACTCGAAACCCTGTCACGCCGGGCTGTAGCCCTGGCGAAGACGATTCAGGTCCATGCACACGCCACGCAAGGGCCGAGTGAGGACCAGACGAAGAAGAACAGCAAGCAGCGCCAGTCGCAGCAGTCGATTGAATCCACTGAGGACGATGGCCTGATTCCGAGGCCGATGCACTGAAGAGATAGGTTATGGCTACCCGTGGGGAAAAGGTAATTCGATTCATTGAGGGTTACTGTCGAGTACCCGAGGGGGCCAAGGTAGGCCAATCCATCGTGCTGGAGGATTTTCAGCGCGATTTCATCCTCTCGGTGTACGACAACCCGCATGGCTCGCATACGGGCATCCTGTCGATCGCCAGAAAGAACGGCAAGTCGGCGCTAATCGCCGGTATCGTGTTGGCGCACCTGATTGGGCCTGAAGCTCAACAGAACAGTCAGATTGTTTCAGGCGCCATGTCACGGGAGCAGGCGTCGATCATCTTTAACCTCGCAGTGAAGATGATCCGATTGAATACGGACCTGGAGGGGCTGGTACACATCATCCCGTCGAGCAAGCGCCTCATCGGGCTACCGATGAATGTGGAATACAAGGCGCTTTCGGCGGAGGGCAAAACCACTCACGGGCTGAGCCCGATCCTCGCGATACTGGACGAGACCGGCCAGGTGAAAGGGTCGCAGGATGAGTTCGTAGACGCTGTTACCACGGCACAGGGCGCTCATGACGACCCGTTGCTCTTGTGCATCAGTACGCAGGCTGCCGAGGATGCCGACCTGCTATCGGTCTGGATCGACGACGCCGCAGAGTCCGGTGACCCACACATCATCAGCCATGTGTACGCAGCCGGTAAGGATGCCCCGGTTAATGACCAGGAAGCGTGGGCTGCGGCGAACCCGGCACTGGGTGTTTTCAGGAAGAGGTCCGACCTCGAAAAACAGGCCGAAAAAGCTCGCCGAATGCCTGCGTTCGAGAACACGTTTCGCAACCTGTGTCTGAACCAGCGCGTGTCTACCGTTGCCCCGTTTGTCAGTAAATCTGTATGGGAGAGTTGCGGAGAACGGCCAGTTCCCCTGGAGGGGATGACCGTATACGGCGGTCTGGACCTCTCCACACGTACTGACCTGACGGCTCTGGTGCTTGTGGGCATGAGCAGGGGTGTCTGGCATGTCTGGCCGATCTTCTGGACTCCCGAAGAGGGACTACTTGAACGGGCAAAGCGGGACCGTTGGCCGTATGACCAGTGGGCACGCGAGGGGTATTTGCGGACCACTCCGGGGGCCACGGTGGACTACTCATACGTCATGCGCGACATCGCGGACCTCATGAGGGACTGTGAGGTCGCCGGTATTGCATACGACCGTTACCGAATTGATTTATTGCGTCGTGAAGCCGAGTCGATAGGCGTCAACTTACCCCTGCTTGAGCACGGTCAGGGCTACAAGGACATGGCCCCAGCGCTCGATACGTTGGAGTCAGAACTGCTGAATGGCCGTATGAATCACGGCATGAATCCAGTCATGACCATGTGTGCATCCGGTGCCGTTGTCACTCAGGACGCAGCGGGAAACCGCAAACTCGACAAGTCGAAAGCCACGTCTCGGATCGACGGTATGGTTGCCCTTGCTATGGCGATGCGCATGGCATCTACCGAGGTTGAAATAGACGGCCTTCTCGACGATTTCATTTCATCGCCTTTGAGTTTTTGAATATGGCCGATTCCAACTATTCAGTTGACCTGCAAACGAACTCGGGTATTTGGGCGCGGCTGGTTTCATGGTTTTCAGGAGGCCGTCTTGTAACCCCTGATTCGGGTCAGATCAATGGCCCGTCGTCAGCTCACGGTCACGTTGGTGAGTCCGAGGTTACTGACCGACGTGCCATGCAGATCAGCGCTGTATGGGCGTGCGTTCGCCTGCTTTCCACTATGACATCCAGTATGCCCATCGAGTTCTACCGATGGCGTCAGGACGAGTCGGAATCCCTGGAGCCTGAACACTACCTATCCAAGCTGTTCCACGGTTCGCCAAACGCCTACATGTCGCCGTACGACTTTCGGAAGGCGATGAACGTTCAACGAACCCTGTTCGGTGATGCCTACGCATTCATTGATCGAAACAGCGCAGGCGAGGTGACATCGCTCATCCCGCTTCAGTCTCCAAATGTCGACGTTTTCCTGAACGATGAGAGCCAGCTTCGTTATCGGGTGAACCGTAGCGACGGTTTTCGTGATTACACGTCGGATCGCATCTTTCACCTGAAAGGCTTCGGAACTGACGGCATTGTCAGTCTTTCACCGATTGCTAACGCCAGTCGAACACTGGGCGTAGCTATTGCCATGGAAGACCAACAAAAGGAGTTCTATGCCAACGGCGCCAAGACGCCCAAGATTTTGAAGACAGGCGACAAGATACTGGACAGCGATCAGCGCGAAATTGTCAAACAGAGGTTCAGTGAGATGGCTCACGGCCCTGTTAACGACCGGCTCTGGATTCTGGAAGCGGGCTTTGAAACCGAGGACGTTACGATCAGCCCCACGGATGCTCAGACACTGGAGTCACGGAGCTTTCAGGTCGCGGAAATAGCCCGAATTTTCGGTGTTCCTCCCCACAAGATCGGGCACATTGAAAATAGTACATCATGGGGCTCCGGGATCGAACAACAGAACATCGAGTTCGTTCAATCGACCCTGATGGATTATTTCAAGGCCTGGGAAAGCGCCATCGAACGGCAGTTGGTTCGCCCCTCGGATCGTCGAGGTGCTAATCGTATTCGCGTCCAGCATAACCTGGAGACGCTACTGCGTGGCGATTCCACGGCACGGGCCAACTTCCTCAGTACGATGACGCGAAACGGCGTGTATACGATTAATGAAGCGAGGGCACGCGAAAACTTACCGCCGGTTGAGGGGGGTGATGAGCCGCTTATTCAGAAACAGAACGTGCCCTTGTCGATGGCAGGTGAAGACGAAAGCCCCGCTCCAAGCGGGGCTTCTTCTTTAGGGGATAAAGAATGAAGAAGTTTGAGAAAACAATCCCGCTGGAACAGGCCCACGTCAAATTTGAAGATGGCGATGAGGGTACATTCGAGGGCTATGCCAGCGTATTCGGCAATAAAGATTCCCACGGCGATGTAGTTACCCAGGGCGCATTTGCGCCCGCCCTGGAAAAGGGAAGCAATGTGGGAATGTTTTTCAATCATGCCAGTTTCGATTTGCCAGTCGGTAAATGGCTAGACCTGCACGAAGATGAATACGGGCTCTATGCCAAGGGCGAACTGACCCCCGGGATGCAGCAATCGTCCGATCTTCGTGCTGCTATGAAGCATGAGACTGTTGGCGGTCTTTCGGTCGGATTCACCGTCAATATGAGTGATGTCGAGGAGAGTGATACAGGACTTGTGTTTTCCAGTATCGACACCCTTCGAGAGATCAGCCTTTGCACTTGGCCGGCGAATGAGCGAGCCAGAGTTTCCAGCGTCAAGTCTCTGGATGGGGTCGAAACAATCAAGGACATCGAGGACTGGTTGAGGGAGTCAGCCAATCTATCGAAGTCCCAGGCACTCGGGGTGATCTCGCGTGTCAAGGCGACCATTCGGAGCGATTCCGAAAGTCATAAGCATGATGAAGAGGCTGATGAAGTCCTCTCGATGATTCGCAATTTTGATATTAAGGGTGGTAAATAATGGGTGTTGAGACTATCAAAGCCGAACTCGGTGAGATGGAGCGTCGTCTCAAGGCTGCGAACGATGAGCAGAAGAGCCAGATCGAGGCTAATGGCCGGGTTAACGAAGAGCTGAAGGGTGAGCTTCAGACAGTAAATGATCGACAGAAAGAGCTTGGGGATCGGCTTTTTGAGCTGGAGCAGAGCAAGGGCGCTGCCAACGATCCTCAGAACCAGAAGTCGGTATTCAGGGCCGCTTCGGAGGAAGCCGTTGAGCACCTGAAGGGTGGAAGTAACTCGTTCAAAAAGGAAATTGGTAGCTTCCACAAGGCGTTGACCACCGACTCCGATGGTGTCGATCCGCTGGTTGAGCCCTACCGGATGCCCGGTGTCATTCGTGACCCGGAGATGCCGCTTCGCATTCGTGACCTGCTGATGCAGGGTAGCCTGTCGACCAGTGCCCTGGAGTACGTCCGGGAGAACATGACCGATAACCAGGCGGCCATTGTCCCCGAGACTCAACAGAAGCCTGAATCCAACTTCACGTTCGAGAAGCACTCGACCACCACTAAGGTCATTGCGCATTTCGTCCAGGCATCGCGCCAGGCAATGAGTGATGCTCCGCAGCTCCAGTCGTATATCCAGAACCGGCTGCTGCGCGGCCTCGGTGAGGTCGAGGATATGCAGTTCCTCAACGGCAACGGCGAGGGCGATAACCTTGAGGGTCTGAATACGGTCGCTACCGGCTATGACACCGAACTCGATGCGTCCGGTGACTCGATGGCGGATAAGTTGGCCCATGCGATTTACCAGGTCACCGAATCGTACTACTCGGCCAGCGGCCTGATTCTGAACCCTCGGGATTGGCACACTATCGCTCTCATGAAGGATGGTGACGGCCGCTACATCCTGGGAGGTCCGCAGGCATTCGCATCGAATCGCATTTGGGGCCTGCCTGTGGTTCCGACCATGCAGCAGACCCAGGGCACGTTCACCGTTGGCGCCTTTGGCCTGGCATCGCAGGTGTGGGACCAGTGGAATGCCAGCGTGACCGTTTCCGAGAGTGATCGTGACAACTTCATCAAGAACATGATTACGATCCTCGCCGAGGAACGCCTGGCGCTGGCCCACTATCGTCCCAAGGCCATTGTCCGGGGCTCGTTCACGTCCAGCTAACCGTAGGAGAGGGCGGGCGACCGCCCTCTATAGCTCATGATTGAACCGACTCAGGTGGTGTCTCTCGACACCATGAAGGCCCATCTACGTCTGGATCATGACGCTGAGGACGAGTTGATCTCCCTGTATGCCGGAGCAGCGCTCGATTGGTGCCTCTGGTATTGCGACAACCCGAATCAGGACAGCGCAGACGCACTGTCTCGCAACTTCAAGGCAGCGATGTTGCTGGTCCTGGGCGACCTGTTCGCCAATCGCGAGGCTCAGTTCGAGAACTCAGCGTATACGAACCCTACGGCGGAGAATCTGCTGTGGGCAGATCGTGACTGGGCACACCGTAAAGGAGATGAAGATGGCACAGCAGCCAGCAGTACATACGACAGAAGGCGGTCAGCGACTGGTTATCGGTAATGGTGGGGTGCTTGAAGTGGAAGATGGCGGCACTGTAACCGGCCTTGAAGTTTCAGGTAAAGACCCGGCTGAAGCGGTAGCTGATGCTTCCAGCGACGGTAGTGATGTGACCGCTCAGTTCAACGCATTACTCGCTAGCCTCCGGGCTGCGGGTTATCTCGCGGAGTAAGGCCAATGCGAGCCGGGAAACTCAGCCACAGGGTCAATATAGAAGAAAAACAGATGACTCAGAACCCGGAAACGGGAGCCATGGAAGAATCCTGGGCGGTCCGCTGGGGAAACGTACCGGCTTCGATTGAGCCTTTGAGCGCCCGGGAGTTCGTCGCATCGCAAGCGGTCAGCTCGCAGGTTACAGCGCGGGTGGTTATCCGCTGGCGACCGGGCATCAAGCCGACAATGCGGGTTGTTCATACTCGTCGTGGTGAGCGGCACATTTACAACATCGAGGGGCAGTTGCCGGACGAGGATTCCGGTATGGAGTACGTCACGCTCCCTGTCAGCAGGGGGGCCGATGATGCCGAGTGAAAGCGTTTCGTTTTCTATCAAGGGGCTCTCTCAGATTTCCCGGGAGTTCAAACGACTTCCTGGGTCAATGCAGGAGAAGGCGTTGCGGCCGTCCATGCGCCGATCAATGGACCTGATTAAGCGTGACGCCAGGGAAAACGCTGAGCGTATTGATGACCCTCGAACCCCATTGAACATCGCCGACCACATAATCTTGAACACGGGTATTGATCGCAAGACCGGCAACATGTCGGCACGAGTGGGGGTGCGCGGTGGTGCTCGCTACCGAAAAGGCGACAAGGAAGCCGGTAAAGTCACGTACTGGCGTTTCGTTGAGTTCGGTACAGGTCGCAGTCGAGCCCGACCTTTTCTCCGCCCGGCCATGAATGAAAATGTCGAGTCGGTTTTTTCGACATTCGTGGCAGAAATGAGACGAAGCATCGAACGGAGCATATGACGTGTACCCACCCGTTTTCAAAACCTGTTCCGGTAAAAGTGCTGTGACTGCGGTGCTGGGCACAGACCCGGTTCGTCTGTTTCCTACCGAAGCACCGCAGGGGGTCTCGACGCCATACGCTACTCATCAGATTGCGTCGGGGATGCCTTATAACTATCTGGCTCAACGCCCGGATACAGATAGATTCACAATACAAATAGATGTTTTCGCCTCGGATCAGGGGGCCGCTCATGAAGCGGCTGATGCTTTGATTCATGCGATGGAAGGTGCCGCATACGTCACCTCATACAACCTCAACGAGCGGGACGAGGATACCCGTAACTGGCGTTTTTCATTCGACGTTGACTGGATAGTACCTCGGTAATCCGCCTTTCAATAAACGCCAACAGCCCGGCCATCGAGCCGGGCTTTTTTATGCCTGAAATATGGAGGAAAGCCCATGAGTGGCGTTAAGACGCAGGGCACTCAACTCTATATGCACGACCGACAGAATGGCGAGATCGTCGAAGTCGGCTGCATCGACTCTCTGGACGGGATCAGCTCCCCTCGCGATCAGATTGAGACAACCTGCCTCGCAAACCAGGATCGTGAATATGAAGCGGGGCTCAGGACTCCCGGAGCCGCTACATTCACTATCAATACCGACCTTCAGGATGAGTCCCATATCGCTGTGTACGACCACTACGATAGGGGTGATAAAACGGACTTCTTTGTCGGTTGGTCTGACGGCACAGAGGCTCCGTCGCTGGAGTCGGATTCGGCTTCAGTAACGCTCCCGGAGACCCGGTCCTGGATTCGCTTTGAAGCCTACATTAGCGAATATCCGTTCACGTTTAACCAGAACGACGTTGTTCAGTCGAGTGTATCGGCTCAGATTTCCGGTCGGATTAACGCGATCCCGAAGACGGCGGACACGGATTCCGGTTCGGGCTCTACTTCTGGTAGTTAATTGGTCATGAAGCGGGCCTCGGCCCGCTTTCTACAGAGGTAACATTATGAATCTTGAAGAGCTTGTACGGAAAGGTACCATTGACGACGGCTTTGAAGAGAAGACTGTTCAATGGGATAGCGGTGACGAGACCCTGGAGTTTCAGGTATTCGTCAAGCGAGAGATGAGTGCTGCTGACTATGAATACATCTTCCTGAACACCGCTCAGCTCGGTAGAGAGGAGGATGACAGTGATGGTTCGTTCATGGCTCGGCGTGTTCATCGGATGGTACGAATGCAGGACCACGCAGCGATCCCTTATAACACGGCTAAACGATTCAAGCAGTCCCTGCTGATGGCGTTGTGCAGTGCGTTGAATGAGGTCGAGAGGTCGCCTGTCGATGAGAATGATGAAGAGGACGACGAGGGAAAGACATAACGCCCACTGATGAGATGTTTTGCGAGTTGGTGCTCAATGGTGTCGGTGGGCGAACAGTCGCGGAGGCGAAGGAACGGCTCACATATCGGGAGACTCTGATGTGGGCTCGGTATCTGCGTAAACGGGGGTCGATCAATACCGGGCGCCGATTGGAGACAGGCTTCGCCTATTTGCTGGCAGCGGTATATCGACTGGCTGGCAATCGTGATATATCTCCCGGGGACTTCATGCCGCATGAGGTTTCCGAACCATCTCATCAGTGGTCAGCGCCGGATAACACTGAATCTGCTACGTTTGACGAATTTCTGAATGAGCTACGGAAGGCCGCTTGACTGCTTGTTTTGTGTATGGTTTTATGTATATATGTAACATAAAGAAACAAGCGAGGGTAAATATGGTGGACATGGACGGAGTCTACAGTCTCGTCATATTTGTGGTTGCGGCGGCTATTTACTTCATTCCGACAATCGTCGCAAGCAGGAAGGATCATAAAAATTCGGGCGCTATCGCAGTTCTGAACTTATTGACCGGCTGGACCTTTATTGGCTGGGTCGTCGCTTTGGTTTGGGCTTCTACCGATTCCGGGACACCCACGACCACCCCCTCGTGGTTACAGGAAGCGAACCAGGCATCGAATGCCGAGTCAGCTCCCGATAAATACTCACAGGTTGAGCGACTGGCGAGGTTGCGAGATAACAATGCGATAACTGAAGAACAGTTCGAGCAGGAAAGGAATAAGTTACTAGGTTCCTGATACCAAACATACAGACCCGGCCGTTGCGCCGGGTTTTTCATGCCCGGCCGTTGCGCCGGGTTTTTTGTGCCCGGAGTTTATATGGCGACACGTAAAATAGGTCAGCTTACGGTCGACTTGGTAGCCAGCACAGGCGGTTTCGATAGGTCGCTAACGCGATCAGAGCGCAAAGCCGAAGAGTTCAGTAATAGGGCCGCCAAGTCTTTTGAAAAACTGAACCCGGCAACGTCAAAGATCAATCAGGTCAACAAGGCCATCCGTGACCTTGATACAGCGTTCGAGAGCGGAAACTTCAACCTCAAGATGCCGAATATGGACGAGGGGGAGACGTTCCGCACAATGCGGTCTCAACTCGTCGGGCTCAGGGATGAGATTCAGAGTACCAATTCGGAAATGAACGGGATGGGGTCTCGTGCTGATTTCCAGAAATTGGTCGGCGAGCTTGACCCTGTATCTACAAAGCTACAACAGATCAATGATCAGCAGCAGCGTCTGGACGCGGCCATGGCGGCCGGTAACGTCGGCCAGCAGGGGTATCAGACGTACGCTGCTGAGCTGGAACGACTGCGGAAGCAGGCGGATGGTACCACTGCTTCACTCCAGCGAATGGAGAAAGAGGCTCGTGATCAGCAGAGGGACTTCAACGCCCTGGTGAAGCAGATTGATCCGACTACCTCGCGTCTCGGAGAACTAGACGAGATGCAGCGGCGTCTGGATCGGCATATGGCCGATAACCGGATCGACTCTGAACGATATCAGGAGTATTCGACCCGCATCGGTGAGATGCGCAAAGAGGTAACGCAGACAGACGAGGTGATGGGGCAATTCGGGACCACGGCTCGGGCTCAGCAAGCAGCTCTTCGCCAGCTTCCGATGCAGTTCACCGATATTGCTACATCTCTCCAGATGGGGCAGCCGCCCATGCAGGTGCTGTTGCAACAGGGCGGCCAGCTCAAGGACATCTTCGGGGATGTCAGAACGGCTCTGCGCGAGACAGCGAAGTACGTTCTCAGCATGGTCAACCCGTTCACTGTTGCTGCGGCAGCGGTTGCGGGCTTTGGTGCAGCAATCTACTCGGCCGCGAGTCGACAGGATGAGTTTCAGCAAGCGCTGACCCTTACCAACAACTACGCCAACACGACCGCCGGAGAGCTTCAGGCGCTATCCGAGAGGATTGGAGATCAGACGGGGAACGCGGATGCCGCTAAGCAGGCGATTACCTCGATGGCGAACACCGGGCAGCGTTCGTTCCGTGAGATCGGCACCGTTGCCGAGTCGGTAGCGCTCAGGAACCAGGCGACAGGGGAGTCAGTAGAAAGCCTCGTCTCTCAATACGCCAAAATCGCAGAAGACCCCGTATCGGCGCTCCAGGAACTGAACTCTCAGTATCACTTTCTTGACCAGAGTACCGCACAGCACATTCAGCGACTCGTTGAGCAGGGCAATAAGCAGCAGGCAGTACAGGAGGCCATGGAGGCGTGGGGTGACGCCAGCGACAAGGCTTCAAAGCAGGTCCTTGATAATCTCAACGCGGTCGACCGTCTGCTGAATAGCTTGCAATCGGGCTGGAATGATTTTTGGGGCGGAGTCAGTAGCGCTATCAATGAAGACCTGAGTTCAGCGGCCGGGGCGCTGGGCATCGGCAACGATAGCGACCGTACCCAGTCTTTACAGAACCAGTTGTCGGGCGGTTTCCTGGGCGGCGACCGAGCATTGAACTCGCTTTTTGGGCGTACCGGCGATCTTAAGACGGAGCTGGGCATTCTTGAAGGGATGCAGGCCACGAATAAGATCATTCGTCAGCAAGAGAACGAGAAAGCCAGGGCGCAGAGTGAAGCAGCTCAAGAGTATCTGAAGCTGTCGGAAAACGCGAAGGAGTACGAATCCACTGAACAGCGGATCAACAGCCTTCAGCAGGAGCGTCAGAAGTACCTCGACGCCTATGACCAGCACGGCGACGATCAGTTCAAGGTTGCCGCTCAACAGGTAGCCGACAGAATCGAGCAGATTCGTGATTCAGGGGACAGCAGCTCTGATCCCGGCCGGTCAGACGCTGAGAAAATGCTGGAGTCTATCTCTAAGCACAATGCCGAGTTGCGCCAGCAGGTCAAGATCAACGGCGACCTGACATGGGCTGAGAAGCAGCGGGTCGAACTCAACGAGCAGCTACAAAATGGCGATAACGATTCCCTTCGGCAGAACGAAGAAGAGTTGCGCCGGGCGCTGGCTGTGTCCGAAACGCTCCAGGAACAGGTCGATAAGCAGGAAGCGCTGAATCAATTGAAAGAGCGCTCGGCTCAGATCGAGTCGTCGGTTCAGTCGGACCTGTCATCGCGTCGCCGACAGCAAAACGATGAGCTGAGCGTATTTGACCAGGGCGACAGGGCTCAGGAGCAGATAGAAGCGCAACGTAAGATCATGCGCGACTACCAAGGGTATATGTCGGACCTGAACGAAGAAACGCCGGAATCGGCATTCGGGTCCGACCAATACCAGCAGGCGGTAAAGCAGATTCGCGATGCTCGTGATCAGGCGCTGGCGATGAACCGTGAATACTATGATCGGCTCGATGCCATGCGCGGTGAGTGGGAAAACGGTGTATCTCGTTCCTGGGATAACTACCTGAGCATTATTCGCGATCATGCGTCACAAGCTGATTCGTTCATGTCTGGCATGTTCGATGCGTGGGAAAGCAGCGTCGCCAACTTTGTGAAGAACGGGAAGATTTCCTTTTCCGATTTCGCTGACACCATCATCGCCCAGTCTGCACGGATAACAGCCCAGCAGGCCGCTCTCGGTCTGGGTAGTATGCTGGGCCTTGCCGGTTCAGCGGGCGGCGGCGGCGCTTCCGTGGCCCTAGGAGGCGTCAGAGCTTTGGGTATGGATACCGGACTGTTTGCGTCGGGTGGATATACCGGCGACGGGGGTAAATACGATGTCGCTGGCTCGGTCCACAAGGGCGAATACGTATTCAATCAGGATGATGTCAATCGTATCGGCATCCCTGCGATTGAATCGTTCCGGCGTGGGGGTATGGAGTCGGCACCTTCCACCGGGCGAATGACGTTGCCCTCGGGTGGCGCCATGCCGTCTTCCGTACCGTCCATCCAGCAGGATATTAGCGTCGGGAACGGTTCCTCCTCACATGACCGGGAGCTGGTACGTGCAGCGGCCCAAGAGGGCGCTGAACGTGGCTACCGTCGCGTGTATGACGATTTTCGCAATAACCGCAAGCTGCGCCGGGAGCTGGATGTATGACCATTGAAGACTGGCCCCGGGAGCTGTGCCCCCAGGCAATGGACTGGGGCGTTCAGTACAACACCCGGGTATTCACCTCAACACTGACGAATCACCAGCAGATCGCCACATACCCGGGCGACTATTGGGATTGCACATTAACGTTTCGCGGCCTCAAGCCGTTTCAGGAGCGCATCCTCTCGTCGTTTTTGGGGCGTCTGAACGGCCCGGCCGGACTTTTCCGCCTGCGCGACTGGCTGCGGACACCTCCCAGCGGCCTGGGTACGGTCACAGTAGACGGGGGCGGCCAAAACTCTCGGTCCTTGGCTACTCGTGGTTGGCAGGCCAATACTCAAGTGCTGTCACGTGGTGACTATGTGACGGTCAACGACCAACTGTTCGAGATTACGAACGATGTTGAGTCGGATGCTGATGGCCTGGCGACGCTACCTCTCAATATCTGGATTCGCCAGGCGCCTGCCAGCGGTGATGCGGTCAACTACTCAGACCCATATGCAGTCATGCGCCTGAAAAACGCGGCGAACCCGATTAACCGAGAACTGGGGCCGAAATCGACATGCACGATTGAGTGCCGCGAACGAATCATCACGCAGTGAGAGCTAACCATGTTGTCATTCCCGTTTTCCGATAGCGTCGTCGACATGCTATCGCGAGAGACGGTGCGGATCGTATTTGCCGTCTATCTCGATTTTCAGAATACGCCAGCGTTGGCTCACTCGGGCACCGGCGTTCTCACCATCGACGGTCGGACATATCAGGGCGTTGGGTCGTTTGGCAGTATCGAACCAGCCAAGGAGGAGTTGGGCGGAGATTCGCCTACATCACTTGATTTGACTCTCTCGGGGCTCGATTCCTCGATTGTGTCAAGCACATTGAAAGATCGATGCCGAGGAAGAGACGGCAAGGTCTATCTTGTTGCCATCGATGATGAAACCGGTGACTACTCGGCTGACATTCTTTTCAGCGGAAAAATGGATGCTGCCAGTTTCAATTACAGCGGAAATGGTGACGGTGCCAACGCCGTGACGGTCACTATCAACGACCGGATGACGTATTGGCAGCGTAAAGGCACCGAACGTTGGACCTACGAGAATCACAAGGCACGGCATCCGGGTGATGACCTGTTCTATGCCGTTGCTCAATTGTCCGAATGGCCTATCTATTGGGGCGCTGAAAAAGATGCGCCTTCATTCGAGTATCCGGGATAGTTATGAGAAGTATGAACTGGCCTCAAAAGCTTTACGACGCGATTCAAGCCGCCCACGAGGCGGCTTTTTCGTGGGGTGAGAACGACTGCTGTACGTTTGCGGCCGACTGTTGCATCGCTGTCTGCGGTATCGACCCGGCTGAGAAGTACCGAGGACATTACACAACCGAGATTGGCGCTAAGCGAAAGTTAACTGAAATTCACGGGAGCTTGGAAAAGGCGTGTGATGCCTACTTTGAGCGTGTGCCGGTCACAAAAGCTCAGCGCGGCGACATGGTGATGTTCGAGGGCGAAATCGGCAACACCATGGGGGTCGTTTGGGCTGGTTCAGTGTTCTCGATCACGCAGAACGGCGTTCGTCGTGTGAAAGCAACCCCTGAATTGGCATGGAGGGTAGAAGATGGGTGACGCGGTTGAAGCGGTCGCCTCGGTCGCAGTCGGTGTCGCTGTCGGGTTCGCTACGGGTAATCCGTACTTCGGCATCACGGCGGCGGCGACGATTTATTCAGCTACCAGTAAAGGCCAGAAACCCAACGCTAATACCAACCAGGGGGATGTTAAGCAGACTGTACGTTCGTCGAAAGAGCCGGTTCGCTGGGTGTTTGGTGATATTGGCGTTGGCGGTCTGCTTTTTTGGGCTCAGGAGCAGACCGGCGACCAGGACCGGGATGACGAAGAGAAGCTTTATTTGGTGTATGCCGTAACTGAGGGTCACATCGACGGTATCAGGACGGTGTACGCCAATCAGGAGGACGCTAACGACTCTGACGGGTTAATCGAATGGGACGTTGTCAGTGACCCGGATGAAGTAAATCAGTACCTCCTGAATAATAGTCCCGATTGGCGGGAGAGCCAGATCGGTAAAGGGCTGACTTACGTTCGACTGACCCTGACCTACGACTCTGATTACTTCGCGTCAGGCATCCCTGACTTCAAGTTCGCTGGACGTTTTAACGACGAGCTTTATGACCCCCGTGATGAGAGCACCGGGTATAGTGATAACCCCGCTCTTATCATGCTTTGGTATCTACGTAACCGCCTGAATGTGCCAGACGATGAGATCGTTTTCGACATGTTTAGTGAAGCAGCCAATATCTGTGACGAATCTGTTACTAACCCCGATGGTGGAGTCGATAAGCGCTATGCTATGGCAGGTGGCTTCAAGGCCGACGAACGCAAGGACGAGGTGATTTCCGACATAGAGGCTACCTGTGCGGGTAACCTGGTTCGTATCGGTGGGCGTTTCGGTTTCATGGCCGGTGCCTATTACGGCCCGGCTGAGTTCACCATCACCGAAGATATGGTCATTGGTCAGGTCCAGGGTTCGACAGAGGTTTCTCGTTCGGATGCGGTGAACACCATTCGCGGCACGTTCGTCGATCCCGCTCAACGATGGACTGAAACCGACTACCCCTCGGTACAAGTCGATGAATGGGTCGAACAGGATGGAGAAGAGATTGAAGATACACTCAATCTTCGCTTCGTCACTAATGCGTACCAGGCTCAGCGACTTGCCAATATTCAGCTTCGCAAGAAACGTGCGGGCGGTAACCTAAAGCTGAAGCTGAACTTCGCTGGGTATGCGTGCCGTCCCGGGCGCGTGGTTAGGGTCAGTCTGCCGACACTTGATATTGACGGCGAGTTTGCTGTTTCCGATTGGGAGTTCAGCGGTACTGAGGGTTGTCAGGTAACTCTGAGCGCAGTATCGGCTGACATTTTCGATGACTCAGTAGCGCAGCCCTACAGCCCACCTGATTTCATTGATATGCCGACTGGCGGTATGGCCGCGCCCGCTAACGTACGGTACCTGGTCAAGCGGATCGGGGACGTACAGCAGGGGCGTATTACTTGGAATGCTGTTCCCGGCGCGCTTCATTATAACGTGGTGATTCGTCATGACGGGAGCGCAGTGCAGTCGGCACAAGTACCGGGCGGCGTGACAAATTTGTCTGTATCCGGGCTCACGGCTGGTAGCTATACCGTTGGTGTGTCGGCTCGCGGTTCTCTGGCTACGTCAGGTGAGGGCGTTGCGACCTTCGATATTCTTCAGCCACCCAAGCCAGATAGAGTTGTAGTTACTGAGGCTCGGGATAGCATTATGCTGATTCCGACACTCAACAGTGGTGATCTTGGTGGTGGTACTTGGGAATACTACTGGTCGACTATTTCAGATATATCGAATGCGGAAGTAACCGAACGGGCGGAGTATCTATCGCAGGGCGCGAGTGTTACTCATAGCGGCCGGACTCCGGGACAGACCTATTACTATTGGGTCCGAGGAGTCAACGCTTACGGTAAGTCCGAATGGTTTACGACCCAGGCTACAACTAACGAGAACTTCGATGACATCTTTGATGCTCTGAGAAACGAGATTGAGCAGGAAGGCCAGCTCTATGATGACATTGTGGAAGGTGTTTCCCCCGGCGTCCTTCAGCAGGTAGATACTGACCTAGATGGTTTTAGGCAGCAGCTTGAAAATAACGAAAAGGCGATCAGCGAATTACGACGTGGTAGTGATGAGCAGGCCGTCAAGATGCTGCTTTTAAAAGCTGCCAGTGAGACAAACAACTCGACCCTTCGTGTAGAGCAAATAGTACGGTCTAACCTGGCGCGACAAGTAACTACACTTCAAACTGCCCAGGCTCAGGTAGAAGATGATCTTTATACCGTAGTACAAGAAGACGGCAATGGGTTTAAGGCTGGGGCGATTCGAACTGTTCAGGTTGGAGACTCTAAGGCGGTATTGGGCCTCAAGACGGATGGGGACATCGCTGAGATTGGTGCGGTAGCCGATAAGTTCTATATCTATAATGAGGTGAGCGGGGAGCATGTCTTGGCATTTATTGTCGAAGACGGCCGGGTCGTGATGCCTGAGTCCCTTATCGGTCAGCTTACTGCTGGTAAGATCGTCACTGATGACGGTAGATCACTTATCGAGAATGGATATATTCGTACAGATGTACTCGATGTCCAAGAAGTGGCTCGATTCACAGGAGATGTTGAATCAAATAACTATAGCCAAGGATCGAGAGGCTGGAAGATAGAGCAGAATGGCACGGTTGAGTTTTATGATGCTACTGTTCGAGGAACCCTGTTTGCTGATGACATTAAGGGCGACGTAGCCACTTTCACCAGTTTTAACTGGTCGGGTAGGTCTAATAATTGGACTTTTTATTCTCACAATCAATATCTTGGTGATAGGGACGGTGGCTATACGCCAATAGTTATCGTAACCCTTAAATTTGATTGGGATATAAAAGACGGGACAATACCTATCAGGACGTTCGTAAACATTGTCTTGAGCGGGGGTGGGGAAACCTATACATTTCCCTACGATATATTTTCCTTTGGTTCGATTAGTCTGGCGCTTCCTGCAAAGACTAATAGTCTTGAACTCACGGTTCAAAAGACTTCTGATACGGATCAGAACTTCGATTCTCTCTATCTTACATCCGTAAACGCCAACGTGGTTAAAATCCCCTGATCTACGGTAAGCTTGGTTTTTTATATCTTAATTACCACCCCTTAATCTATTTATAAGCCTCGCAGTTATGTGGGGCTTTTTTGTATCAGGTAATGGTTATGGCTAACAGCGATACGGTAGATGTTCAGCAATTACAGTCTACTATTGATGAACTTTACGATAAACTCACATCGATAACGATTACAGCGGACGACGCTGATAAACTTGACGGTCACCATGCCGATTACTTCGCCACTTCAGAGCAAGGGGCAAAAGCAGACTCTGCGGTTCAATCTGATTCGCTGGAAACGGTTGCGACTAGTGGTCTTTATGCCGACCTGAAAAACAAGCCCGTTCTTTTCAGTGGCTCTTATTCTGATCTCACGGATAAGCCCGATTTCTCTACTATCGCAACCAGCGGTTCATATTCGGATTTATCCGATAAACCCGACCTGGGCACTGCTTCCTCTTCGGATGCCGATGAGTTTGCTGATGCTGCACAAGGTGAAAAAGCAGATTCAGCCGTTCAGGGCGAAGGAATAGCGATTGTACTGACAACAACCTCTGATTTCGAGCAGATCGAGTCTCTCGATCCACAAACACTATATGTCATGCCTGAAAATAATAACTAACAGTTTGTTTGTTCAAGGAGCGAAGTAATGAAGCTTACCGGAACTCTTTATAACGCTGGTGAACCACTTGCTGGTGTTTCCCTTTACTTCACCGCAACGGAAACCACCAAAGGTGGGCTCTTGGAGAAGTCAGAGTACCAGACTTCTACCGATGAAGACGGTTCCTACAATATTGACCTGCAACCCGGTACTTATCAGGTGTACTGGTCGAATGACGGATACAAGACAGCGTTGGGTAAAATCACATCCAGTGATAATGCCGAGCTATCCATTCCCCAGGCACTTGACTTGGCGAACTATCCGGTTGAGTCCAACCCACCCGTTCTCAGGGCTGCGGATTCAGACAAACTGGATGGTCATGACGCTTCCTATTTTGCGACATCTGAGCAGGGGGAGAAAGCGGATTCGGCTATTCAACCTGACTCTTTGGCGGATGTGGCAACCAATGGTTCGTATGACTCCCTGTCAGACAAGCCGGACCTCTCTACGAAGCTCGACACAAACATTAAGGGGTCGCCCGGGGGACTCGCCTCCCTTGATGACACCGGAGTCATTCCGACCGGGCAGCTTCCGAGTTACGTGGATGATGTGATCGAAGTTGACGAGCTACCCGAAACAGGGGAATCCGGCAAGATTTATGTCGTTCCGATCAATGATACGGCCAACATTTATCGGTGGTCAGGCAGTAAGTGGGTAGACATCTCACCCGGAGCCGGGACGGCTGACAGCGCCGTGAAACTTGCCACTTCTCGCAAAATTGCGCTGACGGGTGACGCATCAGGGTCAACAACCTTCGACGGTAGCAGTGATGTCAGCCTAACAGTGAACGTCGAAACATTCGGTGGTAAGACGCCAGATCAGTATGCGACCGCAAAGCAGGGAGCCCTGGCACAGACCGCTGTTCAAGGCGAGGGAACTTCAATTGTCAGAACGACGGTTTCCGATTACCAGCAACTCTCGTCAACGGATGGTGCCACCCTTTACGTAATGCCGGAGGAATAATGCTAAGACTCGGAGATAGAAAGTTAGCTGACATTCGCTTGGGTGACCAGCCGGTACTGATCTACCAAGGCTCTCAGTTGGTATGGGGCCCTACCGGGCTGATGCTTTTTGCCGATGGGCATCAGGGCGGCTTGCTGGATTTCGATAAGCAAAACCGGATGCAGCTTAAACGAAATGGTACAGGCGGTAACCCGGCGACTGGCGATCCGGTAGGCTGGGTGAAAGATCGTACCCTGAATGGCTTCACAGCCACGGCTGCGAGCGACAGCGAACGCCCTGCTTTTAACAGGCTTGATTCGAACCGGGGCTACGTAATCTTTGACGGTTCGGATGACTATCTGAATGTAGGTGACACCGGGGATATGGCATTCGACCATCCCTGCTTTGTGATCGCGTTGGAGACAAGCAGTGATCTAAACGAAAACAAGCCCTATAACTGGCCGCTCTTTCAGGATCGCAACGCAGGCTCCAGTGCTGCGTATAGTATCTATGAGACCCGGCCGGATAACGGCGAGATATATAACACCATCGACGTTAACAATGGGTCATCCGAGGTCAAGTGGAGTAACTGGATGGTGACAGACTGGCGTGAGTCGCCAGACCATGGCAACGTCCCTTCACCTCGTTATGGTCACCACACAGCCAGTGATGGCCGTTATCTATATATTCATGGAGGGCGTAACGATGATCTTAATTGGTTTCAGACCGCCTCCGCTCTAAGTGATTTCTATCGCTTCGATCCGGTATTCGAGGATTATGAAACCCTTCCCACCGAAAATGGCCCCCCTCCCACTTCCGGTGGGACGATGGTCTACTACGAGGGTGCGCTTTATCTGATTGGCGGAACAGACGCCCGGCAAAGCGGGGCCGTGGATGCGTATCAGACTGCCTGGAAATTTGTCATTAATGAACGACAGTGGTATCAGATGGCCGATCCACCGTTCTCATTGTATTGGAGTACAGGATGTGTCGTTGGTGACAGCTTGTACGTTTTGGGTGGGTACAACTCCTCAGCGGGACACACGGCAACGGCTTACCGGTTAGATTTTGAGGACGGAAGCTGGCATCAGATCAGTGATATTCCGTACTCGGCCAACAATCCGTGTTCCGCAGTGAGCGAGGATCACATCTATCTGTGCGGAGGCTACAACGGCAGCTACCTTCCTTATATGTACGAAGGGGTGGTCTCTAATGGAGACATCACCTGGACCCAGTTACCGGATGCTCCCGCCGGGTTCACTACAGCAGGTGTAGCTTGTGACCCGGACCTTGGAGACATCTATGTATTCGGTGGTAAACAGAGTGGTGGCCTGACTTCATCGCTCTGGATTTTCTACCGAGACGACGAGAGTTGGGAAGACCGAAGCGACGCCCCTATCGAAGCAGTTCGGTTCAATACCGCCGATATGGTTAAGGACCGGGTGGTCATCTTTGGCGGGTACAACGGTAGTAGTGGAAGCCAGCAATGCCACCAGTTTCAGACGAATCTGAACAGAATAGGTGTATTACCTAAAAGGAGGGTTCTGACGGTTGATACGGTTCGCGGCGTGGCACGCCAGACCGGGGCTCTCAACCGTACCCTGAATACCGATGCCGTAGATAATGACGCTCAGAAACCACTGACACTTGCCTCGCGACAGGACGGATATGAGCCATGGCGCGGTAAGATATTCGCATTAGCCATTGGTAACTCTTTGGACAGTCGCAAACTTTATGAGTATGCCCGCTCACTAGAAGAAGAACTCGGGCTTTTGTAAACCTGGCTAAGGCTCAAGGATAATTATCATGAACCAGGCCGAAGCATTGAAATCGTCTTTTGATGAGTTCGTTAACGCCTACAAAAATAACAACGGCAACGCGGTCCTCCCGGACCTCGCATCTCTACGCTCCTATAATCCTCAAAAGGATGGCGAGAGGGTTGTACTGAGCTGCCACACGTATACCGGCTACGGTGGCGGTACATTTATTCACGTCCCGGGTGACACTAGTACAGTTGATGACGGCGGTGCCTTTATCGTGACCGCTAACGGCGACCGATTCAAACGGGAATGGGGCACTGAGGACATCGGCAATGTTCTCGCTTGGGGTGCCGACCCAACCGGACAAAACGATTCAGCCGACGCTTTTCAGCGAGCCATTGATTCACAACTTACGGGCACGATTATCGTGCCTAATGAGGGTGTGTACCTGCTTGATAGGCCAGTAAAATTCTGGCTCAAGGATGATAAAGGTAAACGCAGCAAGCAGGCTCGTATGGTGTTGCGCTCGAACATGTGGAGCCATTTTGGCTTCTTTAAGAACCGTGCAGCGATCAAACCATCATCTGAGCTGAACGGCGCCATGTTCACTGGGGTCTACATGGCTGATGGGTTGGCCTTTTTTGGTCCTGATAATAGCAGGGACGGAAACAGCTACCATGCCTTGGAGTTGGACGGTTACGTCAACAAGGTTACCCGCTGCACATTCAACATGCCGGATGACGGTATTCGTGCCGGGGCCGGGGCTAATATCGATATCATCGAATGTCACTTCATTGGCTGCACGAACAATATCCATGCGTACAGCGGCGGCATTGTGACAACCTATACGGTCGAGCGCTGCCTGTCTCAATACTGTAAACACCTTATGCGCTCAGAAGGGCAGCTTTGGGGCTCACGCTTTTCCCATAATACCTGGGAACAATGCAGCGATGCCATGGTTGTCGGCAAGGTTATCTTCAATTGCGGCTTTATCGGTAATTGGACCGAAGGGGGTGGAGGTTCCGAGGATGATCCAATCCAAGTAGTGTACCCACTAGATGCGCAACAGTTCAGGGATTGCTGGTCGGCAGGTAACAACTTTCATGGCGGTAATTGGGTCAACCCATTTTTTACCGACATTGCCACAGATGGAGATAATAACGACCTCACCAACGGCAAGATGGGCGGTGTGTCTACAGATAGCAACAAAGTACAGGTGACTGACAGCACGGGCCAGGCGATGCACCTGACCACTGGCGGGGTTTACCAAGGTCGTGATGACTGGTCTCCCATCGGGCCGCTGGTGATCCGTTCCGACTGGACAAAGTACGGCGACTGCCCGATTGAATTGCAGGCAGCCGATGACGTGAAGCTGATGCCTCGTCACAGCGCCAAGAACGTCACCGTCAAACACGACGAGGACGAGGGTGGCGTGTTTCGTGGCAAGCTCCGGTTATTGAAGGCCATCGATACTGATGACAGCGGCGAGGAAACCGGACGCCGATATGAATGGCTTGAACAGGCGTGGGATGGCGGAGACGCACCACTCCCTGGACTTGTCGGTAAATCTGAGGTGGCTAAAGATTCGACCGCATACATCGGCGTCCGCGCTCAAGCTTACGTGACCCAGGCTGATACCGCCACCGGGGTCGGCATGTTTGAATCGCTGGACTGGTCTACAGAAGGCGAAGTGGTACTGCATACCGCTTTCTCGATGGATAACCCGATTATCGATGTCACGGTTGAGGATCGGGGTATCCAATTCGATGGTGTTGGATACGTCGAACCTGGTAGAGACGGTGGCAATCGCTGGGCGAATGGCGTAACACTCTATTTTGTCGAACGCGGTACAGGAAACCCTAAAACCCCGCAAGGCTTCTGGTTTAGTCTTAATCTGTACAATTCACAGCACGGATTCTGACTCAGCTAGCTGATCTAGATAATCAGCGTACCATTGCATCATGCGCCGCCTGTCTTCGAGATAGGCGGCCTTGTTGTAAACCCCTGACACACCTTTTTCCTTGTGAGCCAGTTGAGCTTCTATGTGGGCATGAGGCCACCCGTGCTCGTGGAGCAGGGTACTGGCTGTGTGTCGGGAGCCATGCCCTACCAACTTACCTTTATACCCGATAGTACGAATGACTTTGTTGATCGTGCCATCACTCATTACCGGGTTTTCTCCGACGCCCGGAAACAGGTAATCCGAGCGTCCTGTGCGTTCATGCAGCCGACGCAGGTCATTCAGGGTTTGCGACGGCAACGGAACAAGGTGGTCGCGGCGTGTCTTCATGCGTTCGCCCGGAATCGTCCACAGTTCCTTCTCCCAGTCTATATCTTCCCACTTCGCCCATCGGATCATCCCGGGTCTCGATGCGGTCCTCAGCAGCATCCATGTCGCTGTCATAGCCAGTGTTCGGCAGGGCGACGCATGGAGTGCGTTCAGAAACTCGGGTAACTCACTCTCAAGCAGGTGCGGGTACTGCTTCTCATCTACCGGCAGCGCCACGGTATTCAGCTCGGATGCAGGGTTCAATTCGCACAGGCCCTGTGCAATGGATCGAGAGAATATCTGGTTAAGCCAGACCCGTACTTTCGATGCTATCGAACGGGCGCCGCGAGATTCCAGCCGACCCTGTACCTTCACGCAGTCCTGACGGGTAACCTGATCGAGAGGCTTGTCCCCGATCTCGGGCAGTATGTCCTTATCCAAGTACAGACGCATCTGACGAACAGCGCTAGGGGCGCGGCCCGAATCCAGCTTATGCTGATACCAGTCCTCGGCAGCGACCCGGAACAGTATCGAATCGGGCTTTTCCTCTATGCCGTTCAGGGCCTGGCGCCGGGCGTCTTTGGCTGACAGAGCAGGGTATTTCCCCAATGTCTTCCATGCCCACTTACCATTGGGTTTCTTGTACCTGAGCATCCAGGTCTTGTACCCGGTCGGGTTCACGCGCAGGTACAGACCGTTGCCGTCGTGCTCACGGTACTCGCGCTCTTCAGGCTCAAGCCCGGCAATGGTGGTGTCTGAGAGGGGGCGCTTTCTGATTTCGCTGCGCTTCATGTTCCGCTTCCGATCCGTGTACCTCTAACCGAGACGGTACACACGCGGTACAGAATTAGCAACGGTGAGATGGTGTGGGCCAAGCATTCTCAGTCATCGAAAACGCCTGAATACCACGTCATTGCGGGGTTTAGAGTGATTCTGAATGATAGGGAAGGAGAGACGATGGTGCCCGGAGCCGGGATCGAACCGGCACGACCTTGCGGTCGAGGGATTTTAAGTCCCTTGCGTCTACCTGTTCCGCCATCCGGGCAATGGTGTAATCAATGCCTGCCGAGAGGTAGTCACTGAGGCGGATGATGAGGTAAGCGAAATGGAGGCTGGAGCCGGAATCGAACCGACGTACGCGGAGTTGCAGTCCGCTGCATAACCACTCTGCCATCCAGCCCGATTTCGATGGAGCGGGAAACGAGATTCGAACTCGCGACCCTCGCCTTGGCAAGGCGATGCTCTACCACTGAGCTATTCCCGCTGAACACGGATGCGCATTATACCGGCCGCGCTACATGTGTCAACGTGATGACGGAAAAATGCCAGCGTAGCATGCATTTACCCGAGGCTAGAGCGAGCGGGTCAACTCCGACCAGGCTGCACGCAAATACTGAATCATTGACCACAGGGTCAGCATGGCTGCGATGTAGAGTACAGCAATGCCAAGCCATGCGATCAGGCTGCCGGGAGGGAAGCATAGCAGCAGCAGGATGGCGATCATCTGCAAGGCCGTCTTGTACTTGCCGATCTTCGAGACGGCGACATTGGCACGCTTGCCCAGTTCTGCCATCCACTCCCGTAGTGCTGAAATAACGATTTCACGACCGATGATGACCAGTGCCGGCAGTGTCATCAGGACATCGTCATAACGCTCGATCAGCAGGCCCAGAGCAATGGCCACCATCAGCTTGTCGGCGACCGGATCGAGGAAGGCGCCAAAAGAGGTGCTCTGGTTCCAGAGACGGGCGAGATAACCATCAAACCAGTCGGTGATCGCCGCCAGCCCGAACAGCAGGGCGGCCAGCGGGAAGCTCCACCACCATGGAAGGTAGAAGGTCACTACCAGCAGGGGGATCAGGATGATTCGCATCAGGGTAAGGAGGTTGGGAATGCTCATGTTGCGTATCGTGTCCTGGCCGGTTTTGTGACTGTGGGATTCTAACGCTGTACGGACGGCTCAGCCATGCAGGGCCTGATGAATCTGACTGGCCAACTGATTGCTGATGCCCGGGACTCTTGCCAGATCATCACGTGAGGCATTGCGTACCCCCTGAAGTCCGCCAAAGAAACGGAGCAATTCTCGTCGTCGTTTGGGGCCAACGCCGGCAATATCCTGCAGGGTAGACGTACGGCGCTGTTTGTCACGACGCTGGCGGTGGCCGGTGATGGCAAAACGGTGCGCCTCGTCGCGGATATGCTGAATCAGATGCAATGCGGGGGAGTTGCCTTCCAGTGAAAGGCTGCGATCGATGGTATCGATAAACAGGGTTTCCAGACCGGGCTTGCGCGAGGTGCCCTTGGCCACGCCCAGCAGCATGATGTCGTGTATATCCTGAGCCCTGAAAACCTCGCGTGCCATGTTGAGTTGTCCCTTGCCGCCATCGACAATCAGTACATCAGGGCGTTTGGCTTCACCGTTACGAATACGACGGTAGCGTCGTGTCAGGGCCTGTTCCATGGCGGCATAGTCATCGCCGGGTGCGATGTTCTCTATGTTGAAGCGTCGATAATCGGATTTAACCGGTCCATTCTGATCAAAGACCACGCAGGAGGCCACCGTGGCCTCACCATGACTGTGGCTGATATCGAAACACTCCAGCCTTGCTGGTGTTTCATCAAGCCCGAGTGCTTCACGCAGATGACTGAAGCGGTTACTCAATTGCTGACGGCCGGCCAGTTGGGTGGCCAACTGCTGTTCGGCATTGGTGCGTGCCAGCTCCAGCCACTGGGCCCGATGGCCACGCACCTGGTGTGCCAGTCGGATGCGTCGGCCAGCCTTTTCGGAGAGCGCCGCACGCAACAGCTCTGGATCATCTGAAGCATGAGAGGTCAGAATCTCATCAGGAATTTCGCGCTCCTGCCCCAGATAATACTGGCTGACGAACTCGCTGAGCAGGGCGGCAGCGGGCAGGTCGAGCTCATTGTCGGGGGCATGGTGGCGGGACCCCAGTACTCGGCCCTGGCGAATTGACAGCAGGCTGATGCAGAGCCCTCCCGGCCGTTCGGCGAGCGCGAAAACATCGGCGTCTCCCCCTTCGGTATCCACCGATTGACTGGTCTGCAGGCGTCTGAGCTGCTGAATACGATCGCGAAGAAAAGCAGCCTGCTCGAAATCAAGGGCCTGGCTGGCCTGTTCCATTTCAGTATTGAGCTGTTCGGTAACCTGATCGCTCTTGCCTTCCAGACACATCACTGCGTGTTCGAGATCGCGTCGATAGGCATCCTGACTGATATAACCAACGCAGGGCGCCGAGCAGCGGTTGATCTGATACTGCAGGCAGGGCCGGGTACGGTGGGCGAAAACGGTATCCTCGCAGTTGCGGATGCGGAAGATCTTTTGCATCAGTGCCAGGCTTTCCCGCACCGCCCCCGAACTGGTAAAGGGGCCGAAATAGCGCCCATCTTCGCGCTTCTGACGCGAACGGCGAAACTCCAGCGCCGGGTAGGGATGGCGGTCACTTAAAAAGACGTAAGGATAGGACTTGTCGTCCCGCAGCAGGATATTATAGGGAGGTCTGAGTGACTTGATCAGCGTCTGCTCGAGCAGTAACGCCTCGGTTTCACTGCGAGTAACCGTTACCTGAATATCGGCAATGCGGCCCACCAGTGCCTGGGTCTTGGCATTGAGACCACTGTTGCGAAAATAGCTCGACAGTCGCTGACGCAGCCGGCGTGCCTTGCCGACATACAGCACGTTGCTGCTCTCGTCGAACATGCGATAGACGCCCGGGGATTCCGTGACCGTTTTGAGAAATTCACGCGCATCGAAGCTCACGTCAGTGTCTGTGCTCCGCATCAGATGACTGTTGATACCGCCATTTTATCAGACCATTTGTACTCGCGTGGCTGACATTGCAACATGAAACGTATGTTGTGGCATTGACAGGGCCGGAGTGGAGACGTAGTATTTGCAACCGTCAACGGGGCCTTAGCTCAGCTGGGAGAGCGCAACACTGGCAGTGTTGAGGTCAGCGGTTCGATCCCGCTAGGCTCCACCAGAATTGATAAAAGCCGTTCGGTAAAAATGTACCGAACGGCTTTTTTATGTTTATGTTCGACAGGAATAGTGACCTTCAGCAGGTTATCGCGTCCACTCGGGCTCTCTGATAGCTTCATTGACAGGATAAGGGATCGCTTTCGAAAGAGGAGGGGAGCCCATGGTCAGATATCCCGTTCATGTGCCGGGGTCGAGCTACAGGGGCAGAGACAAGCGAAAGCTGCGTCAGATCAGCCACGATAACGCCGTGTCTACCCGTCTCGAAAATCACATCAACCGATTACTGAGCAGACAGACCGAGCCGCTGCAGGTCTATGAATATCGTCAGCTCGCAATGGATACGGGCATTCCCGAGGATAGGGTACGCAGCCTCTGTCAGGGGTTCGGGGGTGACCAGAACGGCTTTACGGCCATGCGCGCTGACCTTGATCCATCAGAGGCTGGGGGGTTGCCTGACAAGAACGCCAATGACGACGTCGGGCAATAAGATTCGAATGACGTCTGGTGCCCGCTTGCTGCCGTCAGCGCTTGAACGATGGCAGCAAGCAGAGGGCATTCAGTCGTCGATACGGCCCAGTAGCAGGAACTCGATCAGGGCCTTCTGGGCGTGCAGGCGGTTGCCTGCTTCCTGCCAGACCACGGCGCGTGGATCATCGAGCAGGGTTTCGCTGATCTCTTCGCCTCGGTGAGCAGGCAGACAGTGCAGAAAGATAACCTCGCTGCTGGCAGCATCGAGCATGGCCTCGGTGACCTGAAAGCCATGGAAGGCAGCTTCTCGAGAGGCCTGCTCGCTTTCCTGGCCCATCGAAGCCCAGACATCGGTGGTGACAAGGTCGGCACCTGCCGCGGCGGCCATCGGGTCGCGCACGATGGTCACGCAGTCGCCGGCGGCTTCAAGCAGCGCCGGATCGGGGTCGTAACCCTCGGGACAGGCGATGCGCAAATTGAAATCAAAGCGCCGAGCAGCATTGATCCAGGAATTGCACATGTTGTTGCCGTCGCCCACCCAGACAGCCGTCTTGCCGGCCACCGGGCCATGGCATTCGGTCCAGGTCTGGATGTCGGCCAGCAGCTGACAGGGGTGATAGTCATCACTCAGGGCATTGATGACGGGAATGCTGCTGGTCTGGGCAAAGGTGTCCAGCCCGGCATGAGAGAAAGTGCGAATCATGACCAGATCGACCATCTCTGATAGCACGCGCGCGGTATCACCGATCGGCTCGCCGCGGCCCAGTTGGGTATCTCTGGATGAGAGGAACAGGGCATGACCGCCGAGCTGCGCCATACCGGTTTCGAACGATACCCGAGTGCGGGTCGAGGATTTCTCGAAAATCATCGCCATGGTTCGACGCTTCAACGGGGCATATTCCGGCCCGTTGTCTTTCAGGCGTTGCTTCATGGTGATGGACCGGGCAATCAGATATTCCAGTTCCTCGGTGCTCAGATCCAGCAGTGTCAGAAAATGGCGTGGCGCCATGGGCCTCTGCTCCTGTCCCATACATCAGGGTGATGATTGGCATTTCCGGCTGTCAGGCGGCCGGTATGAATGAAAAGAGCGCCACGGCTGAGTGAGAGCTGCGGCGCCCGGAATCATGGCAAACAGTTGCCCCTGCCTTGATCTGCCGGGCAGGCTCGAGGCCGATGGCCGATCACAAGGGGCATGACGATGTCATGTCATCGTATCCGCCGCTCCTGACCGGCGCAACAATGCCCGGGGCTGTAATGCACCGACTCTGACGCGTACAATCATCACCATGTGACGACCCCATGCATCCGGCTATCCGTAAGCCGAGCCAGACGTTGCGAGGATTATATTCATGAGTGAGACCATCGATACCATCAAACAGCAGATCGCGGAAAACAGCATTCTGCTCTATATGAAAGGCACGCCCCAGCTGCCTCAGTGCGGCTTCTCTGCGCAGGCGGTACAGGCCCTGATGGGTTGCGGTGAGCGTTTTGCCTTCGTCAATATCCTGGACAATCCGGACATTCGTGCCGAACTCCCCAAGCATGCCAACTGGCCGACCTTTCCTCAGCTGTGGATCAACGGCGAGCTGGTAGGAGGATGTGACATCATCGTCGAGATGTATCAGAACGGCGAGCTGCAGCCGATGGTTAAAAATGCGGCAGCAAGTGCCGAATCGGAATCCGAAGAGGGAAGTGCCTGAAAAGGACGCTGACCTTTTCGGTTGCGAATGGATTGAAAACGCCCCGCCTGATGGCGGGGCGTTTTTTCTGCCGGTTCAGCAGCCGTTGTCTATTCATCCATGCTCTGTTCACGCAGTGCCAGATCCCAGCCTCCCAGGTCGCGAAAGCGATTGACGATGGCACAGAACAGTTCGGCAGTGCGTTCGGTATCGTAACGCGCTGAATGAGCGGCCTGATTGTCAAACTCGATGCCGGCAGCCCGACAGGCACGGGCCAGCACCGTTTGACCGTATACCAGCCCCGAGAGCGTGGCAGTATCAAAGCTTGAAAAGGGATGGAAAGGATTGCGGCGAATATTGTTGCGACGTACAGCGGCGTTAAGAAAACCGTGATCGAAGGCTGCGTTGTGACCCACCAGAATGGCACGATTGCACTGGGTGGATTTAACGGCCTTGCGGATCGGTTTGAAAATCTCGCTCAGAGCGCTGGCCTCATCCAGAGCAGCCTCTTCCCGCAGCGCACTATCAAGCCGGATGCCGGTAAATTCCAGCGCCGAAGGCTCGATATTGGCGCCCTCGAAGGGGCGAACATGAAAGGCATGAGTTTCCAGAGGCATCATCTGCCCCTGCTCATCCATGGTCAGGGTAACGGCTGCTATTTCCAGCAGGGCATCGGTTTCGGCGTTGAATCCGCCAGTCTCGATATCAATGACCACGGGCATAAAGCCGCGAAAGCGGCGTGACATCAGCTGGGCAGCAGGGTCGCTCATGAATGCGTACTCCTGTTGTCCTGAGGCGATCCGGCACTCGCTTGCGCAGGGCTCGCGACGCCAGGTGGCAAGTGCCGACGATGTTTGCATGCAGCTACAATGATAGGGTTGGCCGTCACGTTGCGCCTTATCGTTCGTGAGGAAATGGTGCCTGGACGGCAGGGTGCCAATAGTGTAGCAGTTGCAGACAGGTAGCGTCCCCACCACCGGTGTTCGTGCCGAAGGTGCGACGATATAATCATCTGTCAGGCGTTTTCATGCGCCCTTTATCACTCGTCAGCAAGGAGCCAGGCATGTCGGATGTCAGGAAGGTCGTGCTCGCCTACTCGGGTGGGCTGGACACCTCGGTAATCGTCAAATGGTTGCAGGAAACCTACGGCTGCGAGGTGGTGACCTTCACGGCCGACCTCGGCCAGGGAGAAGAAGTCGAGCCGGCCCGTGCCAAGGCGCAGGCGCTGGGAGTGAAGGAAATCTACATCGAGGATCTGCGCGAGACCTTTGTTCGCGACTATGTCTTTCCGATGTTTCGTGCCAATACGGTCTATGAGGGCGAGTACCTGTTGGGGACCTCGATCGCCCGACCTCTGATCGCTCGCCGACTGGTCGAAATCGCCAATGAAACCGGCGCCGATGCCATCGCGCATGGTGCGACCGGCAAAGGGAACGATCAGGTGCGTTTCGAACTGGGCGCCTATGCGCTCAAACCGGGTGTAAAAGTGATTGCACCGTGGCGTGAATGGGACCTGACATCGCGTGAAAAGCTGATGGCATATTGCGAACAGCACGAGATTCCGGTCGATTTTGCGCAGAATAAAAAGAAATCACCGTACTCCATGGATGCCAACCTGCTGCATATTTCCTACGAGGGTGGCGTGCTGGAAGATCCCTGGACGGAATCCGAAGAAGAGATGTGGCGCTGGAGCGTCAGTCCGGAAGCGGCCCCCGATCAGGCGACCTATCTTGATCTGAGTTTTGAAAACGGTGATGTCGTGGCCATCGATGGTCAATCGATGCAAGCGCATGACATTCTCTCGTACCTGAATCGGGTGGGGGGAGAAAACGGTATCGGGCGTCTGGATATCGTGGAAAATCGCTATGTCGGCATGAAATCGCGTGGCTGTTATGAAACGCCCGGTGGCACCATTCTGTTGCGTGCCCATCGAGCCATCGAATCGATCACGCTGGATCGCGAGTCAGCGCATCTCAAGGATGAGCTGATGCCGCGCTATGCCGAGCTGGTTTACAACGGCTACTGGTGGAGCCCCGAGCGACGCATGCTCCAGGCGGCTATCGATCAGTCCCAGATAGTCGTCAACGGGGTGGTGCGTCTCAAACTGTACAAGGGCAATGTCATCGTGGTGGGCCGCCAGTCGGAAGACTCACTGTTTGATGCATCGATCGCCACGTTCGAGGATGATGCCGGTGCCTACGATCAAAAGGATGCGGAAGGTTTCATTCGACTCAATGCCCTGCGTTTGCGGATTGCCGCCAGCCGCGGTCGGTCGAATGACTGACGTCTCGTCATCCTGCTCGATGTAATTGATATCCGGCGACTCGCCCGAGTGGGAGTCGCCGGATTTTATTATCAGGAGATCGATCATGTTGAAACGTTTGTTATCGGGGCTGATGTCCGGTAGCCGCCCGGCACCGGATAATGGCAGTGAAAGCGAAGCGGCCGAAAGCGTGGAGTATCGCGGCTACCATATCATTCCGGAGCCGCAGAAAGTCAGCGGGCAGTATCGGGTCAGTGGGCGCATCCAGCGGGTCGATGCCGACGGGCAGGTGCAGGAGCAGCGCTTTGAGCGCTCCGATACGGTGCCTGATCGCGATGGCTGCATCGAGCTCATCCGACTCAAGGCCGAGCGCTATATTGACGATCACGGTGAGCGGGTTTTCGAACAGCGCTGAATGACCATTAACGTCTGCTACTTTTGTCCATGAAAGCATTGTTGTTATCGGCTTATGCGGCGGCCAGTCACCGCTATTGGGCGCGTAGCCTGATCGAACATCTATCGGAAATCGACTGGACGCTTCTGGAGCTGGCGCCGCGTCACTTTCAGTGGCGCATGCGTGCCAACCCGTTACTGTGGTCGGCTTACTCACACGAAACGCTCAGCCGCCATTTTGACCTGGTGGTTGCAACTTCCATGGTGGATCTGGCGACGCTGATCGGGCTGTATCCGCACCTCGGTCGGGCGTATCGGGTGGTCTATTTTCATGAGAATCAGTTCGCTTATCCCATCGGTTCGGACCAAACCTTTCGTCCCGAGCCACTGATGGTCAATCTCTATAGTGCCCTGGCGGCTGATCAGGTGCTGTTCAACAGTGCATGGAATCGTGACAGTTTTCTCTCGGGCGCCAGAGGTTTTCTTGCCCGCATGCCTGATCGACTTTCGCCCGATGCACTTGATCGAATGGCAGGTGACAGCGCCATATTGCCGGTGCCCCTGGAAGGCGCGGCAGCCAGGCCGGCGGAGACTCGGCCGGCTCGCCTGATCTGGAATCACCGCTGGGAGTATGACAAGAATCCGGAAGATTTCTTTACTGCCTGCCGAGCGCTGGCGGCAGAGGGTATCGATTTCGAGCTGGTTATCATGGGTCAGCAGTTTCGTCGCTCACCTGCCGTGTTCGAGCAGGCGCGCGAGGAGTTCGCCTCATTCATTGTCTGCTGGGGCAGTCAGTCACGACCCGAGTATCTGCGCCAGTTGAGTGAAGGCGGTATTGTAGTCTCGACTGCGCTCCATGAGTTCCAGGGGTTGGCTGTCATGGAAGCGGTACAACATGGTTGCCTGCCGCTGGTGCCTGATCGCCTCTGCTTTCCGGAGTGTTACGCTCCCCAATATCGCTACGATGGTTCAATAAAAGCGCTAACCGAGCAGCTCACTCAATGGCTGACAGTGCCGACCTGCCGTCCGATTCCGCCGGATATTTCACCATGGCACTGGGATGAATTACTGCCCGCTTATCGTGATGCACTATTGACTCGGGCATGAGCGGCAGCGGTCATGCGCTGGGGATGGTCAATGATTCTCCTACCCTGAGTACACTCCCCTGGGCCAGGTGATTGACGCGTCGCAATGCCTGCAGGCTGACGCCATATTGATGGGCAATGCCCGAGAGCGTATCGCCACTTTGCACCTTGTAGTCATCTTTCCCGCGCCGGGCAGCAGCTTCGGCAATGGGGTCGGGATGCTCCCGACGCCACGCCAGCAGACTGCCCATGGGGGGCGTCTTGCGAAAATGAGCCTCGATGCCATGGGCTATGGCATCAGCCAGCTTGCGACGAAAAGACGACGACTCAAGACGTGCCAATCCGTGCGCATTGGACAGGAAGTCGGTTTCGACCAGTAGCGATGGAATATCCGGAGAGCGCAGGACGGCGAAATTGGCCTGCTCGACATCCGATTTGTAGACCGGATTGACCTTCCTGATGGCACTGATCATGTCCTCGCCAGCTTCCAGTGAATCGTTGACCTTGGCTTCAAGGCTGAGATCGAGCAGGGTACGGCGCATCAGGGCGCTACGACCTTCGAGATCGAGCGAGCCGCCATTGCCGAGCATGGAAGCGTGATTCTCCTTGCGCGCCATCCAGCTGGCCATGGTCGAAGTGGCCCCATGCCGAGATAGAGCGAAGACCATGGTGCCGCGTGGATTGGAGGAGTCGACCGTATTGGCATGAATGGAGATAAAGAAATCGGCATTATGCTTGCGCGCCTCGCGTACCCGACCTCGCAGGCTGACAAAGGTATCGTTATCCCGGGTCAGAAAGGCCCTGAATCCATCCTGCCTGTCGATATCCCGGGCGACATAACGGGCAATCGGTAACACCAGATTCTTTTCCATGGTGCCATCGGGGGCGATGGCACCCGAGTCCTTCCCACCATGCCCGGGATCGATTGCAATCACGATATCGCGTAGATCGTCAGGAGGCGTGGCAGTACTCTGATGGGTTTCAGAGTGGGCAGAGGCCTGTGGTTTTCCCAGGGTCAGGATGACGCGCCGTCCGTTACTGGCACTCTCAAGCTGAATATCATCCTCGGTAAATGATCGGGTCATATCCAGCACAAGGCGAAGGTCATGACCATGACGAATGCCGTGACGAATGTCCTTGATGGCATCGGATTGGATGGCATCGAGCGACGGCGTATCACCAGGGCGCGTATTCGGCAGATCGATGACGATTCGAGCGGGATGATCGAGTACGAATGAATCGGGATCGACCGGAGCAGAGGTATCCAGGATCAGTCGATTCTGGCCGTTTCGCCTGTCGAGTTGTGCGCTATTGAGTTCTCCGGCCGATGCAGCAAGGGAAAAAAGAGCGCACAGCCATAGAGCCACAATAGCGCCTGTACGAATGGAGACTGTCTGGCGCAGGAAGCGGCGCCGTTCATGCCAATTGTTCATCTTGTACACTGAATCGCTCTTCGAAACCGGACATCGCTGTTGTAATGAAACATGGGTCAGCAAGGCATTTCGGCAATTTGAGCAGAGAGTGGTTCCATCCAGGGGTGAATCGATGCCCTGATGAGGGGCGATGAGTTTAACCTGCAAAATTGTGTGACGTCATGCCTGGCCTCCCTCTGTTCTCGGCAGTGGTCAGAACATGCCTCGCTGTTTTTTTCCATGCTGAAACGTGGCAAGGTTATCGCTGCCATGCAGCGGTGATCGCATTGTGCAAGCCGTCAATGATCATGAGATCAACAACATATCATTGTCGGTTCGAATGGATTCAGACCCTTGCCTTGCCTCGGAGGGCGGCCATCACCGCATCAGCCCATCATGATTCTGCGATAGATTTGAATATGCGGTGCGTTACCATTCTGCTGTGTCTGATTGCGACACTGTCCTGGTGTCTGCCGGTCGAGGCACGGGACACTCACTCCTTCAGGCACCCCCCGTCTTCCGGATCACCCCATTCGCTGTATCACCTGGTAGCGGCACGCGAGCGTGTCAGCCTGAGTTTTCTGCAGCGTTATCAGCAGATACGCCATCGGGCGATTCAGACGTTGATGGCGCAGGTTGGCGTGCCCTATCAATGGGGCGGCGAGTCACCCAGTACAGGGTTTGATTGCAGCGGTCTGGTCTATTTTGCCTATCAGCAGCTGCTGGCCATCGATCTGCCACGCACGGCCAACGGGATGTATCATTTTTCCGCTGCCGAACACGTCACCCGTCATAAGCTTCAACGGGGAGATCTGGTTTTTTTCCGCATCCACAGTGGCCCCGCGGTGGCCGACCATGTCGGGGTCTATCTGGGCAAGGGGCGTTTCATTCAGGCGCCACGTACCGGTGAGCGTATTCATGTCAGCTCGCTGAACAATAGCTATTGGCGGCAGCATTATCTCGGTGCCAGACGGGTATTATCGCTGCGCAACATCGCTTTCGATCGGGTCAGCAGAGAGACCCGACCGGCCCAGGCGAGTGTAGCGTTGCCGACCAGCATCGCCGATCAGGGATGATGTGATGACGGCGTCAGGTGGCTGACCATGGCTTCGGTTCTTGCAGCAGGGCGTTGACTGTCATTCGATTTCGACCTTATCGGGGTATTCGCACAGATCCTCGATGACACAGCTGCCGCAGCGGGGCTTGCGAGCCAGGCAAGTGTAACGCCCATGCAGAATCAGCCAGTGATGGGCATCACGCCTGAACACCTTCGGTACGACTTTCATCAACTTCTGTTCGACTTCGCTGACGTTTTTTCCTGGTGCGAGTCGAGTGCGGTTGGCGACCCGAAAGATATGAGTATCCACGGCAATGGTGGGCTCGCCGAAAGCGGTGTTCAGGATCACATTGGCCGTCTTGCGACCCACACCGGGCAGGGCCTCAAGCGCCTTACGCTCACGAGGCACTTCTCCTTCATGTTTTTCTACCAGCTGTTCACACATGGCGATCAGGTGTTTGGACTTGTTGTTGTAAAGGCCCAGTGTCCTGATATGCGATTTCACTCCTTCCAGACCCAGCGCCAGAATGGCTTCGGGCGTATTGGCCTCGGCAAACAGTCGGGCCGTTGCCTTGTTGACGCCGACATCAGTGGATTGGGCGGAGAGGGCGACTGCTACCAATAGTTCGAAGGGCGTTTGCCAGTTCAGTTCAGTGGTCGGTTCGGGATTGGCTTCGCGCAGACGTTCGAAGATGCGGTAGCGCTTGTCATTGTTCATTGGCAGTCGGTCAATCTCTGTAGGGAACGGGTCAACTATCGAGCGTCAATGCCTGATCAAGGGAGGCCACTGCCCGTTGATGCATGTCCTCGGCTTCCTCGAGAGTCGCCCGGGCTTCCTCGCGATCGGCATCACTACCCCGTCGTTCGGCATGACTGAGCTGACGGCGGGCACGCTGACGTGCCTGATCGGCCGCGGAAATCGCCATACGCAGGCGATTGAGCGTAGCCGCATCGCTTCCAGTGTCTGCCGCTGCCTCCGATGAGGCGGACTGACGAGGCTCGGCTTCATGCTGGGCATCGATATCTGCCAGTCGTTGTCGGGCACGTGACAGTTCGGCTTCGATCGAGGCGGTTTCCTGATCCTGCTGTCGAGTTCTTTCGAGACGTTGCTCCAGACGACGTACCGCTGCCCGGGCGGCAGCACGGGCGGCTCTCGTACTTCGTTGATCGCGTACCGGACGCGCGGAGGCACTGGTGGTGATCGGGCGTTCCGATGGCTTGGCGACGGACTCGGTGGGCGAACGCTCACTACGGCGACTCATGCGCTCTCGCCGACGCGCCTCACGGTCGGCCTGCTTGCGTTCAAGACGCTCGTTGCGCGCGTGAAAGCGTTTTCGGCCCAGTGCTGCCCGATGCTCCAGCCAGGCTTGTTGCTCGTGCTCGTCTTCGGCCTGTTCCCACCCGGGATGGGGGACGATATCAATACAGTCCACCGGACACGGGTCGATGCAGAGTTCGCAACCGGTGCACTCATGTTCGATCACGGTATGCATCCGTTTGGCGGCACCCACGATGGCATCTACCGGGCAGGCGCGCAGACATTTGACGCAGCCAATGCACTCATCTTCACGAATAACAGCCAGTTTGGGGCGTTCTGCACTCTGCTCCAGCGGAACTTCCGGGCGATCCAGCAGCTCGGCCAGCGCCTTGACCGTGGATTCGCCCCCGGGCGGGCACTTGTTGATGGCTTCACCTGCCGCGATGGCTTGTGCATAAGGCCAACAACCGGGGTGGCCGCACTTGCCACACTGGGTCTGAGGCAGTTGGCGGTCGATCTCTTCAACGGTAATAGTGGGGAGCTCGCTCATGGAAATGCTGTATGCAGCGGAAGGATCCAGTTCTTTCGACTCCGGTTCGAATCGGAAACAATCATGAATTATACGTACAACGCTTCAGTGCATCGAGTCTTCGGTGTTAGCCCGTGCCCTCATGAGTGGGTGTCGAGTATCCTGAATTCGTCACGGTAATGAACACGGTTGCGGCCTGCCAGTTTGGCCTGATAGAGCGTCTTGTCTGCCTCTCGGACAAGTTCGCCTGGTAGGCATGGTGACTCGGGATCCTGTACGGCGAAACCGAGACTGATAGTAACAGTTCCAGCAATAGCCGAGCGTTCATGTCGTAACTCAAGCCGAGCCACAGCCAGCCTGAGCTGTTCGGCACGAGCCATCACGCTGTTCTCTGAACTGTTTGGCATGACTACGGTGAATTCTTCCCCGCCGCTGCGGGCAATGATTTCCCCCTCTGCGAGGCAGGCCTCCATGGCGTGAGCCACCTGTCTTAGACAACGATCACCTTCAGGATGACCATAGTAGTCGTTATAGGCCTTGAAAAAATCGATGTCGATGACAATCAGCCCCAGGGGCGTGCGATTCGGGCCGGAAGATGGCTGCTCAGAGGCAAGATACTGGTCAAGATAACGGCAATTATAGAGGCCGGTCAGGTGATCCCGTCTGGAGAGTTGTTCCAGACTCTCCGTCTGCGCCTGCTGATGTAGCAGCAGACACTGAAATTCCCGGGCCAGACTGCCGATTTCGTCCCGTCGGGCCAGCAGGGAAGCGGGGAGCCTGCTCTCGGGTGAGGGCTGCTGTCGACGCTCTCGTGTAAATCGGGCCAGCTTGCGGGTGGGTATAATGACCATACGCTCAAGCAACGCGAGTACGACTGTTATTACCATGATCAGCAGGACTGCCGTCCAGGATGTAGCAAAATGAAAGGTCCGCCAGTTGGCTGCAAAATCACGGCGGGGAAGCACGGCCTGCAGATCGAGCATGGTGCCAGCAGGGTCAGCCGGAAGCGGATGATTGATCATCAGCCGATCACGATCCAGTCGTATCAATTGCGGTAACTGCACGAAAGAGGGTTGCACAACGGCGTCCAGCGCTATATTGACGCCGGTCTGCTGACGAATCGACTTGAGCCAGTCATCATTCAGACGGCTGACGATGGTTAGCCAGCCCACGGTGGGGGCGGCATCGGGATCGGTCGGCAGAATCGAGCTGGTGGCTGCCATCATGGGAGAGGGCGTACTCAATAGCCATTGAGCGAGATCGGTATGCTGCTGCCTGACATGCGCCCGGATGACACGAACCACTTTCGCTGTCCAGGCGCACTCTCCAGTCGGAGTGCGGCAGCTACTATAGGACGCCGTAACCGGATCATAACCGGCCACCCAGATTGGTTTTCCCTGTAAATCCAGGTACACCATCATCAGCTGTCTGGTGTCCTCGAACATATCCTGACTGAAATTCTCTGCTGCGTAGTCAGGGCGACGTCCCAGTACAAAGTCGTAGCTGGCGTCCCAGTTGGCCCAGTCCCGAGTGATGCCACCGAGATTATCGAGATCGCTCTGAATAGCACTCCGGACCCTGGTCAGCTCCTGTTCGGCATACTCGTTTTCTCTTTCGATCAGGTTTGGATAGACCAGCCAGCGGGCAATCAATATCAATACCAGCAGTGCCAGGCAGGTCACCAGACCGATGGAAATCAGAAAACGGGTTCTCAATGAATGCATGCCGATAGGCTCTTTAATGGGCTCAGGGAACCATCGAAAAGAAAACTGCGCGACTGCAGTCTTATCGGCACGTGGGAAAAAATATTACAGCAGCCAAGGGAGGGATAGTGACGCCGGATTGCCCGGCGCCACCGCTGATTCAGCTGACGCGCATGCCGGGGAAGGCGCCGGCATCGGGGCTCAGCAGATAGATGCCATTGTCGTCTCCGGCAGCCAGGACCATCCCTTCGGAGATACCAAAGCGCATTTTTCGCGGTGCCAGGTTGGCAATCATGACCGTCAGCCGGTCTTCCAGTGCCTCGGGTGAGTACTGACTGCGAATACCGGAAAACACGGTACGTGTTTCGTTGCCAAGATCCAGCGTCAGTCTGAGCAGCTTGTCGGCGCCTTCGACATACTCCGCTCGAGTGATACGGGCAATGCGAAGGTCGAGTTTGCTGAAGTCGTCGAAGCCGATTTCGGGAGCAATGGGTGAGATTTCGACATCTTCTGCTGCCGCTTCGTTGCCGGTTCCTGGCTGATCCTCATTACCCAGCTGGCTGCCGGCCTTGAGTTTCTGCTCCGCGACCAGATCTTCCCTTGAGGCCGCCATCATCTGTTCGATGCGCTCGGCATCGACTCGGGTCATCAGCGGCTTGAACTTCTCGATGGGGTGATCGAGCAATAGCGTGCGTCGACTCTCCCAGTCGAGGGTGTCGACTCTGAGGAACTGTCGAGCAGCTTCGGCAGTTTGCGGCAGAATGGGGGCCAGATAGACCATCAACTGACGGAACATGTTGATGCCTGCCGAGCAGATATCCAGCACCTCCTGATCGCGGCCTTCCTGCTTGGCCAATACCCAGGGCTCGGCGTCGGCAATATAGGTATTGGCTTCATCTGCCAGCGCCATGATGCGTCGTACTGCATGGTTGAACTCGCGGGCCTCGAAATCCTCGGCGATGGCGTCGCCTTCATCGATGAAGCGCTGCAGCCGGTCGGCCTGGCTACACTGGGCTGAAAGCGTACCGCCCTGTTTTTTCACGAAGCCGGCGCAACGACTGGCGATATTGACCACTTTTCCTACCAGATCGGCGTTGACTCGATTGGTGAAATCCTCGAGGTTGAGATCGAGGTCGTCCACGCCCGGAGTCAGTTTGGCGGCGAAGTAGTAGCGCAGATACTCCGGATTGAGATGCTCGGCGAAGGTCTCGGCCTTGATGAAGGTCCCGCGGGATTTCGACATCTTGGCCCCATTCACTGTCACGAAACCGTGGCAGTTGATACCACTCGGCGTGCGCAGGCCTGCGCCTTCGAGCATGGCCGGCCAGAACAGGGCATGGAAGTAGACAATATCCTTGCCTATGAAGTGATAGACCTCGGCCTCGCTGTCCTTTTTCCAATAGTCGTCGAAATTGATCCCTTCGCGCTCGCAGAGATTCTGGAAGCTGGCGAGGTAGCCGATCGGGGCATCCAGCCAGACATAGAAATACTTGCCGGGGGCATCGGGGATTTCGAAACCGAAGTATGGGGCATCGCGAGAGATATCCCATTCGTTCAGCCCGGCCTCGAACCACTCCTGCAGCTTGTTGACGATCTGCGACTGGACATGCCCATCACGAATCCAGGTTTTCAGGAAATCTGCAAAGGCCGGGAGTCGGAAGAAATAGTGTGTGGAGCTGCGAACCTCCGGAGTGGCGCCGGAGATGGCCGACACCGGCCTGATCAGCTCGGCTGGCGTGTAAGTGGCACCGCATGCCTCGCAGTTATCGCCATACTGGTCATCGGTACCGCACTTCGGACAGGTGCCCTTGACAAAACGATCGGCGAGGAACATGCCCTTGACCGGGTCGAACATCTGTTCGATATCCCGGGTAGCGATATAGCCTGCCTCTCGCAGCGCGGTATAAATGCGTTCGCTGTGCTCTCGGTTTTCCGGCGAATGGGTCGAGTAATAATTGTCGAAATCGATGCCGAAACGAGCAAAATCCGCCTGGTGCTCCTGCGAGACACGCTCGATCAATTGCTCTGGCGTGACCCCTTCCTGCTCTGCGCGCAACATTACCGGCGTGCCATGGGTATCATCAGCACACACGTAATAGCACTCATGGCCGCGGCTTTTCTGGAAACGCACCCAGATGTCGGTCTGGATGTACTCCAGTAGGTGACCGAGATGGATCGAACCATTGGCATAGGGCAGGGCGCTGGTGACCAGAATCTGGCGCTTGGCGTTGGTAGTGGGCATGGCGTCTCGGTGGCTGGATCGAAAAACGGAGAACGGACATCATCAGGATGAAAACGCCGATTGTAGCCCGCATGGCCCATGGCTGCATCCATGGACATCCCGGGGGGCGGGTGACAATCAAGAGTATGGCTTACCTGATGGATTGCACGCGCGGCACTGCGCAAGCTGCTCTCTGGTTGCCGGTTGGCCGAGGCACCCTTCAACAATAATGGTTGTGACGAACAGGAGAGTTGTGCTTGGAGCAGCAGGGCTTTGTTCTTACCCGCCACTGGCATGATACCGCTGAAGGCACCGAAGTGTCCTTCTGGCTGGCGACCGATCATGGCCCGCGCCAGATCATACTGCCACTGCAGACTTCGGTAGGATTCATTCCGGCAGTGTATCGTGCCCGGGTAGAGCAGCTGCTGCAGGATGAGCCGGGGGTTGAATGGCGTGCGCTTGAATTGCGTGATTTTCACTCTCAACCGGTGCTGGGTCTCTATTGTCGTCATTACCGCCAGCTGATACAGCTTGAGCGCCGTTTGAAGCAGGCGGGCATGACAGTACTGGAAGCTGATGTGCGTCCACCGGAACGTTATCTGATGGAGCGTTTCATTACGGCGCCGGTATCCTTTACTGGTCAAAAGGTCAGTGATGAGCGACTGATCGAGGCACAGCTGAAGCCGGCGCCGGATTACAGACCGACGCTCAGACTTTGTTCTCTGGATATTGAAACCAGCGCGCACGGTGAGCTTTATTCGATTGCGCTTGAAGGGTGTGGCCAGCGCACGGTTTATATGCTGGGGCCACCGAATGGTCAGGAAGGTGAGGCGGAGCGTCATCGGGATTTCGAGCTGATCTACTGTGAGACGCGCCGGGCATTGATCGAACGGCTCAACGACTGGTTGGCACGGCATGATCCGGACGCCATCATCGGCTGGAACGTGGTGCAGTTCGATCTGCGGCTGTTACAGAAGCATGCCGATCAATTTGGCGTACCGTTGCGTCTGGGACGTGGCGGGGCACCGATGGAAGGGTATGGCAGTGGCGGTCCCCCTGCGCATTTCCGGGCCTCTGCGCCCGGACGGCTGCTCATCGATGGCATCGAAGCACTGCGTTCGGCGACCTGGAACTTTGAATCATTCAGCCTGGAGCATGTAGCACAGAAGCTATTGGGCGAGGGCAAGGCGATCGATCATCCATGGCAACGCATGGAGGAGATCAATCGCATGTTCGCCGAGAACAAGCCGGCATTGGCTCGCTACAACCTGAAGGACTGTGAGCTGGTTGCGCGGATCCTTGCGCACACCCGGCTGATGCAATTTCTACTCGAACGGGCGAGCGTGACCGGACTGCCAGCCGATCGCAATGGCGGTTCCGTGGCGGCATTCTCTCATCTTTACCTTCCGCGCCTGCATCGACTGGGGTATGTGGCCCCGAGTCTGCCCGCAGACCGGGAAAAGCTACCTGAAGCTCACAGTCCCGGCGGTTTCGTGATGGATTCGCAACCAGGACTATATGATTCGGTGCTGGTACTGGATTTCAAGAGTCTCTATCCCTCGATCATCCGGACCTTTCTGATTGACCCGGTTGGCCTGATCATTGGGCTGCAGGAATCGGAAGATGCCCATCCGGTAGCAGGATTTCTCGGCGCTCGTTTCTCACGCACCCAGCATGCCTTGCCCGCGCTGACAGCGCAGGTCTGGCAAGGGCGCGAGGCTGCCAGGCGCGATGGTAATGCGCCGCTGGCTCAGGCCCTCAAGATCATCATGAATGCCTTTTATGGTGTGCTTGGCGCCAGGGGTTGTCGATTCTTCGATCCCCGATTGGCCTCTTCGATTACCCTGCGGGGTCACGAGATCATGCATCAAACCCGCGAGTTGATCGAAGCGAAGGGTTATACCGTTATCTACGGGGATACGGATTCTACATTTGTAGCGCTGGGAAAAGCCCATACGGAAGAGGAAGCAACACACATCGGGCAGGCGCTGGTCACACACGTCAACCAGTGGTGGCGTAAGCATCTGGCTCGCACAATGAATCTGACCAGTGCACTTGAGTTGCAGTTCGAAACGCATTTTCGCCGCTTTCTGATGCCGACCATTCGCGGGGCCGAAGCGGGTAGCAAAAAGCGCTATGCCGGTCTGATCACACAGGTCGATGGCAGCGAGCGGCTGCTGTTTCGGGGTCTGGAAGCCGTACGTGCCGATTGGTCACCGCTGGCAAAGCGCTTTCAGCAGGAGCTCTACTGGCGCATCTTTCGAGGTGAGCCGTATCAGAGCTTTGTGCGGGAGCAGGTGGCAAGTCTGCTGGCTGGCGAGCTCGATGAGCAACTGGTGTATCGAAAACGGTTGCGGCGCCGGCTTGATGCCTATCAGCGTAACGTTCCTCCGCATGTCCGCGCGGCGCGGCTGGCGGATGAATACCATGCTCAGTGTGGGCGACCACGACAGTACCAAAGCGGCGGCTGGATCAGCTATGTGATCACGGTTGCCGGCCCGGAGCCGCTGGAGAATCGTCGCTTGCCCATCGATTACCAGCACTATCTGACACGTCAGTTACAACCGGTGGCTGAGGCGATCCTGCCGTTCGTGGGTGATGATTTCGAGGCGCTGATCGATCAGCAGATGGGGTTGTTCTGACGTTAACCGCCTGCCGGCACCGGATGAGGCAATGTCAGGCGGAACCTGACGTCTGAAAGGGGTCGAATATTCCTGTAACGTGATGTGTTTGTTTTGCCGAGCGCAGGAGAGAGCAATGCTCGATACCATACAGAATTTCTTTGATCGCATGGTGAGTCAGCCCGAAGCGGCCAACGATGCTGAACTGACGCTGGAGTTGGCCACGGCTGCACTGTTATGCGAAATCGTCCGTGCCGATGGCAAAATCGATGACAGTGAACAAACGGCACTGACACAAATGCTGCAGCGACGCTTTTCACTCGATGACGCTGATGTCAGCGAGCTGGTACAGCTGGCGCAGCAGGAAGTCGAAGAGAGCGTGGATCATTATCAGTTTGTGCGACTGATCAATGATCGCTACGACTATCAGCGCAAGATTGCCCTGGTGCAGCGCATGTGGCAGCTGGCCTATGCCGATGGCGAGCTGGACCCATTGGAGGAAGCACGGGTACGCAAGCTGGCGGAGCTTTTGCATGTCGAGCATAACGATTTCATCAATGCCAAGCTTCGCGCCTGGGAGGTGCTGGGGCTCGATTGAGTATCGGTGACGACAACTGTCGTCCCTGCCTGGCAGGAGGGGTTAATGGCGCTACAAGTATCCCGGAACATTGTCATTCCCGATCACGAGATCATCATGCACGCAATGCGGTCTCAGGGAGCGGGTGGTCAGAACGTCAACAAGGTCGCCTCTGCCATTCATCTGCGTTTCGATATTCATGCCTCCAGTCTGCCCGAGGGCATCAGGGAGAAACTGCTGGCGCTCAATGATGACCGTATTACCCAAGAGGGTGTGGTTGTCATTCGAGCTCAACAGTATCGTACCCAGCAGCAGAATCGTGAGGAGGCGCGCCATCGTCTGAAACAGCTGATCAAGCGCGTGATATATACCGCCAAACCTCGCAAGCCAACCGGGCCCAGTCGATCCGCGAAGCGTCGGCGACTCGAGCACAAGAAGCAGCGTGGTCAGCGCAAGGCTCTGCGAGGCCGGGTCGATCACTGAGTGATTCAAAGGCAATCCGTTTGGTGAGAGTTGGCGCCGACGGTTTATACTGATGCAAATGCATTTCGTTTCGTGGAGAATCCCGTGCTCGAGAGTGTGAAGCATGTGGTGGCCGTCGCTTCCGGCAAGGGAGGCGTCGGCAAGTCGACCGTTACGGTCAATCTGGCACTGGCCATGGCGGCCGAAGGTCATCGGGTCGGCCTGCTGGATGCCGATATTTATGGTCCCAGTCAGGCACAGATGCTGGGTATTGCCCCGGGCACGCGGCCGAGCATGGTAGACGATCAAACCATGCGACCGGTCGAGGCACATGGTCTGAAGGCGATGTCGATGGCGATGCTGGTGGATATCGAAACCGCCATGGTTTGGCGGGGGCCGATGGTCTCCGGCGCCTTTCAGCAGTTGTTGACCCAGACCGAGTGGGGCGAACTGGATTATCTGTTCATCGATATGCCGCCGGGAACCGGGGATATCCAGCTGACGCTATCGCAGAAGGTGCCGGTGACCGGGTCGGTGATCGTGACCACGCCGCAGGACATTGCCCTGCTGGATGCGCGCAAGGGTATCGAGATGTTCCGCAAGGTCAATGTACCGGTGCTTGGCGTGGTCGAGAACATGAGTTTGCACACCTGCTCGAATTGCGGTCATACCGAGCATATTTTTGGTGAGGGTGGCGGTGAGAAGATTGCTGCCCAGTATGATACCGAAATGCTGGGGCAGCTCCCTCTGGCGTTATCGATCCGTGAGCAGGTTGATGGTGGTCGACCTACTGTAGTCGCCGAGCCTGAGGGTGATGTGGCCATGACCTTTCGGCGCATGGCCTCGCGGATTGATGAGCAATTGGCGGCAAAGGGGGCACAGGGCGGGCCTTCGATCAGCTTTGGCGAGTAGCATGCTGTTGCCGCTGACACGCTTTGGAAAACTCGTCACGGGCCGGTATCATACCGGCCCGTTTGTGTGTGTCATGGGCTGCCTGGCAGCGACATGACACGCCTGTGTACATTTCCGCTCTATGTCGAGGGAGCGCACTCGTGAGTATCAAGGCTGATAAATGGATCCGCCGCATGGCGCAGGAACATGGCATGATCGAACCGTTCGAATTCGATCAGGTTCGTCATGTGGGCGATCAGCGAGTGATCTCCTATGGGACCTCGAGCTATGGCTATGACGTGCGCTGCTCGGATGAGTTCAAGGTGTTCACCAATATTCATTCGGCGACCGTTGACCCCAAGCACTTCGATGACAAGAGCTTCGTTGATGTGAAGGGTGAAGCCTGTGTCATCCCGCCGAATTCCTTTGCGCTGGCGCGTACCGTGGAATACTTCCGTATTCCGCGGAATGTACTGACCATCTGTCTGGGCAAGTCTACCTATGCGCGCTGCGGGATCATCGTCAATGTCACGCCGCTTGAACCCGAATGGGAGGGGCATGTGACGCTGGAGTTCTCCAACACTACCAATCTGCCCGCCCGCATTTATGCCAACGAGGGTGTTGCGCAGATGTTGTTTCTGGAGTCCGATGAGGACTGTGACGTTTCCTACAAGGATCGTGGCGGCAAGTATATGGGGCAGCGTGGCGTTACCCTGCCGCGGACCTGATGCCGGGCGCTTCTTCCAGCCATGAAAAAAGCCCCATCAAGGGGCTTTTTTCATGCTGCTCGGTTATCGGTAGTCGTTACGGTTGGCAATGGTTTTGCGGAAACTGTCGATGAAAGGTCGCTCGGCCTTGTCGATGCGATCCATGCCGGCCACGATCCGATGCCAGTATGGATAGAGCGGCGCCGGGCGGGTGGCTTCCTCGATGCGATCCAGTTCCTGCTGACTCAGCGACAGTTCAGCGGCCGCCAGATCATCCTGTAGATGTGCTTCGTTGCGGGCGCCGATAATCAGTGAGGTGACGCCGGGCCGATCCTTCAGCCATGCCAGACAGGCGCGCGGGATCGAGGTGTTATGTGTCTCGGCGATTTCGGCAAACAGTTCGATGATGTCATAGGCGCGCTCCATGTCATGGATATAGGGCTCCGGCCAGTTGTTACCCTGACGTGTTCCCTCCGGCGCTTTTTGCCCACGGCGTACCTTGCCGTTGAACAGTCCTTCACCCATGGGCCCCCAAACCAGCGTGCCGAGATTCTGATCGATAGCCAGCGGCATCAGCTCGTATTCGGCCTCGCGCGACTCGGGCGTGTAGTAGATCTGCTGACTGATGGGGCGAGCCAGATTGTGTAGCTCGGCACGGCCAATGGTTTTCATCATCTGCCAGCCGGTGAAATTGGAGGTGCCGTAGTAGCGAATCTTGCCGCTCTGAATCAGGTGATCGAGGGCGTAGAGCATCTCCTCGATGGGGGTGACACCATCCCAGTTATGCATCTGATAGAGGTCGATATGGTCGGTGCCGAGCCGCTTGAGACTGGCCTCGCAAGCTTCGATCAGATGATAGCGGGAGAAGCCGCTGTGGTTGGGGTTATCCCCCATGGGGCTGCGTGCCTTGCTGGCAAGGATGATGTCCTTGCGCTTGTCACCCAGCGCCTTGCCGGTAATTTCTTCGGCTTCACCCATTGAGTAGAGATCGGCAGTGTCGATCAGATTAACGCCGGCATCGAGTGCCATGTCGATCTGTCGCCGAGCGCCTTCAACATCGACGCTGGCCGCCTTTTCAAAACCACCGCTACCGCCGAAGGGAACGGTGCCCAGTACGATTTCCGATACCAGCAGTCCGGAGTTGCCAAGTGGACGGTATTGCATATCGACAGCTTCCCTGTTGATCGATGAGTCAAGCGCAATAGACGAAAGTCTGATCAATCAACAGCCTGGCAGAGCCTGACAGGGGCGCAAGTGTTGCTTTCAGGAGCCAGGCCGGGGGATGTCTGCATACAGCAGGCATAAGAAGAGCGGTAGAAGGCGGTTACAGGTCTTCCTCGCTGACATCTTCTGCAGCAAGGCGCAGGCCTGTCATGGGGAGAGGATGACCGTCGAGTTGTGGGCGATCGTCTGCCAGTTGCAATCGACCCTCCAGGAACCAGCGAATGACCATGGGATAAATGAGATGTTCGCGGGTCTGTACGCGCTCGGCCAGTTGTTCGACTGTATCTCCCGGCATGACCGGAACAGCGGCCTGTACGATCAAAGGCCCGCCATCGAGCTCCTCGGTCACGAAGTGCACACTGGCACCATGCTCGCTGACCCCTTCATCCAGTGCGCGCTGATGGGTATGCAGTCCACGATAGGCTGGCAGCAACGAAGGATGGATATTCACCATTCGACCGTGGTAGCGCTGAACAAGTAGTGGTGTCAGGATGCGCATGAACCCGGCCAGCACGATCAGATCGGGCGCATGACGGTCAATGACCTTGATCAGGGCACTGTCATAGCGCTCGCGTGAGTCGTACTCGTGATGAGGCAGCACCACGGCCGGGATGCCGGCTTCCCGGGCACGTACCAGGCCGTAGGCATCGCCACGATTGGAAATGACGGCAGCAATCTCTCCACCCAGTTCCTCGGTTTCCTGGGCATCGATCAGTGCCTGCAAATTGGTGCCATTACCTGAAATCAGTACCACGATGCGACGTGGCTCGGCCTGTTCAGCGGCATATTCCGGACTGTGATCACTGTTTTCGGGGGTGTCGCTCATGCCGGCAGATTCTCCAGCTGTACCTGTTCGGGTTGATCGCCACGCGGTCGTACCTGACCAAGTCGATAAACGGTTTCACCCTGGGCAGAGAGGTGTTCAGTAGCACGCGCGGCTTCGGCGGCGGGGACGACCACGATCATGCCGATGCCGCAGTTGAAGACGCGGTGCATTTCATGCTCATCGACATTGCCTTCTCGCTGTAGCCAGTCGAAGACTGCTGGACGTTGCCAGCTTCGGGTGTCGAGATGGACGCAGGCGTGTTCGGGCAATACCCGGGGAATGTTCTCCAGCAGACCACCACCGGTGATGTGAGACAGCGCGTGCACTGGAATATCGCTGTCGCGCAGAAGCGAGAGCAGGGCACGGACATAGATGCGGGTGGGAGCCATCAGGGCATCGCCCAGGCTGCGTTCGCTGCTGTCATGGAGAGGAGAGGCAAGATCGGCCTGACTGCGCTCGACGATACGACGAATCAGCGAATAGCCGTTCGAATGCGGCCCGCTGGCGGCCAGCCCCAGTACAACATCGCCTTCACCAACCCTGCTGCCATCAAGGATTTCACTTTTTTCCACCACGCCTACGCAGAAACCGGCCAGATCGTAATCCGAGCCTTCGTACATGCCGGGCATTTCGGCCGTTTCACCGCCCACCAGCGCGCAACCGGCCTGTTCGCATCCTGTGCCGATGCCGGTGACGACACTGGCGGCGATATCGACATCCAGCTGGCCGGTTGCATAATAATCCAGAAACATCAAAGGTTCGGCGCCACAGACAATCAGATCGTTGACGCACATTGCGACCAGATCGATGCCGATAGTGTCATGGCGACCGAGATCCATGGCCAGACGAAGTTTGGTGCCGACACCATCGGTACCGGAAACCAGTACCGGTTCGCGATAACCGGTCGGAAGCTGACAGAGTGCGCCGAAGCCACCCAGTCCGCCCATGACTTCCGGTCGGGCTGTCCGTTTGGCAACACCCTTGATGCGATCGACGAGGGCATTACCGGCATCGATATCGACGCCTGCGTCCTTGTAGGACAGCGATTCACGGGAAGAGGAAGCGGTCATGTCGGGCTCCTGTGACGGGCGCTCAAGCCGGGGGTCAGGGGTCTCTGGAGAGGGGCGCGATTGTAACATCGCCCCTCGCGCTTTTCACTGGCATGATCCTCCTGTCGGCAAACAACAGGCTGTCGGCTCGACTTTCACCTTCGGCAACAGGAGAAGCCATGCCCCGGCAATGGTGGGCCATACTGATCGGTGCCGCGCTGCTCTGGTTGCTCAGCGCGCTACAACCCATTCTGATGCCGTTCTTTATCAGTCTGGTGCTGGCTTATCTGGGGGACCCGGTGGCCGACTGGCTTCAGCGCCGAGGATTATCGCGCCGGTTGGCGGTCAGTGTTGTGTTCATTTTCATGCTGCTGTTGATCGTGCTGACGGCATTGGTGGTCATCCCGCTGGTATGGCGACAGTTGTTGCAACTGATCGATATCATTCCCGTGGTGATCAACTGGCTGCAAGGTAACGCCATTCCGCGTATTGAGCAGTGGACCGATTATGATATTTCGACCGATTTCGAGCAGATCCGTGCGGTAATCTTCGGGCACTGGCGCGAGGCGAGCACGGTCGCCGCTCAGGTACTGGGTCAGCTGTCACGCTCGGGCATGGCGCTGGCGATATGGATTGCCAATCTGCTGCTGATCCCGGTGGTCTCGTTTTACATGCTGCTGGACTGGGATCGAATGAAACGAGCACTGCGCGAATTGCTGCCGCGCGCCTTCGAGCCCACCGTGACACGGCTGGCTCGTGAGTGCGACGAAGTGCTGGGGGCTTTTCTTCGCGGTCAGTTGATCGTCATGCTGGTCTTGGGTGGTGTATACGCCATTGGGCTGTCATTGCTCGGTGTTCGTTTCGGTTTGCTGATCGGACTGATGGCGGGGTTGATCAGTATCGTGCCTTATCTGGGCGCGATTACCGGCATTCTGACAGCCGAACTGGTGACCTTCTTCCAGTTTCAGGCAATGTGGCCGATGATCGGTGTGGCGGGTGTCTTTCTGATCGGGCATCTGCTTGAAGGCATGGTGTTGCAACCCTTGTTGCTGGGGGACAAGATTGGCCTGCATCCCGTAGCCGTCATTTTCGCGGTCATGGCGGGTGGGCAACTGTTCGGATTTGTGGGCATTCTGCTGGCATTGCCCGCTGCTGCCATCATCATGGTAGTGTTACGACACTTGCTGGCGCGCTATCTGGATAGTGCGCTCTATGACAACCCGAATGCCGACGACTCTTCCAACTGATGCCTGGTCCTGCTCAATTACCGCTTGGTGTGGGGTTGCGAGATGATGCGACCCTCGCTGGTTTTCTTCCTGATGCCAACCAGGCACTGGTCGAGCGGCTGCGTCATCAGCTTGAGCCTTCTGGAGAGCCATTTCTCTATCTCTGGGGGGCGCCTCAGTCGGGTAGGACTCACCTGCTGCAGGCTGCCTGTCACCTTGCCGACGATCTTGATCGACGTGCGCTTTATTTGCCACTCGCCGATCTCGGCCACTTTCCGCCACATATGCTCGAGGATCTTGAAACGCTTGACCTGGTCGCCATCGATGATCTGCAAAGCGTGATGGGGCGTCGTCGCTGGGAGGAAGGGTTGTTTCACTGCTTCAATCGGCTCAGGGACAACAATACGCGACTCATCGTCGCTGCCGATAGCGCTCCACGACAGTTGTCAGTCGGATTGCCCGATCTGGCATCCCGGTTGACCTGGGGGGCCACCTTTCATCTGCGCCCACTGGATGATAGCGGACGTCTGGACGCACTGAAGCTGCGTGCTCGCATACGAGGGATGGAGCTGCCCGATGAGGTGGCCCGCTATATTCTGCACCGCTCACCGCGACAGCTCACCAGTCTTTTCGATGCCCTGGCACAATTGGATAGCGCTTCACTCTCGGCTCAGCGCAAGCTGACTATTCCGTTCGTCAAACAGGCGCTGGGCTGGTAGCTCTTGAGACCAGTGGTGTCTTACTCACCCTGCAGTGTCGCCAGTACCCGGCGTGCTCCGCCATGCTCACGATGTTCCCCCAGCCAGATGCCCTGCCAGGTTCCGGTGGCCAGTCGACCCTTCTCAACGGCCAGCGTCAGCTGCGTCCCCAGCAGGCTTGCCTTGATGTGGGCCGGCATGTCGTCAGGGCCTTCCATGGTATGACGGAAGTAGGGCAGATCGCCCGGCACTCGATCTTTCAGGAACGCTTCCATGTCATGACGCACATCCGGATCTGCATTTTCATTGAGTGTCAGCGATGCTGAAGTATGCAGCAGCTGCACATGCAGCAAGCCGATATCGATTTCCTGCATCTCGGGAAGACCGCTGATGATTTCCTCGGTTACCAGATGAAAACCGCGGCTGCGGGCCTTGAGCGTCAGTTGCTGGCGTCGCCACATGATGCGCCTCTCCTGTAGTGAATACATGGATGGTGGACGATCTATCCTTGCATCGTCCTGCCATACACCTGTTCCATGATAGAAGTTATCGAATCCGACCTCGACCAAAGTCCAGCTTTACGAGGCAACACCGGTGTGATGCCTTCAATACCGGGATGCGGTATAGCGTGAGTGCATCATTCAACAGGGAATTCTCGGATTCGGGAGGGGGTCATGTCGGGGATGCGTCTTTACATGCTTCAGACGGGTACACTCAAATGCCGCCTGTGCAATATCAAAATGAACGCTGGTCTGGACTCGTACGAGATCCCGGTACCCTGGTACCTGATTACTCACCCGCAGGGCAATGTCGTGATCGATGGCGGCTGTGCCGTGGAGTGCGCGTCCGACCCTGAAGGTTACTGGGGCGCCATAACCTCGGTTTATCAACCGGTGATGCGTCCGGAAGAGGGGTGCGTCACTGCGCTGCAGTCGCTGTCGATTGCACCGGAAGAGGTGCGCTACGTATTGCACAGCCATCTCCATCTGGATCACACCGGCGCGACCGGTCGCTTTCCGAACGCCACTCACATCGTGCGTCGGCGTGAATACGAGTATGCCATGGCGCCCGACTGGTTCGCGAAAGGGGGGTATATCAGAGCCGATTTTGATCGGCCAGGCCTGAGGTGGCAGTTGCTGGAAGAAAACGAAGACGGCTATGACGTTTTCGGTGATGGTGCCATCCGGTTCATTTATACCTCCGGTCATGCGCCGGGCCACTCGAGCTTTCTGGTGCAGTTACCTGATAGCGGCCCGATCCTGCTGGCCGTGGACGCGGCCTACACAACCGATCACTGGAATGAACAGGCGCTACCGGGTTTTCTTGCTTCGACTGTCGAAACCGTCCGGTCGGTACAGAAGCTGCATGCGCTGGCAGACAAGACCGGTGCCATGGTGGTCACTGGGCATGATCCCGAGGCCTGGCCCGGTTTTCGGCATGCACCTGAATTCTATACGTGACAAGGCAACCGCTGACCGCATGAGATTGACGTCGGCAGGATCATGCCGGATGAGGTTATGAAACCTGCGGGATGCCTTGTATCGCTACCTGTCCAGCTGGAGTTGTGAGATGAAAACCCGTGCCGCTGTACTGCGTGAAATGGAAAAACCACGTCCCTATCGGGACTCCAGGCCATTGACTATCGAGGAAATTGATCTGGAGGCGCCGCAGCGCAATGAAGTCCTGGTGCGGATTCGTGCAGCCGGTCTGTGTCACTCGGATCTATCGACCATCAATGGCGCTCGGCCAAGACCACTACCGATGGTTCTGGGCCATGAGGCAGCCGGTGAGGTCGTCGAAACAGGGCCCGGAGTAGACGATCTGGAGCTTGGAGATCATGTGGTTTTTTCCTTTGCTCCCAGCTGTGGGCGCTGCAACTTCTGTCTCGCCGGTGAGGCGACGCTCTGCAAACCCGGCGCCGCTGCCAATACTGCAGGCGTGTTGCTGGGCGGGGGGCTACGACTCCATCGCGGCGAGGAACAGCTTTACCATCACATCGGTGTATCGGGATTTGCTGACCATGCGGTTGCCTCAAGGCGTTCACTGACCCGAATTGATCCGACCCTGCCATTTCATATCGCGGCACTGTTCGGTTGTGCCGTTTTGACCGGGGTTGGGGCGGTTGTGCATACCGGTGGTGTGCGGCTGGGAGAATCGGTACTGGTGACCGGTCTGGGGGGGGTTGGCCTGGCGGCGGTACTGGGTGCCATTGGTGCGGGTGCCCGTCAGATCATTGCTGCCGATATCGATCCGAGCAAGCTTGAAATGGCCAGCAGTATCGGGGCGACGCATACCGTGAACAGTAGTGATCCCGATGCCATCGAGCAGGTGCGACAGATCAGTGGCGGCGGGGTGGATCTGGCCACCGAGTTTGCCGGGGTGGCCAGTGCCCTGGAATTTGCCTTTGAATGCACACGACGTGGGGGCACGACCGTCACGTCGGGGCTACCGCATCCCGATGTTCGCCTGGCCATCAGCCCAACGCGCATGGTTGCGGAGCAGCGCACTCTCAAGGGGTCCTATCTTGGCGGCCACGTACCCGCCCTGGATGTGCCCGAATATATCGCGCTCCACCAGGCCGGGCGGCTGCCGGTAGAGCGGTTGCTGACTCATCGGCTTGGGCTGGACGAGATCAATGAGGGCTTCGATCGTCTGGCCGATGGTAGTGCCATTCGCCAGGTCATCGAGTTCGAATAGGAAACACCCGGTTCTGGCCATCGCCTTCTTCGCGTATACCCGGGCAGCAGCCATCCGGCCGCCCGACTGCTAACCTTGCAAAGTGCAGGGGGCATGTGTGCCCGGGTACGCGGAAGTATCCTCTTTCATCAGTGGTCGCTGTCCCCAGTCATCGTTCGCATCGCATTGCAGATCTTTCTGTCTTGCGGTCGTTCCATAGTGCTCCATCAGTGATTACCAGGAGGGAGATCATGAGCCAGACCCGCATCGAACGCGACAGCATGGGTGAGCTGGAAGTCCCGCAGGAAGCGCTTTATGGCGCTCAGACTCAGCGGGCCATTGACAATTTTCCGGTCAGCGGTCAGCCATTGCCGCCCCAGTTCATACGTGCGGTAGCGCGGGTCAAGCGAGCCGCGGCCGAGGTCAATTTCGATCTTGGCCTGCTCGATGAGGCGCGGGCAAAAGCGATCATCGAAGCCGCCGATGCGCTTATCGACGGGCAGTATGGTGATCAGTTTCCGGTCGATGTTTTTCAGACCGGTTCCGGGACTTCCACCAATATGAACGTCAATGAGGTCATTTCGCATCTGGCGTCCAGGGAGGGGCTGGAAGTCGGGCCCAATGATCATGTCAACATGGGGCAGAGCAGCAACGACACCATTCCCACTGCGCTGCATATCGCTTGCAGCCTGGAGCTGCAGGAGCGCTTGTTGCCAACATTGCGCCATCTTCAGCAGATGATCGAAGAGAAGGGCAAGTCGCTGGATGATGTCGTGAAAACCGGGCGTACTCATCTCATGGATGCCATGCCGGTTCGGATGAGTCAGGAAATGGGGGGTTGGGCTGATCAGGTCGCTCAATCCATCGAGCGCCTTGAAGGTGTCATGTCGCGTCTGGCGCGTTTGGCTCAGGGCGGTACGGCCGTGGGGACCGGGATCAATGCGCATCCCGAATTTGCCGAGCGCTTCGCTCGCAAACTCTCCGAACATACGGGCCTGAGCTTTCGGCCCAGCGACAGCTTCTTTGCCAGCCTTGGATCGCAGGACGCCACGGTCGAGCTTTCCGGTCATCTCAAGGCTTATGCCTGTGCTCTGATGAAGATCAGCAACGATCTGCGCTGGATGAATTCCGGGCCGCTGGCCGGTCTTGGCGAGATCGAACTCGAGGCTTTGCAGCCGGGCAGTTCGATCATGCCAGGCAAGGTCAATCCGGTTATTCCCGAATCAGCTGCTCAGGTGGCCTCTCAGGTTATCGGTAATGATGCGGCGATTACCGTGGGCGGGCAGTCGGGCAACTTTCAGCTTAATGTAATGCTGCCGCTGATGGCACACAATGTGCTGGGCTCGATCCATCTGCTCAATAACGTATCGCGATTGCTGGCCGACAAGGCAATCAAAAGCTTCAATGTACGGCGTGACAGTATCGAGCAGCCCCTGGCAAAGAATCCGGTACTGGTGACGGCTCTCAATCCGGTAATCGGCTACAACGCTGCTGCTCAGGTGGCCAAGAAAGCCTACCAGGAAGGGCGTCCCATTATTGATGTTGCTGAAGAACAAACCGAGCTTTCCCGTGAGGAACTCGAGCGACATCTGGACCCGGCCCACCTGACCCAGGGGGGCATTCAGGGCTGAGTCATCGCGCCTTTCCATGAAAAACGCCCCGGTATGAGCTACCGGGGCGTCTTTCATGAAGCTTCGGACGGACGAGTGTTGTGCTCGTGTCAGGCAGGCTCGGGATGCTCGGCCTTTTGGACCGTGCGCTCCTCGACGTAGGCATTCAGGCGTTGGCGCTGTGTCTCATCGAAGTGCATGTCCATCTTGGTGCGGCGCCAGAGAATATCCTCCACGCTTAACGCCCATTCGTGATCGATAAGGTAATCGACCTCGGCACGCGTCATTCCGCCGCCGAAATCCTCTCCCAGGTCCTCGAGCGAGGTGACCCCCCGCAGGAACTGTTCACACAGCGCACCGTAGCTGGAGGCAAAACGCCGAGCGCGCTCTTCGCCAAGAAAAGGGTAATCCTGCTCGAGCCGACGGGCATACTCCAGCCGTCCCGGAATGGCGCCCCCTGGCATGGTGGCGTCAGCGGTCCATGCCTCTCCCATGTTCGGAAACCAGGGGGCCAGCTCTGCCATGGCGGCTTCGGCCAGTTTGCGGAAGGTAGTGATCTTGCCCCCAAACACCGAAAGCATGGGCGCGCCCTTGCTGTCCAGGTCGAGGGTATAGTCACGACTCATGGCAGACGGGTCATCGGATTCGTCATCACACAGGGGGCGTACACCGGAATAGCTGGTAACGATATCGTCGCGGCTGATCGGCGCTTCAAAGTGGTCATTGATGACCTTGAGCAGGTAATCGGTTTCTTCTTCGCTGATAGTGATATTGGCAGGATCACCATCATAATTGACATCCGTTGTACCGATAAGGCTGTACTCACCCTGCCAGGGCAGGACAAAAACGATACGCTTGTCCTCATTTTGAAGGATATAGGCGCGTTCATCGCGGTTGATACGTCGGGTCACGATATGGCTGCCCTTGATCATGTTGATGCCATAGCGTGATGTACGTTTCGTGTTGCCTCTGATAAAGGCTTCTACCCAGGGGCCGGCTGCGTTGACCAGTGCCCTGGCGCGTCGGGTTACACGCTCACCGCTGACAAGATTCTCAAGTGTTAATACCCACTCGTTATCTTCTTCCACCGCTTCAATGCAGCGTGTTCGAGTAAGCACTTCCGCTCCCTGCTGGCTCGCCTGCAGGGCATTGAGCACGACCATGCGGGCGTCGTCGACCCAGCAATCGGAATATTCAAAGCCACGTTTGATATCGCGCTTGAGCGGGCTGTCATTTCCAAAACGCAGGCTGCGAGCACCCGGCAGGGTATCGCGGGAACTGAGATGATCGTAAAGGAACAGGCCAGCGCGGAGCATCCAGGCCGGACGCAAATGAGACTGATGCGGCAGGATGAAGCGCATTGGCCAGACGATGTGAGGGGCCTTTTTCAACAGGACCTCGCGCTCATGCAGAGCTTCGCGTACCAGGCGGAATTCGTAATGTTCCAGATAACGCAAGCCACCATGAATGAGCTTGCTGGAAGCAGAAGATGTCGCGCTGGCCAGGTCATTCTGCTCACACAGGCCGACTTTCAGGCCTCGGCCCGCGGCGTCATTGGCGATACCGGTGCCGTTGATACCGCCGCCAATCACAAAGAGATCCAGAGTTGGCGTGGTGGTAGTGGTATGTTCGGTAGTCATGCGCCCGCCTTGCGCGTGATCGCGCCACGTGATTCAGGAAAGGGTCGACAGCTGAAGCCATCTTCGTTTCTGTCACCAACTTTCGCAAATGAAAATGAAATATTCAACTCCGAACATTTCATTTCGCATCCGCGAAAGGCGCTGATACTTCGTTTGCGTGACTGCCGGCTGCTCAGAGTGTCTGGGTCAGGTCCGTTTCCTCCGATTCATCGGCGTCAGTGCCAGGGCAGATATGCAGTGCAATATCCTCTTCACGCATCAGGCGACGGATTGCTGCCGGCGGATCACGATCGGTGAACAGGGCATTCACCTGACGTAAGTTGCCCAGGCGCACCACGGCATTACGAGAAAACTTGGAGTGATCGGCTGCCAGAAATACCTGTCGCGAATTATTGATAATGGCCTGAGCGACACGCACTTCCTGATAATCATAGTCAAGCAAAGCCCCATCCTCATCGATGCTGCTGATGCCGATGATGCCGTAATCAACCTTGAACTGGTTGATGAAGTCGATGGTGGCTTCCCCGATGATGCCTCCATCCCTGGAACGTACGGACCCACCGGCAATCACCACGTTAAAGTCTTCCCGATGCTGCAGAATGGCGGCGACATTGAGGTTGTTGGTAATAACTTCCAGCTCGTGATGAGCAAGCAGGGCCTCGGCCACCAGTTCGGTACTGGTCCCGATATTGATAAAAAGCGAACTGCGATCAGGTATCTGCTCGGCCAGGCAACGTGCAATGCGTGCCTTGGCTTCGTGGTTGATCAGCTTGCGATCACTGTAGGCAGTGTTGACGGTGCTGGATTCCATGCCTGCGCCGCCATGTACCCGCCGAAGTTTGCCGGCATCGGCGAGTTGATTGAGGTCACGTCGAATGGTCTGAGGCGTGACGCCGAAATGATCGGTCAATTGTTCGATCGAGGCGTAACCGCGTTGTCTGACGAAATCCAGGATGGCCTGGTGTCTCTGAGACTGTCGCACGTTTCAGTGGTCCAATTTTGCTGGCGGATGGCATCAGGATAGACATGGTTGTATGCCTGCAGCCCATGTTAGCGCTGCACAAGTAAAATGTGCTGTTACTGCTGGCGTAGACAAAAGTCTAATCATTTTCGAGGGTTGGACAATTGTTGCCGAGAGATGAAATCTATATGTTCGAAAGCGATCATTACGACGGTGTTCATCGAGGCAGTTACGGGAAAATGAACTATTCGAAAGTTCGATACCGAAAATTGCGTCAGTGAGTGAACATGCTTTCGAACCGGCGTCACTATCGACAGACATTCTTTTCATGACGCCTCATACCCAACTAGGAGTACGATCATGACCTCCTGCATACTTTCCATCGATCAGGGAACAACGAGTACCCGAACCATTCTGTTCAATCGGGAAGGTCAGGTCGTAGGGCTGGCTCAGGAAGAATTTCCCCAGCATTTTCCCGGTAGCGGCTGGGTAGAGCACAATGTTGACGATATCTGGCAATCCACATTGCGAACGGCGCGTCAGGCGCTGACCAATGCGGGCAAGACCATCCATGATATTGCGGCCCTGAGTATCACCAACCAGCGCGAAACCGCCATTGTCTGGGATCGTCATACCGGTGAGCCCATCCATAATGCCATCGTCTGGCAGGATCGACGTACCAGCGATTATTGCCAGCAGCTTCGCCGGGCAGGGCATACGGAAACCATCCAGGCGAAAACGGGACTGCTGATTGATCCTTATTTCTCTGCATCCAAGGTGCACTGGCTGCTCGAAAATGTCGAAGGAGCCCGTGAGCGTGCAGAGCGTGGAGAGCTGTTGTTCGGTACTGTTGACAGCTATCTGATCTGGAAGCTGACCGGTGGTCGCCAGCACCGCACCGATGCGACCAATGCTTCCCGAACTTGTTTGTTCAACATTCATGAGCAGTGTTGGGATAGCGAATTGCTCGAGCTGTTCGGTATTCCCGAATCGATGATGCCAGAGGTGATGGATTGCAGCGCCGAATTCGGTAAAACCGATGCTCAGTTGTTGGGTGCCTCGGTACTGATCGCCGGGGTGGCAGGCGATCAGCAGGCAGCGCTGGTGGGACAGGCCTGTTTCGAGCCGGGCATGGTCAAAAGCACCTATGGGACAGGGTGTTTCATGATCATGAATACGGGCGACAAGGCTGAGCTGTCCAAAAACAAGCTACTGACTACTGTCGGTTATCGTATTAACGGCAAGGTGACCTACGCCATGGAGGGCAGTATCTTCGTGGCTGGCGCTACCGTGCAATGGATGCGTGATGGCCTCAAGCTGTTTCAGGATGCTTCGGAAACTGAAACCCTGGCCCGCAAGACCGGTGTGGGTCATGGCGTTTATCTGGTACCGGCCTTTACCGGCCTTGGCGCGCCACACTGGGATCCGCAGGCACGTGGTGCCATCTTCGGCCTGACGCGTAGCACCGGAATCGCCGAAATCGTCGCTGCCGGGCTGCAATCCGTTTGCTATCAGACGCGTGATCTGCAGGAGTGCATGAATGCTGATACTTCAGCGCCCACTGAAACCCTGCGGGTTGACGGAGGAATGGTCAGCAACAACTGGGTCATGCAGTTCCTTGCAGACATTCTCAATGTTCGTGTGGATCGACCTTATATTCTCGAAACCACGGCCCTGGGGTCGGCCTATCTCGCCGGGCTGCAGATCGGCTGGTATGACTCCCTCCATGACATCACTTCCCTGTGGAATTGCGAGCGTTCCTTCTCCCCACGGATGAGCGAAGAAGAGCGTGACTCGCTTTACACGGGCTGGCTGGAAGCCGTCGACAGGGTTCGCTCCGGTGATACCGGAGAGAGCTGAGCGCTAAATGGTGCGGGGCGTATGCCCCGCATTTAATCGCCGGCTTTCGAGTCGGTTGCCAACCGCATTCGGGTGTTTTGAAAGGAGCACGCCATGCATGCCCTGGTGGGAGAGTTTCTTGGCACCATGACACTGATCGTATTCGGTGATGGTGTCGTGGCCAACGTGGTATTGAGAAAAACAAAGGGCTCCGGAGCCGACTGGATCGTGATTGCCACCGGTTGGGGATTGGCGGTCATGGTGGCCGTGTTTGTCGCAACGGCGACTGGTTCGCCGGATGCCGACATCAATCCAGCGGTGACGTTGGCCAAATGGATTACCGGCATGCATCAGGATCCGGCCATGATCTTCGCCTACATCGTGGCGCAGATTGCTGGTGGCTTTGCTGGTGGTGTGCTGGTCTGGCTGGCCTATTTACCCCATTTTCGGGCCACTCCGGAGAAAGAGCTCAAACTGGCTGTGTTCTGCACCGACCCTGGTATCCGCAGTCCTTTTGGCAACGTGCTGTGTGAAATCGTCAGTACTGCCATCTTTCTACTATGTCTGGGCGGAATCGCTTCTACGCAGAATATATCGCCGGGATTGTTGCCGTTTCTGGTAGGGGGCCTGGTCTGGGCGGTCGGACTCTCTCTGGGGGGGCCAACAGGCTATGCAATCAACCCGGCGCGTGATCTTGGACCGCGTCTGGCGCATGCGGCGCTGCCGATTCATGGCAAGGGCGGCTGTGATTGGGGCTACGCCTGGGTACCCGTCCTTGGGCCGATTATCGGCGCGGGTCTGGGTGGACTGCTCTGGTATGGTTTGATTCTTTTACCATAAGCACAAACCGGTCATTCAACGGTTGCGCCGGGCAATAGAATCAGTACAATATCGCAGCGTTATCGGGAGGCACACAGGGGACACCAGATGCCTGATCTGCCTCTCGAATATCGTCATGATTGTGCAGGACCGTAGCTCAGTTGGTTAGAGCGCCACGTTGACATCGTGGAGGTCAGCGGTTCAAATCCGCTCGGTCCTACCAGTTGGTTTCAGTCTGATCGACAGATGCATCATGAACGATTGCAGGACCGTAGCTCAGTTGGTTAGAGCGCCACGTTGACATCGTGGAGGTCAGCGGTTCAAATCCGCTCGGTCCTACCAGAATTTCTCAGAACCCCGCCACCGAGCGGGGTTTTGTTATTCATGACCATCAATTCAATCGCGGTTGTCACCGGGGATATCGGTCAGCGACGTCGTTCTGATCAGGACTTCACACAGAGCTTCAATACCGGTCTGGTCATCAGCGGTAAAGCGCCCTGGAAGAGGGCTGTCCAGATCCAGTACGCCGATCATGCGATCCCCGACAAGCAACGGCACCACCAGTTCCGAACGTGAAGCCGCATCACAGGCAATGTGCCCGGGAAAGGCATGTACGTCTTCGACGCGTTGAGTCTCGCCGCTGAGTGCTGCCGTACCGCAGACTCCCTGATCGAACGGGATCGGATTACAGGCTGGCTGCCCCTGAAAAGGTCCCAGAATCAGAGTCTGTGGTTGTCGGTGCAAATAGAAACCGGCCCAGTTCAGCTCCGGGACATTATGAAAAATGAAAGCGGCTGTCTGTGAGAGATTGGTCAGCCAGTCCCGTGTATCAAGCAGCGCCTCGAGCTGCCTGGCCAGCATGGAATAGTCGGTCATCACCCATCTCCTTTTGATTGCGGGCTGACGAGGCCATCGTCTGGCCCCGTCAGGCCGTTCATTTACTGATCCTGTGAAGAAGCGTCTGCCGATTGGCTCTCTTCACGCGTCTGCCAGCCGGGTATGGCACCCGAGCCAAACAGCTGGCGTGCCTTGTCAGCAACTGCCTGGCTCTGGAAGGCTTCGACCAGATGTCGAATCCTGTCCTTGTCCTGGTCTCCCTGTTGCACCACGATCAGGTTGACATAGGGTGAATCGGGGCTTTCTCGCAGCAGGGCATCGTCCAGCGTCAGTCCGGCAGGCTTGGCAAAGGTATTGTTGATGAATGCCAGTGCTACATCCGAGAGTGACCGTGGCAATTGAGCGGCATCAAGTTCGACAATTTTAAAATTGTGAGGGTTGGCGGTAATGTCATCAGGTGTAGCCAGCGGATCGTTATCGTCCTTCAGCTCGATCAGATTGTTGCGAGCCAGTACCAGCAGAGAGCGTGCCTCATTTGATGGGTCGTTGGGCAGGGCAATGGTAGCGCCGTCCGGAATCCGGTTGATGGCATCATATTTTTTCGAATAGGCACCGATCGGATAGAGGAAGGTCTTGCCTGCGGCTACCAGGTCCCAGCCACGATCACTGTTCATGCTGTCAAGGTAAGGCTGGTGCTGGTAGGCATTGGCATCGAGGTTGCCATTGGCCAGAGCAACATTGGGCGAAACATAATCATTGAACTCGGTAATTTCGACATCAAGCCCGTATTTCTCCTGAGCGATGCGTTTGGCTTCCTGCATCAGCTCGGTTTCCGGTCCGGCGATGGTGCCAACCTTGACAGTCTGGTCGTCATCTCCCGATCCGCCACAGGCGGAGAGCAGTGTAGTGCCGGCCAATGCCAGGACGGCACCGGTCAGTCGAAGTGAACGAGAAAAAGTTACTGGCATTGCGTTTTGCTCCCTTGAGTGTCGTTTTGCAGCAAGGCTATACACCGCCTCAGCGGTGCTGAGCCCGTCGAACCAGTCGGTCCCCTAGTGTCTGGATGCCCTGAACCATGACAATCATGATGATGACGGTGATCAGCATGACGCCGGTGTCGTAGCGGTTGTAACCATAGTTGATGGCGACTGCCCCCAGACCGCCAGCACCGATGCCACCCGCCATGGCGGAGTAACCGATCAGCGAAATGAAGGTTACGGTGATGGCAGTAATGATGCCGGCGCTGGCTTCGGGCAACAGAATGCGAAAGATGATCTGGCCGGGTGTGGCGCCCATGGCCTGGGCGGCTTCGATCAGACCCTCGGGCACTTCAAGCAGCGCGCCCTCGACCAGCCTTGCAACAAAGGGAGTGGCTGCAATGGTCAGAGGGACCACGGCCGCTGTATTGCCGATGAAGGTGCCGACCAGCAACTGGGTAAAGGGGACGATCGCCAGGGCCAGGATGATGAAGGGTACCGAGCGTCCGATATTGACGATGATGCTCAACACCCGATTGAAGAAAGGCTTCTCCAGGAAATTGCCGCGACGGGTAATGTACAGGGCAACCCCCATGGCGACGCCCAGCACGGTACCGATGAGCCCACTTAAGGCGACCATGTACAGTGTCTCGAAAACGGCGCTGACAATGCGTTCAATCATGGCGCTGGACATGACCCAGGACCTCCACATCGAGTTCGAGCGTATGCAGGTGTTGCAGTACCTGCCGTGTGTGGGAAGCGGGACCCATGATTTCGGCGATCATCAGGCCCAGCGTGCGTCCGCGCACCTCTTCGATGCGCGATTGCAGAATACTGATGTCGACCCCGAACTCCCGGGCCAATCGTGATGCCAGTACTCGGGCGACACTATCGTCATGAAAGGTCAACCGTACAACCGGATGTCGGTCCTCGGCCGGTTCGGCAAACAAGCGTGATTGCAGGCTGCGTGATGGGGTGAGTTCGAGATAGTCGTTGAGGAATGTGCGACCTTCCGGGCTCTCGGGGCGCGTAAAGAACTCTCCGGTAGCGGCGTGCTCGATAATGCGTCCCTCACTGAGCAGTGCTACCCGGTCACAGATATTGCGCACGACTTCCATCTCGTGAGTGATCAGCAGAATCGTTATCCCGAGCTGCTCATTGATATCGCGCAACAGTGTCAGAATCGAAGCCGTGGTTTGGGGATCCAGGGCCGAGGTGGCTTCATCGCATAACAGTAGCCTGGGGCGACTGGCCAGAGCCCGGGCAATGGCGACGCGCTGCTTCTGCCCACCGGAGAGCATGGACGGCCAGGCATCGGCGCGTCCGCTCAGTCCGGTCAGCTCCAGTAGAGGATCGATGCGGGATTGAATGTCATGCTTGTCGATCCCCATCAGTTCGAGAGGTAGCGCAATGTTGCCTCGAACGGTGCGCGAGTTCAGCAGATTGAAGTGCTGAAAGATCATGCCAATGTCATGACGAGCTCGACGCAGTTCACGATCGTTGAGTCCCGTCAGTTCGACGCCGTTGACCGTGACATGTCCCGAAGTGGGTCTTTCCAGCAGATTGACACAGCGGATCAGAGTGCTCTTGCCAGCGCCGGAGGTGCCGATGACGCCGGTGATACTACCGGCGGGTACGGCCAGGGAGACGTCGTCAAGTGCCTTAACGGCAGAGCCTCCCTGCCCGAAAATGCGAGTAACATTGTCGAGTTGAATCATGCAGCAGTGCCTTGCCGGAATGGCGATAGCGCCATGCGGAAAAGAAATGCGCCGGAAACGGATGCCGGGAACGGGAGGGAACACTGCCTGACAGGGGTGACGGTATCGGTGATGCGCGGATGACACTGCGCTGCAGGGCCTCCGGCCCCGAATGCCGCCTCACCTCTTTAGCCGTATTTCTCGAGCGCCCGCAATCCGGTTACAAATCGGCGCCGTAAAACGTGAGACCGAATTTTATGGAGTCCCCGAGAGGGTGTCAACGAATCGCCCGGATCACTTTGCGCGAGTATGATGGCGAGATCGGAGTATGCAATACGGGGAGTAGGGATGTTTACCGGGATCGTGCAGGAAGTAGCCACGCTGGTCGAGCTGGAAGAGTTGGAGGGCCTGCGCCGTCATGTGATCGAGCTTTCTCCAGCCCTGTGTGAAGGCCTGGAGCCCGGGGCTTCCGTTTCACATAATGGTTGTTGTCTGACCGTGGTCAATATTGAGGGGCAGCGTGTCAGCTTTGACCTGATGCGTGAGACGCTTGCGACCACCAACCTGGGTGAGCTGGTGGTAGGCAGTCAGCTCAACGTCGAGCGAGCTGCTCGCTTTGGCGATGAGATCGGCGGACATCTCATGTCGGGCCATGTCATTTGTCAGGGGCGCATCACCGAAATCGAGGAGGCGCCCAACAATCGTCGTCTCTGGTTGGCTCTGCCCGAGCCCTATCATCGCTTTATTTTCGAGAAGGGATATATCGGCATTGATGGTATCAGCCTGACCGTGGGAGCACTGCGTGAAGGTGAGTTCTGTATCAATCTGATCCCCGAAACCCTGATGCGCACCATCATTGGCTCACGCAGGGTAGATGATTACGTCAATATTGAAATTGACCCTCAGACTCAAACCATCGTGGAAACGGTTGAACGGATCATGGCCGCACGCGCAAATACATGAGTGCAATGACAACTGACCCGGAGTGACGGTCGATTGGCAGCGCTGCTTTGGTTAGAATGTCGTGCCCTCCTGCCGTGTATCCGATCGTGACGCTTTCTCTGGCTCGTCGCCGGGATGCCGGCCGGGCGATTGATTTGACCTGGTCCGACGAGTCGGTTCCCAGCTGCCGCTATTGACTGGAGCCTGCATGAGCATCTATGGCGACTATCTCAAGTCCGTAATCCGTACGGTTCGCGACTGGCCCGAACCGGGCATCAATTTTCGCGATATTACGCCGGTACTGCAGAACAGCGCCGCCTTTCGCAAGCTGATCGACTCTTTTGTGCATCGTTACCAGGAGATGGAAATTGATGCAGTGGCTGCCATTGATGCTCGTGGGTTTATTATTGGCGCACCAGTGGCCTATGAGCTGAATTGCAGCTTTGTGCCAATTCGCAAGAAGGGCAAGCTGCCTTTTCAGACCATCAGTGAAACCTATCGGCTCGAATATGGTGAAGCCACCGTGGAATTACATGCTGATGCTTTCCGGGAAGGGGATCGAATTGTCGTCATGGATGATCTGATTGCCACCGGTGGCAGCATGCTGGCCGCGACCAATCTCATCGAGCGCAGTGGTGGTCGGGTGATCGAAACTGCAGCCATCATCGATCTGCCGGAAATCGGCGGTTCCGATCGTATTCGACGCGAAGGACATAGTGTTTTTGCTGTCTGTGAATTTACCGAAAATGAATGATGACGACCGCGCCGATTTTCGAATCGGCATTTTTTTAACGCACCTGCTGGCAAAGTCATGTGCCTCTGTCCGGAACCCGAGCCATGAGCGTTGATCGCTACCATCAATACTTCGTGATTTCCTGGGATCAACTGCACCGTGACGTGCGCAGTCTGTGTCAACAGCTGGTCGAACGAGACTTTGAAGGTATTGCAGCCGTCACGCGTGGCGGACTGATTCCAGCGGCGCTGATTGCCCGTGAGCTTGATGTGCGGCTGATTGATACCGTCTGTATCAAGAGTTATGAGCATATGGAGCAGGGTGGATTGCAGGTGCTCAAGGGTATTGATCACGACGGCGCTCGCTGGCTGCTGGTGGATGACCTTGTCGATACCGGACGAACGGCACGGGCAGTGCGGGACATGCTGCCTCAGGCGCACTTTGTCACCGTGTATGCCAAACCCGAAGGTCGGCCTCTGGTAGATCAGTATCTGGTCGAAGTACCCCAGGATACATGGATCCAGTTTCCCTGGGATATGGGGGTCACCTATGTCGAGCCGCTGGTTGATCAGCTGCGATCGCAACAGGAGTAGGCCATGAGTTCACCCTTGCCGGAGAGTTGGGGGCGCCATCTCGATGGTGAATTCGATGCGCCCTACATGCAGACGTTAAAAGAGTTTCTGCGCGTACAAAAGGATCAGCGCCGGATTGTTTATCCGTCTTCCGAGAACTGGTTTCGTGCTTTTACCCTGACGCCTCTGGATAGCGTCAAGGTCGTCATACTCGGCCAGGACCCCTATCATGGCCCCGGGCAGGCGCACGGTCTGTGCTTCTCTGTACGCCCTGGCGTAGCCATCCCTCCCTCGTTGATCAATATCTACAAGGAACTGGAAGCCGATGACGTGCCATTTTCAGCGGTCAGTCACGGCTTTTTGGAAAGCTGGGCGCGCCAGGGGGTATTGCTGCTCAATAGTGTGCTGACGGTGGAGCGAGGGCAGGCTGCCGCGCATCGCGGGCAAGGCTGGGAAACCTTCACCGACCGTGCGATCGCCACGATCAATGAACAGTGTGAGCATGTGGTGTTTCTGCTCTGGGGAAGCTATGCCCAGAAGAAAGCCTCGTTTGTTGATCGGCAGCGCCATCTCGTTCTGCATGCACCTCACCCTTCACCATTATCCGCGCATCGCGGCTTTTTCGGTTGTCGTCATTTTTCCAGAGCCAATGCCTTTCTCCAGGAGCATGGCATGACGCCTGTCGACTGGCGGCTGCCGGTTCAGCCGGAAGGCTGAAGTCGATTTATTGCCAGGCGAATGCCTTGCCTTCCCAAATTCTGAAAACAGAGGACCTTTTGGCCATGCCTGTTCACGCCATCGACCATCCGCTGGTCAAACACAAACTGGGAATCCTGCGCACTGCTCATGTCAGTACCAAGGGATTTCGCGAACTGGCCAATGAGCTTGCACAGCTTTTGACTTATGAAGCGACCCAGGGGCTGGAGCTGACAAAACGTACCATTGAAGGCTGGAATGGCGATCCGGTTGAGATCGAAGAAATCAAGGGCAAGAAGGTAACGATAGTACCGATTCTTCGAGCCGGGTTGGGGATGCTGGATGGAGTGACATCACTGCTACCGAGTGCCCGAATCAGTGTTGTCGGTCTCTATCGTAATGAAGAAACGCTTGAACCGGTCCCTTATTTCGAGAAGTTCGTGCATGATCTTGGCGAGCGTCTGGCCATTGTCATCGATCCCATGCTGGCCACGGGCGGCTCGATGGTCGCTACACTGGATATGCTCAAGACTCGAGGTTGCCGGGATATCAAGGTCATCGTACTGGTCGCGGCGCCTGAGGGTATCGAGCGCGTCAGAAAGGCGCACCCGGATGTCGATCTTTATACGGCTTCCGTGGATGATCATCTCGATGGCAATGGATATATCGTCCCGGGTCTGGGGGATGCCGGCGATCGCATCTTCGGGACGCGTTGATTCTTTCTGTCCCTGCCCGGCGTCAGACAGCACGAACGCTATATCGGATATGGCAATCGATTTGAATCGATCGGTTGCTTCCGACTATAGTGGTGGTTGAATATACAGGCGCCGTTGATGCCGATGTCTGTTGAAAATCTGACTGCTGTGATCCTTGCCGGCGGGCAGGGGAGACGCATGGGAGGCCAGGACAAGGGGCTGGTACCACTGGCAGGACTGCCCATGATCAGTCATGTCATTACGCGGCTGGCGCCGCAGGTTCGACACCTGATTATCAATGCCAACCGTTCTCATGAGCGCTATCGTGCGCTTGGATGGCCGGTAATACCAGATCAGGAAGAGGGCTATGCGGGCCCTCTGATGGGTATGTTGACCGCCATGCGTCATGTTCGAACCCCCTGGGTGCTGATTGCACCGTGCGATACGCCGCTCCTCCCTCATGACCTGGTTTCTCGACTTCAGAGCGCAGCTTCCGAAGACAGGGATATTGTGCAGGCTTGTGACAGCGAGCGTGTACACCCGGTCGTGGCACTGATGCGTACGAGCCTCGCCGATGATCTGGCAACAACGCTGGCAGCTGGTGAGCGTCGTATTGACCGCTGGTATGCCCGCCATCGATTGGCAAGCGTCTGTTTCGAATCACATATGGCCTTTGCCAATGTCAATCACGAGTCCGATGGTGAGGCTCTGTTATCATTGCTGGATAAACCTCGAGACGATAATCCGGGATCATGATGTCACTCGATCTGAGCCAACAGACCACGCCGCTGCTGGGTATTGCAGCATGGAGCGGGACCGGCAAGACTACGTTTCTGGAAGCGATGTTACCCCGACTGAGTGAGCGGGGCATGCATGTTGCTGTTATCAAGCATGCGCATCATGAATTTGATGTGGATCAGCCCGGCAAGGACAGTCACCGATTGCGTCAGGCAGGAGCTGCCCCCATGCTGGTAGCCTCCGGCAGACGCTTTGCGTTGATGATGGAAACGCCGGGCCGGGATGAACCCGACCTGCCCATGCTGATTGATCAGGTGCAATCGCTGAATCCGGACATGATCCTGATTGAAGGGTTCAAGCAGTGGCCGCTGCCCAAACTCGAGCTTTATCGACCTGAACTGAACAAACCCCTGCGAGCCTGGGAAGATCCCTGGATTCACGCAGTGGCTACTACTGACGAGATGGTATTACCTGATTCAGTGACGCGTCTGTCGCTGGACGATCACGACATGCTGTCGGAGTGGTTGCTGACATGGCCTCTGAGATGGCCCATGTGTTGCCGACCACGCAGCCTGGAGACCTCCGGGGGAGGTGATGCATGACGCTAACGCATCTGAATGAGCGCGGCCAGGCCAGTATGGTTGACGTGCACGACAAGGATGAAACTCGCCGCGAAGCACTGGCCAGCGGCTGGATTCGCATGCAGCCGGAAACATTGAAGCTGCTGGTAGATGACGACATGCCCAAGGGTGATGTGCTGGCGACGGCACGTATTGCCGGTATTCAGGCGGCCAAGCGTACGCATGAATTGATTCCCTTGTGTCATGTACTGATGCTGTCGAAGGTCAGTGTCGATTTCGAGTTCGATCATCAATTGCCGGGTGTTCGAGTCCGGAGTTTCTGTCGATTGGCAGGGCGTACTGGGGTCGAAATGGAGGCGCTGACTGCAGCCTCGGTGGCCTGTCTGACGCTATACGATATGTGCAAGGCTGTGGATAGAGGCATGGTTATCGGTGGCGTGCAGCTGGAGACCAAGTCTGGTGGCCGTTCCGGCGAATGGCACCGGGAAGATTCGCAGAGTGGGGCAATGGATCAGACCATGGCTGATGATACAGCCGGCATCCCGCCTCTCGAACACCCGGAGATGCAGGTTACTGTCCGGTTTTTTGCCGAATTGCGTGAACGCCTGAACGTGGAAAGTCTGCATGTCTCTCTGACTGATCTTGAAGACACGCGTTTGTCTGCACTGCGTGCTTTCTTGTTGCAACGGATTCAGTCCGGCGAACTGCTTGAACAGCCTCGTATTCTCTGTGCTGTTAATCATGAAGTGGTTCAGGGAGACATCACGCTCGCACCCGGCGATGAAATCGCCTTCTTCCCTCCTGTTACCGGCGGTTGAAATTGGCTCTTCCCGTCTGTCGTAGTGCACTGGTTGAGGTCTTCATGAGTTTCAACGTGATAGTCCAGACCGAGCCGTTCGAGATCGGTTCTCTGCAGCAACAGATCGTCAGTGGACGTACCGATATTGGCGCTATTGTTACCTTTACGGGGCGGGTGCGAGATTTCAGCGAAAGATCTGATATCACTGCCATGACGCTGGAGCACTATCCAGGCATGACGGAGTCGTCCCTGCAGGACGTATTGGAAGAAGCACGGCTTCGCTGGTCTCTATCGGCCGGCCTTATTGTGCATCGTGTCGGGCGGTTATCACCCGGAGATGACATCGTGGCCGTACTGATTGCCAGTGCGCATCGCCAGGCAGCTTTCGAAGCCTGTGCCTATAGTATGGATCATTTGAAGACCCGGGCGCCTTTCTGGAAAAAGGAACACACCCGAAACGGCGATCACTGGGTCAGAGAGCGCGCTTCTGATAATGAAGCGTTGCAACGTTGGAGGTCCGATGAGCGAGTTGATCGATAATTTTCAGCGACGGATCCGCTATGTGCGAATCTCCGTAACGGACCGCTGTGATTTTCGCTGCGTTTATTGCATGAGCGAGCAGATGACTTTTCTGCCTCGTAGTGAAGTGCTGTCAATCGAAGAATTGAGCCAGGTTGCTCAGGCGTTTACCGAGCTGGGTGTTGAAAAGATCCGTCTGACAGGAGGCGAGCCTCTGGTCAGACGAGATATCGACAAGCTGGTCAGCAATATCGGCCAGTTGGATGGTCTGAAGGATTTTACAATGACCACCAATGGCGCGCAGCTTAGGCGCTATGCCCAACAGCTGCGTGAAGGTGGCATGACCCGGCTTAATATCAGTCTGGATTCGCTCCGCCATGACCGTTTCAATCAGCTGACCCGCACCGGTAATCTCGACAAGGTGCTCGATGGTATCCGAGCGGCAAGAGAAGCCGGATTTGAACGGGTCAAGCTGAATACTGTTGTGCTCAAGGGGCGCAACGAAGATGAAGTGATTGACCTAGTCGAATTTGCCCGTCAGGAAGGGGTCGACATCAGCTTCATCGAGGAAATGCCCCTGGGGGATGTTTCCGATCATGGTCGTGAAGAGACATTCTGTTCCAGCGACGAAGTTCGTGATCGAATCGAACAGCACTATCCGCTGTTGCCTTCGACCGAAGACTCGCTGGGGCCTTCTCGTTATTACCGGATGGCGGACAGTCATAGTCGTATCGGTTTCATTTCACCGCATACCCACAATTTCTGTGATAGCTGTAACCGCGTTCGTGTGACAGCGGAAGGGCGGCTGCTGCTATGTCTGGGCAATGAGCACTCTACTGATCTGCGCGAAGTACTGCGTAACCATCCGGGAGAAATGGAACCACTCAAGGAACGTATTCGTGATGCCATGTCGCTGAAGCCGCACCGCCATCACTTTACAACGGATGGTGATGTTCAGATAGTTCGCTTCATGAATATGACCGGGGGTTAGGGTTCGGTCGACGGTGGTTGGGTATCAGCCCACAGGTGGTTATTCCTCAGCTAATTTGGTGCGGATTGCCAAGTAGTTAATTCCTTTTATACTGATTGGAAGCATCGGTAACAGACAGGAGTACTGCCATAATGTCGAACGAATCGCTTGAGCGCATTGCACGCAACAAGAATGTTGCTCGTGCCGCTGCGCGCCAACTGAGCATGGAGCAGCTACACAAGTTATCCGAGGTGGTTGCCGAAGTTATTGAGCAGAAGGAAGATGAAGAGCGTCAGCGCCAGCAGGTTGAGGCCGAAAAAGAGCAAAAGCTGGCGGAGATCAGGGCTGCCATGAATGATGCAGGGCTATCTGTTGACGACCTTGTCAGCGAGCAACCTCGCCGCCGTCGTGGACGACCCCCCAAGGAGCATGATGGTGGCGAGAGCCACAGGAGCAGGGACAACAAATAAATCCGAACCGTGGTTGCTTCTTTATCAGCTCGTATTCACGACATTCAGTTCGATTCTGATGAATTGACCTGAATGTCGGGTGACCCATTCCTGCAGGCGTGGTGCAAGGAGTGGATATAAACGATTGTGATCTTTTACTCGCCATTGGGCCAGCTGTTCGTCAAACCACTCACAAAGTGATGTTTCATCCACCAGGTGATCGTTTTCTCCATCCAGAATGAGCCTGCCCTGCCGCTCAATATAGTCAGCCGATTGAGCAACGGGCAGGATGATAATCAGCGATACACTGGTAGTTGAAGCAGGTTGTTTCGGATGATTCTGCACCAGCCTTGTTTCAAGTGTAAGGCGGCTGTGAATCCATAGCCGTTGGTGGTCCCATTTAAGCCAGTTGCCGTTGACAGGAATGACAGGGGCGGTGATCCCCAGCTTTCCTGCCAATTCGACATGTGCCTGTTGATGCAGAAGCTCACCATGTACGGGCAGCAATGTGCCGGGCTGCACCCACTTGTAGAATTGTTTCAATTCTTCCTGTGCCGGATGACCGGATACATGAAGTTCGGAGTGGTGGTGTTCTTCGAATACCTCTATGCCCAGTTGTCGTAGAGCATTCTGCAGCCGGCCGACGGCCGGTTCGTTACCGGGGATGGTCCTGGAAGAAAAAATGACGCTATCGCCTGCTGTCAGCTCAACTTCCGGGTGTCGACCCATCGCCAGTTTCGATAACGCCGCGCGAGGCTCTCCCTGGCTGCCAGTGGCAATAAGCAGTACTTCTTCGGGGGGTAAATATCCCATATCCCCGAGCGGTACAATTTCAGGGAAATTGTCAAAATATCCCAGATTTCGAGCGATCCTGACCATGCGCTCCATGGCGCGTCCCATCAGGGCTATGCGCCGATTATTGGCGTTGGCAGCACGGCCAATACTGGCAATACGGGCAAGGTTACTGGCAAAGCAACTGACGACAACGCGCTTTTGGCATTCGGCAATCGTTTTCGCCAGATTCTGCGATACATCGGCTTCGCTACCTGATACACCCTCGACGTTAGCGTTGGTGGAGTCTCCAATGACAAGATCGATCGGCGAGAGTGCTTGCAAGGCAGATTCGTCAATAGGTGGGCCAAGCACTGGCGTTTTGTCCAGTTTCCAGTCGCCTGTATGCAATACACGATGCGAGCGTGTCTGAATCAGTATCGCGCAACTTTCAGGAATCGAGTGAGTGACCGGGATAGTGGTCACACCGAATCCAGCAAGCTCCAGTGAGTCGCCGGGCTGGAAAGTCTGTATGGAGGCGGTACTCAGCCCCTTGTCGGCAAATTTACACCGCAGGATCTCGGCGGCCAGAGGAGAGGCGAAGATTGGACATCCCCAGTGTGGCCATAACCAGCTCAGCGCCCCAAGATGGTCTTCATGCCCATGGGTCACCAGAACGGCCTCGGGTCTGATGCCTTCTTCAAGAGAAGGCCCGATATCAGGGATCTGCAGAGGTGTTTCAGGCAGGTCCTGACGCAGGGCCATCCCGCAATCGACGGCTATCCAGCGACCTTCGAAACCATATAATGTCAGGTTCATGCCAATGCTGCCGCACCCGCCAAGAGGGATAATATCCAGTTCGGGACGACGGCGCGGTCGGATATGTACGCGTGGTTGAGTCATGGACAACCTTTCAACCCTGGAGGCTTTACTATACGCACCGCAGGAAAGGGGAACAACGAAAGGTGCGCAAAAGTATCTGAATTCGTTAAACTTATCCTTTCCTTTTGTCAGGCAGTACTTACGTTATCATGTCATACGATTACAGACTCGTCGTTGCCTGTCCCGATCAGGTCGGTATTGTGGCGCGCGTCTCGACCTTTATTGCGGCGCATTCCGGCTCGATTATCGAGGCCAGCCAGCATTCGGATCTGACCTCACAGCGTTTTTTCATGCGCTATGAAGTGCGCTTCGAACAACCACGATCACAGGCTCAACTGAATGAAGCCTTTCAGCCCATTGCCGAATCATTCGACATGGAATGGCGCTGGCAGGAAACGGCGCAGAAGCGACGAGTGGCCATCATGGTTTCACGACAGTCGCATTGTCTGGTGGATCTGCTCTATCGCTGGTCAACCGATGAGCTCAACTGTGAGATTGCGTGTGTCATCGCCAATCACGAGGATTTGCGTTCGCTGGTTGAATGGCACGGTCTGGAGTATCACTGTGTACCGGTTACGTCTGAAGGCCGGGAAGCGGCATTCATGCACATCGATCAGCTGATCGAGTCCCATAATGTCGATACCATCATACTTGCCCGATACATGCAGATTCTGCCGCCGTGGTTTTGTGCTCGTTATCAGGGGCAGGTGATCAACATACATCACAGCTTTCTGCCATCATTCGCTGGCGCGCGGCCTTATCATCAGGCTTTTGAGCGTGGTGTCAAACTGATTGGTGCTACCTGTCATTATGTGACCGATGAGCTCGATGCCGGTCCCATTATCGAGCAGGATATTCAGCGGGTCACGCACTGCCATACGGCAGATGATCTGGTCAGGTTGGGGCGTGATGTCGAAAAGAGCGTACTGGCACGGGGCGTGCGATGGCATCTTCAGGATCGTATTCTGATTCAGGGTAACAAGACTGTGGTATTTGCCTGAGCAAGTGGATAATCAATGCCATGTCAGTCAAACAGTGATATCTGGCGTCCGGCCTCGGGCGGAGTGAGTCGCACACCTGCGCCCAGTAGACGAACAGGCCTGGCACTACGCTGCCAGGCCTGTTCCAGCAGGGGTAGAAAATACGCAGCCTCTGCACTTGTGCCGGCAATTTCGAAGGTTGTCAGGGAAAAGTCATCGAAGCGTATTTTGACAAACAGCTTCTGAAGGGCAGGGCGACCGTTTCTTTCGATACGCTCGTCGAGCTTTACCAACAGAGGTGCCAGAGCTGTTCGACACTCTTCCAATGATTTGAGATCCCGATCAAAGGTTGTTTCAACGCTGATCGATTTGCGTTCACGTTCCAGTTTGACCGGTCGTTCATCAATGCCTCTGGATAGTTCGTGAAGCCGTGCACCGAACTTTCCAAAGTGCTCCAGTAGATGGGCGAGAGGTTGCCGCTGAAGATCGCTGCAGGTGCGGATCTCCATGTTATGAAGCTTTTCGGTTGTGGCCGGGCCTACACCATGCAGCTTATCGATAGGCAGGTTGGCAATGAAGTGATCGGTCTGATCGGGGGAGATGACGAAAAGACCATCCGGTTTATCCCAGTCGCTGGCGATCTTGGCCAGAAACTTGTTGGGTGCTACGCCTATGGAAATGATAATGCCGACCTGCTCGTAAATACGACGTTTAAGCCAGCGTGCCATCCAGGTAGCGCTGCCGTGAAACCTTTCGATATCACTGACATCCAGATAGGCTTCATCCAGTGAGAGGGGTTCTACCAGTGGCGTCAGTTCATGAAATATGGTTTGTATCTGAGCGGAAACCCTTCGATAGCGATCGAAGTCCGGTGGCAGAATATGAAGATGAGGACAGAGCCTTACAGCCTGAGCCATCGACATGGCTGAATGGATGCCGAATCTGCGTGCAGGATAGTTGCATGTTGCCACTACGCCACGTTGTGCAGCGCGGCCTCCTATGGCCAGAGGGATATCGCTTAGCGACGGGTCGTCTCGCATCTCAACGGCTGCGTAAAAGCAGTCACAGTCTGCGTGAAGTATCTTTCGCATGGCTTTAGAGCAGGTTCATGTATTTATATCCAGTATTTTACAGGATAGTCTGTTTTTGGATTCAAGGTGAAGACTCAGTGAGGCACGAGGCGATACGAAACAGCCTGGTTTCGGGAGTGGTCAATGTCCGGAGATGCGTGACATGATAAGGCTCGGTTCGGCTGGAGTATTGATCGGCGAAGGCAACGACCGACGAGTCTATCGCCACCCCGGGGAGCCTGAACGTTGTGTCAAGGTGCCTCGCTATCCCTCGCGTGGCAGTGAACAGAATGAGCGTGAAAAGGCCTATTTTGCCCGGCTGACATGGCGGCTCGACAATTGGCATCATGTTCCTCGTTATTACGGCACTCTAATGACGGATTATGGCGAGGGACTGGTTTATACGCTGATTACTGATCATGATGGGCGTGTATCGAGAACTATTCGTTATTATCGCCAGACTGATCCATCATTACTGATGTGCGAACGCTTTCGCCAGCAGTTGCTCTCTCTGGGACAGTATCTGGAAAACTACTGGATCGTCCCGTCAGATCTCAATGATCGTAATATAGTCTGTCAGCTGGGCGAGGAAGGCCTCAGGCTCTGGTTAATTGATGGTGTCGCCAATCCTTCTCTCTTACCGCTGGCGACTTACTGGCCCTGGTTTGCTCGTCAGAGGATACGACGTCGCTTTAATCGTTTTCTGGCGAAACTGGTGGATTACGAACTTCTAACTCAATCCGCTGCCGAAGATATGCAGTTGCCTATTGTTGTCAGTCAATAGCTTATATGAGAGAAGACTGTTTGGTAACTTCGAAATAATTGATTGTTCGGCAATGTGCCTTGTCCTTTGAGTCGGGAGAAAACTTTGATGGTGTTCGACTGAATGTGCTGATACAAACATTATTTGTGCATATTCAGGTAAAGAGTCAAAAAAAGCGAAGATGCATTTTGAAAAACTCCATGAGTGACAATATAATAACTCTACACCTGTAAATTGTCAGGATGTGAAAGACATCCGCACTTGTTGCGATATGGCAGAAACGCTGGCTTGTGCAGATTCCTCTGGCCGAGGTTATCGGTCATACGTCCTTGTCAGTGCTCTTTTGAATGAGGTTATTAATGTCGTTACTCAATGAATATATGCAGAAAGAGCAGCAGCTCAGGCAGCTGCGTGATGAGTTGCAACAGCTTGAGCAGGATCAGCGCCTGAAGAGTGAGCTGGAGTTCAAGGAAAAGCTTGAGGCACTGATGTCGGAGTACGACAAGAACGCCAGCGATATCATTGCAATTCTGGATCCGGAGCGTCGCCAATCTGGCCAGCGTGATACCTCCAGGGCTTCCAATGGCACTTCAGGTTCACGTCGTAAACGCAAGCTCAAGGTATATCGTAATCCGCATACCGGCGAGGTTGTGGAAACACGTGGCGGTAATCACAAGACGCTCAAGGCGTGGAAGGAAGAGTACGGTAACGACACCGTGGAAAACTGGGTCGAGCGCACCGAGAGCTGATTCGTTATGCCATTGCATATATGGCATGAGTGATCGAAAAAATAACCGCCTTCCCGGGAAGGCGGTTATTTCATTGCTGATACATCAGTTATTCATAGGATGCGTCGTTATCCTGCCAGTAATGGTCCATATCGCGATGCCGCGTCATCTCATAGAGCTGGTAACGGCGGTCAAGAGTTGCGCCACTATCGCGCATCAGCGGTTGCCAGGCAATTTGCCCCTGCTGATCACCTGCGCCTGCAAAGAAGGCATCAAGCGGTACGCTGATATAAACGCCGCGATTGAAATCGCCCTTGTCGAAATCATCGTTGGCGTCGGTAAATGTAGCCCATGCGCCAATCCTGGCTCCATCGACAAACTCACGGGATAAATCCAGCGTACCTCCCCAGTCCCTGGCGAGATATCTTCCTGCACTGACCTTGGCCAATACATCATGATAGCCGGTATCGATGTAGGCTGTGGCCTGCCCTGTCCAGGTATCATAATCCCGGGTCCCAAAGCCCTGATCAAAATCACGCTGCTTGACCCAGTTGATATCCATGCCCAGTGCAACATTGCTTTCGAGTGGACGATAAAGCAATTCACCGCCAGCACCGGCATACATCATTTCCAGCAGGCCACCATAAGCCATTACCGACCAGTCGCGATCAAGCTGACCCACACGCGTATATTGGAGGTTGTAAAGTCCTGCTCGACTTTCATCGAGATAGTCTTCTCGTCGAGAACGGACACGGTGCAACTTGCCATTATCCCGATATTCGTAGCGATCCAGGTTATCGGTAATGTTCAGGCCTGCTTCGCCGGAAAACCAGCCGCGGCTGTCAGTGAAAAATTCGGCATCGGCTGTCGCAAAAAGCTGATAGAGATACCCATCCTGACTCCCATCGTTTTGCAGCAGATGAGGGCTGACACCAAAACGCAATCGATCGGGCTGCTGGTCTTCAACAGTTTCACCCTGGGGGCGATTCAGCGTACTCCGGGCATAAATGCCGGTTTCATACGGCGTTGCCTTATCGCGTGCGCGGACCGCCTGTACGAAATCCTGCCGATCATGGAAATCATCGCGAATGACCAGGCCATGGTCCAGTTGCCGATAGCGAAAGGTCTGGATAGCGGGATCCACCCGATTAGCCAGAATCCGATTGGCGCGCCCTTCGGTTTTCCGCCATGAGCGATAAGTGCGCGACTCACCTTCCAGGGTCAACGTGTCATCGTTTCGGGTAATGCGGTGGACATCAAAACCGGCGTTATCGGCCAGTTTATCACTGGTTGCCTGCCAATCCGTTTGAGCTGAGGGCTGCTTCGTGTCGAGCTTTTCCGGTGGGGTGCTATCCTGCGCCTGGCTCAGTCCGGCCAGGTTGGTCGACAGGGTCAATCCCCACATGAAGGTGGAACCACGTTCCCAACCTGCATGCATGTCAATATTATCGGTCAGGCGGTAGTGGGCGCCGTAGTTGACATGCGAATCCTGCTCCCGGGCTTCCTTGAGCGGTTCGTTATCATAATCATTGGCATCATATTCGATGGCCAGTCTCAATGGTTGCCAGGGCGTCTGGTATTCGACGCCTCCGAAGGCCCTGGGTGAACCGCTGAACAGGTCACTGACCGAGAAGTCATCAACCCCTGAAGTGCTCACGCTGCGATCGGGGTTGATGGTGACGTTGTCCAGAGCCTCATCCAGATCGTCGTCGCCGGCAAGATAGCCCCAACCCAACCCAAGGCTGAAGTCGAAGTCGTACCAGCGCTTGCTGGCCACCAGATATTCACTGCGAAACAGACTGGCGCCACCCAGGTTGCGAAAGCCTATTGCCAGTTGAGGTAGAACTGCGCTTTCACGATTCAACAGCAGCTTGGTATCAATACCATTGTTGAGATAGTCGTTGCCTTCGACGAGGTCATCAAAACCTTGCGGAGTTTCTGTGGTTCGGGCGTAGCGTATCCCGAACTCGAGCCAGCTCAGAGGTTGGGTACTGAGATTGTAACGTTCATAGGGAACAGCTCGATTGAAGCTGAAGGAGACTTCGCCTGCCGGTGCCATTCGTGCCGTCGGGGTCTGCATCAGTCCGACACCACCAAAATCGCTCTGCATCTGACCGGTCTGGGCGTAGGCTGCTGCTGGGAGGCAGCAGGCGAGCAGGGGATACCAGTATCTGTTTTTCATTGGGAATTATCGTTCATTGTAGAAAAAGACATCCTTGCATCGCCTTTCAGCGTATCAGGATCATATTGCCACTGCCGACAATCATTACCCGGCAGCCGAGTTGCCAGAAACTGGGGCAGGGCATGATTCATCCATTGCGCAGCAACGGCTGACAGTGTCAGCTCGGGTACAATACGACTACCTGCCGGTATGGGAATGGGATCACTGTTCCATCCGGAATAACCGAAGCGTTGCACGTGTCCGGTCGGTGTGATCAACCAGGCCCAGTCATGAGAGAAGCCCTCAGGCAGAGACCAGTTGGCGGTAATGTCGTGGGTGGTCATCCCGCTCTGCCAGGAAAACTGTTTTATCCCGTCTGTTCCCCAACGGGAAACAGTACTGGAAGGCTGGCAGTAGCCAATGGTAATGGTGTGGGTGATACCCGTGTCATGACGCGGGTGGGCCATCAGCCAGGCGGGATCGATATTGCCGGGGACACGCTGATCATCAGAAAGTGATTGCACGGCCTGGCGCCACTGCTGCATGGCCCGTGAAGCTGCCGAAAGCCCCTTGATGCGATAGCGCAGGGAAAGGTTATCGAATTCGGCAGCGAACCGGTTGCGAGTCATGTCCGGATCATGCTGGCGAGGCGCGTCATAAAAAGCAAAAGGCCATGAAACAGGCTTGTCTGCCAGTTCCTGCAGGGTAATCCGGCTGAGTGGGGTGGCGTTTACCGCTGATGCATGACTTGTGAGCAGGCATGCCGCCACCAGTAGTGTTGTCGAGAACAGGTGTCTTGTTACCACCATGGTTTGATCACTTCCCAGCTCAGTTCGGGGGCACCAGGCCAGGGGGCCTGGCGAAAACGCACAATATGGCCTTGATTGTCGCGCCAGATATGATTATCAGTGTTACTGCCATCAGCCCACTCGATATGTTCCAGACACTCGAATGCACTGACCTGCGCCAAAGGCAGCTTTACCATGCCGGTGTGTGGCTTGCAGCGCAACTCGGCTTTACCGTTCAGCATATGTTCCTGTTTATTTTTGAAATAGGCCGTCACTTTGTAATGAGCAGGTAACCGGGACGGTGGACGTTGCCAGGGGGGTGTGCCCGAGTAGTGATAATGCAGATCGAGCAGCTCGTCATTGTAGCCCGCGGTTGAATTGAGCCGCTGATCGAGTGTTGATACAAGCCTGGACGGGTATGCGGCTCGCCAGTAATTCCGAATGGCACTGGAGCCGGCCAGTTCGTGGATGCGATATTGATCGTTGGTTTTTACCAAGACGGCATGTTCAGGCGCCGCACGTAGCGTCTTCTCAGAGGGAGGGGCGTGGCCAAACAGCGAATCCCAGCTGGAAGAAAGGGATTTGAAGCCCACCGCGCTGCAACCGGCAAGCGTCATCAATAAAAGCATGAAGCCGGCGCGTACGCCGAGCCTGAAGGTATTTCTGCAAGTTGCAGCGTGATTAACCATGAACCGGACTCGCGAGATCCACTGGGTGAAACGAGAAAATCCATTTTCTCATGAGCGCTCCTTTTACAATATCATGCCGGCCATATCGAGACTTGCAGGCAGACCGACGAGCCTTCCTTTCATACGACCGGTCGGGACGATACTTGTGCTACAGCTTTTATCATACACATTATCTTCATTTACCATGTGGATGAAAAATGATTCGAGACTGTCAATAGTTTTTCAATCACAACGGCACAACTATCGAATTGTATCTTTTCAGCATCAGTCTTCATCTTTCTTCCCAATCCAAAATATTCTTTATTATCATGTGGCTGTATGATGCGAAATGGGTGCGCGAAGCGGCACACCCAAGTGTGAGAAGGTTTGATAGCCTTCTTTTCACTATAACCGACAATTTTTTGATGGTTATGGAATGACCCGGCTTCAATTCCAGCATACCCTGTGGGGTTACCTAACGTTACTGGTGATTCGCAGTAATGCCACTAAAGTGTGCGGGCTCGGAAGATCGAACGATCAAGCCGAAAGCCGGCCGGCGGTCGTTACAGTACGTACTACAAAAGGATGGCCCAGGGGATAGTCAGGTTACCCCGGGGCGGTAGCGTGCCCGAAACTGATTTTTTCGCTACTTAACAGGAGCAGCGCGGTTCATGAAACGTCTACTGAGTTTGGTGCTTCTGGGAAGCACACTGGTACTGGGAGGGTGTGCTCTGGCTCCCGGAAGCAATATGCCTTATGACACTTCGTCCCCGCCCATAGACGATCTCGTGGATGTCAAGCCGATCACCATGGGACTGGTGCAGTCACAGAATCAGGCACGCAGGACGATGTCATCCGAGACGGAGCTTTCCAGTCGCTCGGTAGCGCTCTCCCGAAATCTGTCGGATTATCAGTATCATGTGGGTATTGGCGATACGGTTAACGTGATCGTTTATGACCACCCGGAACTGACCAACCCCTCTGGGTCGGATAACAACTCCAGTGGTGCTGGTCATGTCGTCAGTAGTGATGGAACAGTGTTCTTCCCCTATATCGGCCGAGTGCATGTAGCAGGCAAGACACTTGCCCAGATTCGTGATGAGATCAGCCGGCGGCTGGGTGATTACGTTGCCGAACCTCAGGTCGAAGTCAATATTTCGGACTTTCAGTCGCAGAAGACTTATGTCACCGGTGAGGTTAACAATCCCGGCGTTCAGCCCGTTACCAATGTGCCTCTGACATTGCTGGATGCCATTTCACGTGCCGGAGGCATGACTGATAATGCCGATTGGCACCATGTCATGCTGACCCGAGATGGGAAGAAGCAGATCATTGATGCCTATGATCTGCTCCGGCATGGGCAATTGGGTGCCAATCAGCTGCTGCATGCCGGCGACGTGATTCATGTCCCCGAAGTGGGTGATCAGAAAGTCTACGTCATGGGTGAGGTCAGGAATCCACAAGGGCTGGCGATGGGTAGCTATCGCATGAGCCTGACAGATGCACTGAGTCAGGCCGGTGGCATGGATCAGATTACAGCCGATGCATCCGGTATTTTCGTGATACGCCGTACACCGGAACGCAACAAGCTGGCGACCGTCTATCAGCTCAATGCTGAAAATGCCGCCGCCATGGCGCTTGGGACCGAGTTCGAGCTTGAGCCACAGGATATCGTGTATGTGACAACGGCTCCGATCTCGCGCTGGAACCGTGTCATCAGCCAGTTGCTGCCCACCACAGGGCTATTCAGTCAGGGCGTCGATACACGTAACGACATCAGGGACAACTAAGGTATAGCTGAGCCGACGTGCCGGCAGGACAAGGGCACGTCGGTCATTGCTGTTGACCCGGGAAAGAGTGCAACGGTCTTTTCGGAAAGTTGTTACAAGCTATCAGTAGAGAGCGATAATTCATGGCCTCATCAATTGAGAAAGACCAATCAGCGGGTACCAGTGACGAAGTCGATCTGGGCCGCCTTTTTGGTCTGCTGCTGGATCACAAATGGCTGATTGCAGCTATAACAGCGGCTTTTACGGCACTGGGTATTATTTACGGTGCCATGCAAACGCCGATTTATCAGGCAAATGCCCTGATGGAAATAGAAGAGCGAGCCAACTCTTCCAATCCTGTTCAGGATATCGGTATTTTTGGTCAGGCTACCAGTCGGTCTCCTTCTGAAATCCAGATTCTTCAATCACGCATGGTTCTGGGCAAGGCGGTAGACCGTGAAAACCTTCAAATGGTCGTCAAGCCGAAGCGTTTCCCGGTGATTGGTGCCATGTTGGCCCGGCGTGGTTTTGAACGCCCCGGTTTCGCCAGCGGCTGGTCTTCGGTATGGGCCAATGAAAACGTCAATGTGACCCATTTCGTTATTCCTCGTGAATGGGTGGGCCGCCCGTTGACATTGCGTGTTACCGGACCAGACAGTTATGCACTGCTTGATGGTGGCAATACCGTAGTGGAAGGGCAGGTCGGCAAACTGGCTCAATCGCGCAATGGCAATGTTGAAATCCGTGTGATGGATATCAATTCTGGCAAGGGAGCCGAGTTTACGCTTTTGAAGCGTTCTCAACTTTCTGCGATCAATGGGCTTCGAGGTCGCTTCAACGTTGAAGAGGCCGGACAATCTTCAACGGGTATCCTTGATCTGACGTTAAAGGGCACTGAACCACAACAGGTCGAAGATAGCCTGAAAGCGATCAGCGAAATCTACGTCACTCAGAATATCGAAAGACAGTCAGCCGAAACCCAGCAGAGTCTGGATTTTCTGAAAAAACAGATTCCTCAGGTGCGAGAGCAGCTCTCCAACGCTGAGAATGAGCTGAACAACTACCGGGTTTCGCAGGATTCCGTGGATCTCAATCAGGAAACCCAGTCAGTACTCAACCGCCTGGTTAACGTGGAAGGTCAGCTGAACCAGCTCAGCTTCAATGAAGCAGATATCTCGCAGCGATTCACCAAGAACCACCCGGAATACAAGTCGCTGCTTGAGAAGAAACAACAGCTTCAGAATGAAAAGGCACAGCTTCAAAAGCAGGTAAACAATCTGCCTGAAACTCAGCAGAAAGTGCTGAGGCTACAGCGTAATGTCAATGTAACCCAGGATATTTATACTCAGCTTCTTAATCGTATGCAGGAGCTGAATATTGCCAAGGCGGGTGCTATCGGTAATGTCAGAATCATTGATAATGCCGTGGTTGAACCCTGGCCTGTAGCACCACGCAAGACCCTGATTACCTTTATCTTCATGGTAATAGGTTTCGTTCTTTCGGTCGTATTTGTATTGATTCGTGGCGCCATGAAGCAGGGCGTGGAATCAAGTGATCAGATCGAGAATATTGGCTTGCCGGTTTACGCTTCCGTACCCTTGTCCAGCAGTCAGAATCGTCTGACAAGACGCCTGGGCATGCTGGGACGTGGAAAGCGTGGTACAGGGACTGTTGATCGTGGTGTATTGGCTATCAGCGACACCATGGATCCTTCCGTGGAAGCCGTCAGAAGTCTACGTACCAGTCTTCAGTTTGCCATGATGGAAGCATCGGATTCGCGTCTGATGATCACTGGTCCGAGTCCGGGAGTTGGTAAAAGCTTTATCACGGCCAATCTCGGTGTGGTTTGTGCCCAGGCAGGACAACGGGTACTGATGATCGATGCAGATATGCGTAAGGGGCATCTGCATCAGATGTTTGATGGCAAATCATCTTCAGGCTTGAGTGATATCCTGTTACGCAATGATGTGCCCGAAAACATTATCCGGCATACCACCGTTGAGAATCTGGACTATGTGGCGCGCGGCACGGTACCTCCCAATCCGGCCGAGTTGCTGATGAATGTCCGGTTCAGTGAGTTTCTTGAATGGGCAGATCGCCATTACGACCTGATCATCATGGATACACCACCCATTCTTGCAGTGACCGATGCTGCCATTGTGGGCAAGCAGGCGGGGACCAGCCTTATGGTTGCCAGATATGGCGTGAATCCGCCGCGCGAGCTTGAACATGTCATGCGGCGCTTCCGGACCAGCGGTGTCGAGATAAAAGGCTGCATACTCAATGCCATTGAGCAGCATGCATCGTCTCGATACAGCAACTACTATTACGCCTACCGCTGAAAACGGGGGGGCATCCCATGAATGGATGCCCCTTCTGTCAAGGCTCTCGAGTCATGATGGTGACGTTATTAGCGCTTCAATGACGTGCTGATCATCTTGAGGAACACTTCTGTGCACATCTCGATAAAGCCCATGCAAAAAAATCGCCGCCACTCTCTATGGTACGAGCGAATTCTTCTGAGTTTTCGCATACATCTGCTACTAGGGCTGATTGTTGCCGTTGGTCTGCCTGCACTGTGGCATTGGGGCTGGACATTCTGGAGCGCTCAGCCCGACGTCCGTGTTACGACATTGGTAGCGACTGCTGTTGCCTATCTGATTTCGATCAGTACCGTACACCGGCTTTCGGTTTTTCCCGGCACCCGGGCTTTCGCGTACGTCATCCCTTCAATAACGCTATCTTACATACTGATTGTATGCTTGCTGTTGTTCCTGGCGTTACCTTTTGCACGTAGCCAGATGGTGGCCTCTTATGTCATTTCCATGATCTATGGGTGTGCCGGCTATCTGCTCGCCAATCGTTATCGGACTCAGAAGCTGGCTGTCGTTCCCATGGGGCGAGTCAATGAATTCTGTCAGACCGGACCCATTGACTGGCGCTGGCTTTCACAGCCTGATCTTCAGGATATGCGGGTTGATGGGGTAGTAGCCGATCTGGCAACCGAGCTGGATGAAGATTGGCAGCGTTTCCTGGCAGATTGCACCATTCATAGAATCCCCGTTTATGACGCCCGTGAAGTACATGAGAACATGACCGGGCGCGTCGGACTGGATCATCTTTATCAGAATCGCTATGGCTCTCTGCTCCCCAGAGAAGACTACGAGATCATCAAGAGATGTATCGATATCGTAGGTGTACTGCTTGTTATGCCGGCTGTTCTGCCGATCATGGCTGTCACTGCCATCATGATCAAACGGGATGACCCCGGCCCGGCCATTTTTGTTCAAAAGCGCATGGGGTTTCAGTGCCGTACCTTCAGCGTCTACAAGTTTCGTAGCATGTATGTAAACCAGGAAGGCCTTGGTTTTACTGCAGAAGGAGAAGATCCAAGAATTACCAAAGTGGGTCGTATTCTCCGCAAATACCGTATTGATGAGCTGCCCCAGCTTTTCAACGTGCTAAAGGGCGATATGAGTCTCATTGGGCCGAGACCAGAGTCCAGTAGCCTTGCGGAATGGTATGAAAAGGATGTTCCGTTTTTTCACTACCGCCATGTGGTACGCCCGGGTATTTCTGGCTGGGCCCAGGTAGAGCAGGGTTATGCTGCTGAAATCGAAGGAATGACCAGAAAGCTCGAATATGATTTTTACTATATTCGGCATTTTTCCTTCTGGATGGACATGTTGATTGTTATCAGAACTATCAAGACCATATTTACTGGGCATGGGGCCCGGTGAATATTGATGCAGCCATGAATTAGAAACCCAGACTAAAGATACAGTTAATTTACTCGAACCGAAAACATGTATTTAAGCTTGCATGTTTTCGGTAAACAAAATGGTTTTAAAAAAGGTTGACGGGTGAGCTGCTTTTATAATTTTGAGGGTCAGGTGTTCGAAAAAACCATTTCCGTGGTTATACCTTCATATAATAGCGGTGCTTTCATAAGTGACACTATAGAAAGTGTAATCGAGGCGGCAGCTTCTTATGATTTTGAAATAATAATTGTCGATGACTGCTCAGAGGATATTGTATGTTTGAGGCAGGTCGTTAAGCAATTTTCAAAAGCTTTGCTGATTGAAAAAGATAAGAAGAGTAATGCGGCAATTTCCCGAAATATTGGAATAAAAAAGGCGCGCGGCAAATATATATTCCTACTCGATTCAGATGATCACTTTGAACCCGGTTATATTAGTCATCGCATAAGGATGATGGAAGCAGGGGAATATGAGTTCGTGTTTGGCAGTTATATTAATGTGACCGAGTACAAGGAAACTGTTGTTTGTGAAGTGCCCCGTGGAATTGATCCCAAAGATTTCCTTTTTATAGAAGATAAAGATATAAGAACGTCCACTATAAGCTTTGTTGGGTATAAAAAAGAGAGTTTCAGATTTAATGAAAATCTAGAAAAACACCAGGATTGGGCTTTCCTGATTGATACTTTAGCACAATGCACACGCTGGTCTTACGATGTTACGCCGGGCGTTAAGCTTAATTGTGTACGAGGTAGCAGAATGAGCGGGGCTATGAATATCAAGGCAAGTCGATATTTTATCAGCAAATATCTCGATGATAGTGTTCATGTTTCAGGCTTTTGCAAGCGTCATTTTATACTTGCCGCGTTGGTAGAAAACGAGGAAGCGTATCGCTATTTTTCTTCATTAGTTATGCTCTCACGCATAAAAATGAAGTACAAGCTCATAAAGCTGGTCGGCGACATTATGACAAATGCTGGGCTTTTTCCATTACTTTCCAGATCTTTGTTTTTCTTCCGGTCAGTCGTTGGGAATTTCGCAAGGAAATAAGCAAAATCCCACTTTTTAATCAAGATTTATATTTAAGGTAAATAACGTGCCTGATTTTTCAGTATTGATTTCAGTTTATCATAAAGAATCGCCAGATTTTCTAAGAAGCTGTCTGGCAAGTCTTGCTGAGCAAACTCTTCCGGCATCAGAAATAATTATTGTAGAAGATGGGCCCATAGGGGAGGATCTGAAAAATGTTGTTAATGAGTTTTTGAGTACGCTTCCCATAGTCTCTCTTCCTTTAAGTCAGAATGTGGGGCTGGGAGAAGCACTTAATCAAGGTCTGGCCATTTGCAGTCATGATCTTGTGGCCAGAATGGATGCTGATGATTTGTGCACCAGTGATCGATTCGAGAAACAAATTACTCATCTTGCCAATGCTCCTGATGATGTGGTGCTGTTGGGCGGCGCTATTGCTGAATTTGATGCGGACCCTACTAGTCCGCATTCTTATCGCATTTTGCCAACAGGTATAAAACAGGTAAAAAAGTTTGCAAAAAAAAGATGTCCAGTTAATCATATGACTGTTGTTTTCAGGAAAAAAGCAATAGAAGCTGTGGGGGGGTATAAAACTTTCCTCGGAATGGAAGACTATTACCTTTGGGCAAGATTGTTGGCTTCAGGTTATGAAATGGACAATCTACCTGATGTGGTTGTTAAAGCAAGAGTCGGCAACGGAATGATCGCTCGCCGGCGAGGATGGCACTATTTTAAACAGGACCTTGCCTTACAGCGTAAGTTTCATGAAATAGGGTTCATTGGTTGGCACGATGTGTTTGTCAATTCATTGGCTCGTGCACCGTTTCGCTTATTACCCGTCACATGGCTTAATTGGTTTTACAGAAACTTTTTAAGAAAAAAAGCAACATGATAAAGTTGCTCTGATGGTGTTGAATGGTTTGAAATAGTGATGAGTATATTGCCAAGGATGCCGAGTAATTTATGAATTGGGAACTTTATCTCTATATAGTCATGGTGGGTCTAACGCTCGGCTATACCTTTCTGAATAAGAAAAAGTACTTGGTGGTGTTATCATTTGTTATAAGTTCGGTTTTTCTATGGATTGTGCGCATGGCCGGGCTTGATACAGATATGAATACTTATGCGGCTGCCTTGCATTATGACTATGTTTTCAATCTTAATAATGTTTATTTCATCAGGGAGTTCCTGTACTGGTCAGGCGCAAGTTACATTTATCAATGGGTCCAGGATGAGCAGTTGACCTTTTGGGTCATCGATCTGATATGGCTGGCATTACTGCATATTGCTTTGGGGAGAAGTCATAGCAATATAAGCATACCGCTTTACGCAATTCCATTCATGGTGATTTTCTTTCCATCATTGATGGGGTATGAAAATATTTACCGTCAGCTTATTGCATCAATGTTTATCATTTATGCTTTTTTTGGCACAAGGAGTGTTTATAGTGCTGCGTTTTTCGGTGTTTTGGCGCTGTTTATTCATAACGCGTCCATTGTTTACGCGCCGCTAATTTATATTTATAGCGCGACGCGAAATTTTTCCATCCCAAGAGTTAAGGTCTCACAAAAAATAATATTTGGAGTTGTTTATCTTTTTGAAGTTGGTGGTGTTTATTACGCATCTCTGGGAGACTCGGCGCTAAGTAAATCTTCTTCTTCGACCGGGTTGAGTTTAAGTTTTGCCTATGGACTCCTTTTTGTCGCCATGTTCTTTTTAGCGCTTTATCTTTCACATTTTCAACTAATAAAATTTGTTAAAAGGCATTTTTATATAGTTTATGCGCTATTTACATTTGCTCTATTTGTACCAGTGCTGGGTCCTGCACAAGCGGAACGAATAGGAATGATGCTGCTGGTTTTGGTGACTCCGCTATTCATTGCCGAACTGGACCGAAGTTTCGGTGAAGATAATTCCAGAATTGTGATAAGGATGTTGTTTGTTATGGTTGGTGCTGCCCCAACATTCTTGTTCAGTTCGGCATTCAACTTCCTGCTTACTAGCCAGGGATAAAAAAGGTGTGTTGTGATGAAGGTTGCCCATATTATTACGAACCTTAAGCTGGGTGGGCCATGCAAAGTAATGTCTGAAAATATTTTGCACTTACCTCATTCGGTAGAGTCTCAGGTTTATTACTGTAAAGACCTGGAAGGTTTTGATAACTTATTGGATGCTAGAAAATTAACGGTCAAAAATTTCTCAGAGCTAAAAAATTACGACGTAGTACATTCTCATGGTTTGCGTCCCGATGGCATCGCTGCACTCTCTGCCCTTTTACATAGAAAAACAGTCCATATCAGTACCATTCACAATTATGTATATGAAGAGATGCACAATATATATGGTGCAAAGGCCTCCAAGGTTATTTCGCCGTTATGGATCCGGGCCTGGAACCAGCTTGACGCACTGGTTGTGCTGACTAATGACTCAAAGCGTTATTACAAGAAATGGTTTAAGCAGGAAAGCCTGAATGTTATAGGTAATGGAATGGACTTTAGTCTTTCTAACAAACCATTGAAAGAAGAAGACAGAACAAGGATTGAAAAATTAAAGGGAAGCTATAAGTTAATTGGTTCAAATTCTCATGTCATAAAAAGGAAAGGTCTCGACCAGATAATCCGGGCGCTACAGGATATGCCTGATTACGCTCTGGTGGTTGTAGGAGATGGGCCTTATCGTGAGAATTTGGAACAGCTTGCAAAAGAGCTTGATGTGGCTGATCGTTGCCTATTTACAGGGTTCAGAAAGAATGCTGTCAATTTCTTGCCATATTATGACGTATATGCCATGGCAAGCCGAGATGAAGGTTTTGGTCTGGCTTTGATAGAAGGGTTGGCGTTTGGAGTGCCGTGTGTATGTTCGGATATTCCGAGCTTTAGAGAAATATTGAACCCGGAATCCGGCTGTTTCTTTGAGCTGGATAATATAAGCTCTCTTAGGAGCGCAATTTCAGGTGCTTTTTCCGAAAGGTATGAGCTGGGGGCAAATGCCAAAAGGCTTTACAGGGAAAAATATACCGGGCAGATAATGGCAGATAAGTACTATACTTTATACCAGACTCTTGTTCAGCAAAAAGAGTGCAAGGAAAAAGCCGGATGAGTGATAATGAATGCTCTCTTGATATTTATGTGGTAATAGATAATATATGTACAGGCGGAGGGATAGAAAGAGTCTGTAGCATAATATTGCCACTACTTGCCAAGCGTAATCGCGTTACTATTCTAGGATTGCTGGACGATTCATCAACACCTGTTTATTCGTTCAGCGATGTTGAGATCAGAGCTCTTGGTCAATCGGTTCCATCAGGTCAGTTAGGCTACCTGAAAGTTCTTAACAAGGCTTTCTCGATTTTGAGAAAAGATCAGCCTGATGTCGTTCTGTATCTCACAATGGGAAGGCTAAGCGTATTTGCAGCTCCATTTGTTGCCTTTAACAAGAAATACATGAAAGACACATGCCACATTGCCTGTGAGCATGTAGCTTTTACCAGTCATTCCTCGACAATTCAAAAAATGAAAAGGGTTGCATTCAAAAGCTACGATAAAGTGGTTTTTCTCACAGAGCGGGATCTGGAAAATTTTTCCGATATGAAAAAATTTGTTCAGATTCCCAATCCTACTCCCTTTTCAAATATCTCTGCTGCTCGTCATCAACCGGATAATAAAAAGGCGTTGGCTGTAGGACGGTTGACTGCACAAAAGGGATTCGATCTGCTTATACCCGCCTGGAAGGCTTTTGCAGAACATCACCCTGATTGGAAAGTAGTCATTGTCGGGGAAGGGGAAGACCGCCCCATGCTGGAAAAAATGATATTAGAGAGCGGCCTGCAGGATAGCTGTGTACTAAATGGGCAGAGTCAGGATATAGAATCCTTCTATAGGGAGGCGGATTTGATGCTGATGAGCTCGCGTTTTGAAGGCCTGCCGATGTCACTTATTGAAGCACAATCTTTTGCCTTGCCTATTGTTTCTTTCGATTGCGAGACCGGTCCTCGGGAAATAGTCACTCATGGCCAGGATGGCTATCTTGTGCCAGTATCCGATACAAAAGGCTTTGCCGAAGCCATTAGTAAAGTAGTTGATGAGCCAGCAACCTATGCCAGTATGTCTGAAGAGGCCAGCCGTAACGCACTGCGCTTTGATCAGGAGAGAATCGTAGAGCAGTGGCAGTCATTGTGCATGCAAGCAGTTACCGTCCGAAAAACAGCCTGATAAGAATTTTGGTGCCACAAGTATGGCAACAACGATAGTTATCAATTTCAAAACCGCCTGATTCGAGGTCTACCGGTGCGTATATGTTTTCTTGTTCGTAATATATCAATGCCTTCCGGAATAGAGCGGGTCACGTCTGTTATAGCCAACAGGTTGGTTGAGCGAGGCTTTGATGTGTCTATTATCAGCCTCTGGGGTGGCCTTGAGCCATTCTATCCGAAACATGAGGCTGTAACTCTTTATCAGTTATTTTCCTCCCAGGTGCGCTCTACCAATAAATGGGTAGCCATGCTTCGGCGATTAGGGCGGTTCCCCCTGGCTTCCTGGCGTTTGCGCAGACTACTGCGCCAACATCCTCAGGATATCCTGATTGATACGGATTACCTCTTGGGACAGGTTGCACTGCCGGCTGTAGCGGGGCTGAATGTCAAGCATATTCATTGGGAGCACTTCAGCTTCAATCTTGATCTGGACAAACCGCACAAGCTTCTGGGGCGGCGACTGATTGCACGAATGACTCACGGCATAATAACCTTAACGCAAAGAGATCGAGAATACTGGCAGAAGGGGGCGAGTGTTCGTGGGGCAATTACTGCTATTCCTAATCCGGTACCATTTGAAATGCCTGAGGTTAATTATCAACCTGACACTCTTATAGTGCTGGCTGTAGGTAGACTGAATTATCAAAAGGGTTTTGATCGTCTTATTGAAGCCTGGGCAGTGATGAAAAATAAAGATAGCGCCGGCACTGCGAACTGGATTTTGAGAATTTTAGGTGATGGAGAGGAAGAGCAGAACCTGAAGCAACAGGCACATAAATTGGGGGTAAAGAATTCTATCGAGTTTTTGCCAGCCACAAAAGATGTAGATTACTATTACCGTCATGCTTCCATTCTGGCCATGTCCTCCCGTTTCGAAGGATTCCCTATGGTTCTGCTTGAAGCACAGTCATATGGTTTACCAATAGTTGCCTTTGATTGTGATACAGGTCCTGCTGAAATCATATCGGATGGGGGCTCCGGCTTTCTGGTTCACCAAGGGGATACTAATGCTTTTGCACAGCAGCTTATGGGGCTGATCCTGGACAGCGAGCTTCGTATCAGATTTTCGAGGAGTGCTCGTGATTCAGTTGCCCAATTTACTTCTGATGTCATTGTGGTTCAATGGCAAGAATATTTGGAAAGTCTTGTAAGTGTTAAATGAGCATTACTTGACATGGAAAATAAAGGCTCGCGCCCCTGGTTGACGGTTATTGTCGCTGCTTATAATGTTCAGGATTACATAGAACAGGCCATTCGGTCTGTTCTATCTCAGATTGATGACAGGGTGAGATTGATTATCGTCAATGACGGTTCCAGGGATGAAACTCTGTCGACTATCGAGGCAACCATTGCACTTTTTCCACAAAAGCAGGCGTATGTTCAATTAGTAGACCAGGAAAATTCTGGTCCGAGTGAAGCCAGAAATCGGGCTCTGGATTTGCTTGATACACCTTACGTAACCTTTTTGGATGGAGATGACTTCTGGGCGCAGAATTATTACTCTACTGTTACAGAGCTCGTTGGCGAACCTTTCAGTGAAAAATATGATTTGCTTGAATTCAATGCCATTGAATACAGAGAGTCTGACGATGGTACTGTTTCTCAGGAGCTGTTGACTTTTAACAGTTTTGGAGATTTTCAGGGTGAAATTACTTCCGGAAAGTTGCGTGAGATTGCCATTAATTCAAAATGGTATATATGGTCGCGTATTTATCGATCGGTTCTTTTCGAAAATCTACGTTTTCCTCGAGGAGAGCGTTATGAAGACCTTTTTTTGACACCTTTTGTTTATCTTGAAGCAAATGCTGTTGCAGCCTCTCAAAAGCCTTTGGTGTACTATAGAGTCAATTTTGGTGGAATAGTAACCAATCCGACTCAAAGTGATATAAGTGATATTGGAAGCCATATCTGTGTGCATCTAAGGGGTGCCGAGAAATGCGCTACCCCATTTTGCAAAGAGTTCATGATTTTGGTGGCGTGTCAGACATTGCTTTATTACAAAATAATTACTAATAACTATTATGGGTTTATAAAGTCAATACCTTTGATTCGAGCATGGGTCAAGGAGTTGAAGCCTTTTGTGCGTCGCAATCATCTTCATTTGCCCATGAAAACCCGTCTTCTTTTTGTTTCCCCTGAGCTGGCCAATTTTTATACATGGCTGAAGACCCGGCGCTAAGTGTGTTCTGGATAATGACTTTCTACCCCGCTTACGCGGGGTTTTTTGTTTTTGGCTGACTGAATCTCCGCTATCGTAGCGGGCTGTAACCGGCTCCGGATACTCGGTAATGACGTGAAAGGAAGAGAGGCAATGACGGAAAGAACCCTGTTGGATTCAGTAATCGACATCGCCAAACAGGCGGGTAATGCCATCATGGCCATCCATGATCGCGATTTCGAAGTGGAAGAGAAAGAGGACCATAGCCCGCTTACTGAGGCGGATCTGGCGGCCCATGGAATTATCAGAGAGGCCCTGGCTCAATTAACGCCTCAATGGCCGATTCTCTCGGAAGAATCTCCAGCTGAGGAGATCGAGCAGCGCAAGCAGTGGTCGACCTATTGGTTGGTGGATCCGCTGGATGGTACCAAGGAGTTTATTCGTCGCAGCAAGGAATTCACGGTCAATATAGCATTGATCCGTGATCATGAACCTGTCATGGGAGTAATCCTCGCACCAGCCAGTGGAATCTGCTGGTATGGCAGCGCCGGGCAGGGTGCTTTCATGGTAGAGGGTCAGGAGGTGCAGCAGCTGAGATGTCGTCCTGCTTCACAACAGGATCAGCTGAGGGTGGTAGGAAGTCGGTCACACAAGGGGGCCAGTACCGAAGCGCTGGTGGAACGGTTGCGTGAAAGCGAGTGGCAGGGGATTGGCAGTTCTCTCAAGTTCTGTCTGATCGCTGAAGGTCGTGCTGATTTTTATCCTCGTCTGGGGCCAACAAGCGAATGGGATACCGCGGCTGCTCAACTTGTTCTGGAAGAAGCTGGCGGGAGCGTTCGAGAGCTCAATGAAGATGGAGAGATAGGTGCGCGGCTGCTCTATAATACACGCGATAGCCTGCTTAATCCGTTTTTTGCCGCAGCGGCCGTTTCAGACGATATTCAGGGGTTCATCGGTCTGGAATAACTGCTGAGCAATAAAAATACCTTCAAAGGGATAAACAACTCCCGTTCCCTGCCGATAACCGGAACAACGGTATTGTCATGCGGCCTTTATCATTGGCCGGATCATGTGAACGGGAGTATGGAGCATGGCGAGTATTACATCGCTCGGTGTTGGGTCCGGGCTGGATCTATCAGGTCTGTTGCAGGATCTGGCGACAGGCGAAAAGCAGCGACTGACGCCCATCAACAATCAGATCAGTAGCTATAGTTCCAAATTCACTGCCATGGGCCAGATCCGCAGTGCGGTGGAAGGTTTTCAGGATGCCGCCAGCGCGTTGCAATCACCGGATCTGTTCAAATCCAGAGCCGCCGAGAGCAGCAACAGCTCACTTGGTGTTTCAGCTGACAAGAGTGCGGTAGCCGGTAACTATCAGATCGAGGTCACCCAGCTGGCACAGGGAGAGACCCAGGTCGCGCAGGGCCAGACCGAAACTGACAAGGCAATTGGCAGCGGGACCGTGAAGATTACGGTCGGCGGAAAAGCCACTGACATCACTCTGGATGACAGCAATAATACGCTTGCCGGGATTCGGGATGCCATCAACTCATCTGATGCCGGCGTTACGGCCAGCATTGTCAATGACGGTGGCGCAAGCCCCTATCGTCTGGTGTTGTCCTCCAGCAGTACCGGTTCCGATTCAGCCATGAACTTTGCGGTGAGCGGTGATACGGCACTGAACGACCTGTTCACCAACACTCAAACAACCGTTTCGGCGCAGAATGCAGAGTTGAGTGTTAATGGCCTGTCGATAACCAGTCAGAGCAATACGGTCAAGGAAGCGATCCAGGGCGTAACATTGACGCTGGATGATACTGGCTCCAGCAAGGTGGCTGTGACTGATGACACTGATGCGATGCGTGGCGCCGTTGAAGATTTCGTCTCCGCCTATAATACCCTGGCTTCCAAGATTGACTCCCTGACTTCATATTCATCAGAGACCAATCAGGGTGGGATACTGACCGGTAATTCTACCATCCGTACGCTGGAAAATCGTTTGCGTGGGCTGGTAACCGACCAGAACAGTAACGATGGCAGCTATCAGTATCTCTCCCAGATGGGCGTTTCCTTTGACAAGTCGGGCAAGCTGTCAATTGATGATGACAAGCTTGATGCCGCTCTGGCTGATAGTCCGGATGATGTCAGCAAGCTGCTGTCCGGTGATTCAGGAATAGCCGGTATTCTGAATGATTCCATGGATCGCATGCTGGATGATAACGGACTGATTACCAGCGCTACCAATGGTCTTCAAACTACCATCGATAGTCTGAAGGATCGCAGATCCGATATGCAGGACAGCATTGACTCTACCATTGCGCTTTACAAGAAGCAGTTCTCTCAATTGGATAGCGCCATGGCAAGCCTCAACTCAACCAGCAATTACCTCAGCCAGCAACTTTCGGCGATGGGTGGTAACTCCAACAGTTAAGGCAGGATTGATACAATCATGTATACACGACAGGGTGCCCAGGCCTACGCTTCCGTAGGTGTTGAAACTGGTGTCATGAGTGCATCACCGCATCAGCTGATCGTTCTGCTTTTCGATGGTGCTCAGGCGGCTTTACGCAAGGCGCGCTGGGCGCAGAGCCAAAATGATGTTGCTGCACGCGGTCAGGCACTTTCAAAGGCCATCCGCATCATCGATGAAGGTCTCAAGGGTGGACTCGACCCGGAGAAAGGGGGAGAACTGGCCGAACGGCTGTCATCGCTCTATGACTATATGGTGCGGCAATTGATAAAGGCCAATCTACATGGTGATGTAGAGCGTATGGATGGCGTATCACGCCTTTTGGCAGATATCGGTGATGCCTGGAAATCCATTGGTGAAGGTGCCGACACGGCATCTTCCTCGCCAACAGTGCGTGCCTGATATGACCTCATTTGGCAGTGCCCTTCCGGTAGCATATCGAGCAGCCCTGACAATCAGTCAGGAAATGCTGGAAAGCGCACGCAACCAGCATTGGGAGGAACTGATTGCGCTTGAGAGTCGTTATGTAGAGTGCATTCAGCACATTCGCAGGCTGGAAACCGATGATTCGCCGAATGTAGCTACTGGCGAGTCGGATGAGAAGTACAAGGAAATCCTGCAGCAATTGCTTGGCAACAGCCATCTCATTCAGGAACTGCTGGAAGAACGCAAGCAGGAGCTCAGAACCCTGATGAGTGATGCCGGCAGCCGTCGGAGAGTAGAAAATGCCTATTCCAGCATTGATCGCATGTGATGGCAGGATTGATTCGTGAGCGTCATTTCTCCCTTGCTGGACACCCTGTTGCATCAGGTGCTGGGCCGACGCGCCGATCTTGATCGTGTGGCTGCCCGCCCGGTGCAGCAGCCACTGGGAGCGGTGACCTATACGCCACCTCCCCGACATGCGACTTCAGATACTCCGGAAGAGCATCAGTCGGCTGCCAGTGGGCAATCGTCAATTCAGCGTCATCGACCGATGACCGAAGACCTGCGAGCCACATCATATCGCTCGCCGGTGACTGATCAGAACAGCAGTGTCTCCACACGGCAGCATTTCAGTCCCGAAGCGCGGACCATTGCTTCTGTACTTTCTCGCTTCCCCAATAGCTCGCCCCCGGTCCAGGGGGGGACGCCACTGATTACTGAGATGCGGCCTCCCACTGTTGGGCTTCTGGCACACGCCCTGGGCCGTGAAATCGCGCTCAGTGGCTTGTTCTATGAAGCGCATCTGGCCAGGTGGACACAGGGGCGTCTGGATCGCCAGAGCCTACAACGAGAGCCGCAAGGTAGTTTGATGCTCTCCATGCAAGGGACAGGGAAGCACGATGCTGACGCCGAGGTGGCGTCCATGCGTATGGAGTCATCATCTCCTGCCGGTGGGAGCGTTACTTCCATCATTCATCAGGATGCGCAGGCATTGCTGCGTCAGCAACTGGAACTGATGGCCAGCGGTGTCTTTCGCTGGCATGGCGACATCTGGCCGGATGTTCCAATGGAGTGGGAGATCGAGGAAGGCGCGCAGGAAAGCAGCGGTGAAAATCCTGCTCCCTGGTCGACACGTCTTCATCTTACCATGCCTTCACTGGGAGCGATCGAGTTGCGACTGATGCTCACGGGTGATCGCTTGCAGATCAGAGGCGTGGATCTCTCGGCTGAAACAGCTCAACAACTTGAGCAGGGCGGTAATGCTCTCCAGCAGCGTCTGATGGAAGCCGGTTTTCAGGTGCCTCGTCCTACCTTCAAAAAAGGAGGTAGTGATTAGTGATCGAGCATGACGATGATACCAATCCCAATGCAGTAGATGATGAGTCGCGTCGTTCGGCCGTTGCCATTGCCTATTCAGAGCAGGACGTAGCGCCAAGAGTCGTTGCGAAAGGTTATGGGTTAACAGCTGAGCGCATCATCGAGCAGGCCAATGCACACGGTCTGTATGTCCATCAGTCTCGAGAGTTGGTTCAACTGCTGATGCCGCTGGATCTGGATGAGCGCATTCCGGCAGCTCTTTATCTGGCCATTGCCGAGCTATTGGCCTGGGTGTACGAGATGGATCAGGAAGATAGAGAGCGGAAAACGGAAAGCAAAAAAGACCCTTCCTGATACTCCCTCATCGCTATGGCGTAAGCCATGGCGGCCTGATCGGCAGGTATGGCTGATGGAAAATCAGTCTTTAAGGTGAACTGCTTCCAGTCTTTCCTTCAGCCATATCATGAGCACATCTAATTAAGGTGGCCGTAAGTCTATGGTCCACTCCCGCCTCCTTTTCTGCATAACCTTTTGATTTTATTTGGTTTAAATTATTTCGCCTTTCATTTTATCCCGCAATGGCATGAACAATATGACATTTCATATCTGATGAAATCTGCCAGGCTGGAAATAAATTCACGTTGGAAGGCGTAAAAAGCTTTGTAAGCGTAAAGTATGAGTGTCATGATATGTTGCGTAACGCAAGGTAACCAAATGGTTGTCTATGGTTTCAAATGCGAGCTCGGGATTACAGTCAGCGACGGATTGGATAGGCATCAGGCTGCTATCGGTGCAAGGAGATAGAGCATCTCCGACTGATTTCCGAATCGGACATTATATAACTCGAATGGGGAAACGCAGGCATGACCAGTAACGATAATCTTCTGGAAGATATCCGTAACGTTAATCTGTCCTATCTACTGTTGGTGCAGCGTTTGATCAATGAAGATAGATCGCTGGCCATTTTCAGATTGAAAATCAGTGAGCACATGGCGGATGCGCTTGGGGCGCTACCGATTTCGGAACTGGCAAAACTGGCGAATACCAATCAGCTACTCTGCCATTTTTCGCTGACCGATCCTGGCATGCTTTCCACATTGACCGGTCCTTCCCGCGATCAGGATCTGCAACGCACTCATGCTGCCATTCTATTGGCCGGTCAGCAGGTCGAGCATGACGACGAGACGCTGCCTGTTCGCGCCATGGCCGGGACAAAACGACATGGCGGATAAGAGTGTCGTCAGTGAGCTGCATCAGATTCAGCTGGCGATCGAGTTGATTGAGCTCGGAGCCAGACTGCAGGTGCTGGAAACGGAGACCGAGCTTTCCCGTGGTCGGCTGATCCGTCTCTACAAGGAAATCCGGGGCGCTTCGCCACCCAAGGGGATGTTGCCATTTTCGACCGACTGGTTCGTGACCTGGCTGCCCAATATTCACTCGTCGCTGTTTTACAATATCTATCGTTATCTGCTTGAGCAGGGCGGCTGTGAGCGAATGGACGGTATCATAAAGGCCTATCGGTTGTATCTGGAGCAGGTCTCCATGCTGGAAGAAGGTGAGCCAGTGCTTGGATTGACCCGCGCCTGGACTCTGATCCGTTTTTTTGAAAGTGACATGATGCAGCTGTCCACCTGTCAGCGTTGCGGTGGTCATTTTGTGGCCCATGCGCACAGCCTTGATCACGATTTTGTCTGTGGCATCTGCCAACCTCCCTCAAGGGCCGGCAAGACACGCCGTGCAGCAGAACGCGAGAAGCTGCGCCGTGTTCAGAGCGGCGCCATCTCCAACTGACGGTGGCAATTCTGCGCTGACTGCCACCGTCAGCCCTGTTCGTCCTTAATCTTTACCACCTCTACCCTCAAGCCCCGTCCCGGCATGCCGATGATAGGAGCATGAAGGCATCAGCTAGGGGCTACTCTCGTGCTTATCTTTATTGGTTATATAGCGGTTATCGGTTCAGTACTGGGTGGCTACCTCATCGTTGGCGGCCATCTCGGTGTGCTGGTACAGCCGGCCGAAGTCATCATTATCGCTGGGGCCGCCATTGGTGCTTTTATTGCTTCCAATAATGGCAAGGGCATCAAGGCCACCATTCGGGTTTTTCCGCGCCTTCGTCAGGCGGGCAAGTATAACAAGACCATGTTCATGAACCTGATGGGGCTTTTGTACCAGCTGCTGGCCAAAGGCCGTTCGGAAGGCATGATGGCGCTTGAGCGGGATATCGATAACCCCGAGGAAAGCCCGCTGTTTGCAGAATATCCCATGCTGCGCTCTGACCCGCTGCTGATGGAATTCCTGACGGATTATCTGCGCCTGATGATCAGCGGCAACATGGATGCTTTCGAGATTGAAGCGCTCATGGACCATGAAATCGAAACCTTCCGTCATGAAGCCGAGATTCCGGTTCACAGCCTGAGTTCGGTAGGCGATGGACTACCGGCATTCGGTATCGTGGCTGCAGTCATGGGGGTGGTTCATGCGCTGGGGGCCCCTGATCTGGCGCCGGAGCAATTGGGACCTCTGATTGCGAATGCCATGGTGGGCACCTTTCTGGGCATTCTGCTGGCTTATGGGTTCGTCACGCCACTGGCTTCTCGTATCAAGCACCAGGTGGCAGAAGTGGAAAAGATGCTGCAATGCATCAAGGTGACGCTGCTGGCCAATCTTAACGGTTACGCGCCGCCGATTTCAGTCGAATTTGGCCGCAAGGCGCTGTTTTCCAGCGAGCGACCGAGCTTTACTGAACTGGAAGAGCATGTCCGCTCCGTGCGCTCTCAGCCGACGGGTGGCAGGTAAACGCCATGAGTCAGCATCGACGCCCCATCGTTATTCGTCGCAAGAAAGCCGAAGAGCATGGATCCCATGGCAGCTGGAAAATTGCCTACGCAGACTTCATGACGGCCATGATGGCCTTCTTTCTGGTGATGTGGCTACTTTCCGGTACCAGTAAAAGTGAGCTTGAACATGTCAGTGAATATTTTCGAACCCCGCTCAAGGTAGCGTTGACCGGTGGAGACAGGAACACGGCAAGCGATAGTGCCATTCCGGGTGGAGGAGATGATGTCATTCACTCGGACGGGGAGGTGGCCAAAACGGTTTTACAACCGAGTAACTATCAGCCTGACCGCGCTCTGCGCCGTCTGAAGACCCGACTGGAAAATCTGATTCGTGAAGATCCGGCGCTGCGTGCATTGCGCTCACAACTCAAGCTGGATCTGACCCCGGAAGGGCTGCGTATTCAGATCATCGACAGTCAGAAGCGCCCCATGTTCGAGCTGGGCAGCGCCAGAATTCAGCCGTATATGCGTGATGCTCTGGAGCATATTGCGCCGCTGCTTAATGAGTTACCCAATGGGATTACGCTGGCAGGCCATACAGATGATCTGCCTTACGCCTCGGGTGAAACCGGATATAGCAACTGGGAGCTCTCCAGTGATCGCGCCAACGCCTCGCGACGCGCACTGGTAGCAGGGGGGCTGGACAGTGACAAGCTGCTGCGGGTGATTGGTATGGCTGACACCATGAATCTTGATCCTCGGCCTGATGCGCCGATCAACCGGCGTATCAGTATCCTGGTACTGAATAAACAGGCCCAGCAGCAGCTTGAGCAGGAAAATAGTACGCCGGGGACCCCGGCTCGGATTAACGCCAGTGATCCACCCTCGACTCTGGGGGATATGCTGGGTGTCAAACCGGTATCGGCTGAAGAGATTTCCAGCAAGCCGGCAACGCCCTGATTACACCAAAAGATGGGGTAACTGTCCGTATCTGGTATCGGCAGAGGCCGCAAAAGGCAGGTGACCATGAGCATTGATATTACCGAGTTCTATCAGACTTTCTTCGAGGAGGCCGCGGAACTGCTGGCAGAAATGGAGCAGCAGCTGTTGGCACTGGATCCGGATGAGCCTGACACCGAACAGCTGCACGCCATCTTCCGTGCAGCACACTCCATCAAGGGTGGGGCCGGTACCTTTGGTTTTACCGTGCTGCAGGAGACGACACACCTGCTCGAGAACCTGCTTGATCGGGCTCGGCATGGAGAACTGCAGCTGGACCGGGCGACGATCGACATCTTTCTGGAAACCAAGGATATGCTGAGCGACCAGCTGGAAGCTTACCGTCAACAGACCGAGCCGGATGCCGAAGCGTTCGATCGAATCTGTCAGGTACTCAAGACCCTGGCTGAAGAGGGTAGTGAGCAGGCTGCTGCTGCAGCGTCTGCGGAAAGTGAAAGCACCCTTTCATCCGATCCTTCACCTTCCTCGCAGGATGCGTCACATGATGCCGGGGGCTTGCGCCTGATCCTCAAGGGTGTGCCTGCCGAATCGGCGGAAGCGCTGGTCGAAGAGCTGGCACTGTTCGGTGAGATCAGCGAGCAGGTACGCGATGGTGACAATCTGAAGATCAGTCTGGCGACCCAGAACAGCGCCGATGATGTGCGCGCCGTACTGGGGTTCGTGCTCAACGATGATCAGATCGACATTCAGCCTTTCCAGGCGATAGCTGCGCCTGAAGAGAACGAAACCAAAGCGGATGAACCGGCGGCTTCCGAACAGAAAGCCGCGGTGTCAGCGGAAACTCAGCCGGCGAAAGCGACGGGGAGTGGTGAAGCGGGAGGCAAGAGTGCCGAAAAGCCCCGCCCTGCGCCACGTGCCGGCGCCAGTGAGTCGAGTTCGCTGCGTGTTTCCATCGAGAAGATCGATCAGATCATCAACCTGGTTGGTGAGCTGGTCATTACCCAGTCAATGCTTGAGCAGGGGGCCAGCGAGCTGGATCCGGTCGTGCATGGCAAACTGATGAGCGGCATGAATCAGCTGCAACGCAATGCGCGGGATCTGCAGGAATCCGTCATGTCAGTACGCATGATGCCGATGGATTATGTGTTCAGCCGTTTCCCGCGACTGGTACGCGACCTGGCGGCCAAGCTGGGCAAGGAAGTCGAGCTCGAGACAGTGGGCAAGTCGACAGAGCTCGACAAGAGCCTGATCGAACGCATCATTGATCCGCTGACGCACCTGGTGCGTAACAGTCTCGATCACGGTATTGAATCTCCCGAGAAACGGGTGGCAGCGGGCAAACCGAAAGCAGGCAAGCTGACGCTGGCTGCTCAGCACCAGGGCGGTAATATTCTGATCGAGATCAGTGATGATGGTGCCGGACTGAATCGCGAACGCATTCTCGCCAAGGCAGCCCAGAATGGCCTGTCGGTCTCGGAGAGCATGAGTGATGACGATGTCTGGCAGCTGATCTTCGCCCCGGGCTTTTCGACGGCCGATCAGGTCACGGATGTTTCCGGTCGTGGCGTAGGCATGGATGTGGTCAAGCGCAACATTCAGCAGATGGGAGGACATGTCGATATTCTCTCCAATCCGGGGCAGGGCACCAGTATCCGAATCGTATTGCCGCTGACCCTGGCCATTCTGGATGGCATGTCGGTACGTGTCGGCGAAGAGATCTATATCCTCCCGCTGAGCGCCATCATGGAATCGATGCAGGTCAGTGAAGACCATATCAATACTGTCACCGGTAGCGAGCGGTTGCTTTTTGTCCGGGGCGAGTATCTTCCACTGGTCGAATTGCATCGGGTGTTTGATATACCGGACGCCGAGCAGGATGTAACACGAGGCATCGTGATTATCGTTCAGAGCGAAGGGCGTCATTTTGGCTTGTTGGTCGATCAGTTGATCGGTCAGCACCAGGTCGTGGTCAAGAATCTGGAGACCAACTACCGCAAGGTCAACGGAGTCTCCGCGGCCACCATACTGGGTGACGGCAGCGTTGCCCTGATTCTGGATATTCCGGCTCTGTCGAGGACCACGCGCGATCGTGAGAAAGCGCGCCAGCAGGCCAAAGTCAACAGGGGAGAAACGGCATGATGGACGCCGCTGCACGCGACCTGCAGAAGGTCGACAATGAAGGTCATGAATTTCTGGTCTTTCGACTGGGCGACGAAGAATACGGGATCGACATCCTGAAGGTGCAGGAAATTCGTGGTTATGAAGGGGTAACCCGAATCGCCAATGCACCCGAATTCATCAAGGGTGTTACCAATCTGCGTGGCGTGATCGTACCGATCGTTGATCTGCGGCTGCGTTTCGACATCGGGAGTGCCGAGTATACCGGCCAGACAGTGGTTATCGTACTCAATATTGGTAATCGCGTGGTCGGTATTGTGGTTGATGGGGTATCTGACGTTTTGACTCTGTCGAGCGAGCAGATCAAGCCGGCACCGGAGTTTGGCGCATCACTCTCGACCCAGTATCTGACCGGATTGGGCAGTGTTGATGAACGCATGCTGATCCTGGTGGATATTGAAAAGCTGATGACCAGCGAAGAAATGGCACTGGTAGACGAGGTGGTCTGAGACAGCCTCATCCGTGCTCTGAAAGTCATGCTGACGCCGGCCTTATGGGCCGGCGTTTTTTTATGTGCACTACGCCTGCATCGGTTTTGGCGCTTCAAGTGTCAGGCGCATTTTGTCGTTAAAGCGGTATGGGGCCCCTGTTACCGGGGACCGTAGGGTAAACCTGAAGCATCGAAAAGGTGCCTCTCTGCGAAGCCGGAATTCGGAAAAAGCCATGCGACAGAATCTACCCGTGACTCAACGGGAATATGAACTTGATGAGCACCAGTATCTGATCTCACAGACGGATCTGAAAGGTAACATTGTGTTTGCCAATCCGGATTTCGTCGCAGTCAGTGGTTTTGACTGGGAAGAGTTGATGGGATCACCCCACAACATGGTGCGTCATCCGGACATGCCTCCTGAAGCCTTTGCCGATTTCTGGAAAACGATTCGCAGTGGTCGAGCCTGGACCGGCCTGGTCAAGAATCGACGCAAGAATGGTGATCACTACTGGGTTCACGCGACGGTAACGCCCATCACCGAATCAGGCAATGTCGTGGGCTATGCTTCGGTCCGGATGCGACCGAACAAGAAGGACAAGCGCCTGGCAGAAGTTGTTTACGCACGGCTGCGTGACGGGCAGAAGCCTCGGGCTCATCTGGTCAGAGGTGAGATTCATGCGCACTCACTGAAAGCTCGCCTGGAAAGGATGACGCGTCTGACAGTCGGGCGTCGTCTGGCCATCATGATTGCGATTGCGGCACTGGGGTTGGCAGGACTTGCCCTGGCCGGCGGCTATGGTTTGCATAGCATGTATCTCTCAGGTCAGCAGATTGCCGAGCGTGGTCTGGCCCAGACAGGGCGTTTGCAAGCGATCGACCAGCGACTGGGTAAATACGGCAATCTCATCAATACCGCCGTAGGCAAGGCCAATCGTGCCGATCTGGACAATCTCAAAAACAGTCTGGAGGGGGCGGGTGCAAATGTCAGCTCCCTTTGGCAGGCGTATCTGGAACACGCCAGTCAGCAGGGGGCGGAGAGTCGTCAGCAGATGGATCAGCTGCTGACCCGGTTTTTGAACAACGATATCCCTTCCATTCTCGAGGATATGCAAAGTGGCAGTTACTTTGCGGCCATTTCGCAATGGCGTACTCAGACGCAGCCTCGAATCGAGCAGCTCCACGAACTGGTCAACGATCTGGTAGGGGAAACCCGTCAGACCGCAATGGCCATCCAGCAGCAGGCTGATGAGCGCTACCGGCTCGCCCTTTGGGGGATGCTGGGGCTGGCCGCGGGGGTCTTTCTGTTGCTGCTGGTGGGAGGAGTGCTGGTAACTCGCAGTATCGTTCAACCGTTGCAAGCCACTCTCGACCTGTCGCGTCAGATCGCGGCAGGCAATCTTTCAGCAGAACTTGATACAAAACGTCGAGATGAGTTCGGTCGCATGATGAATTCATTGAATGCCATGCGTCGCGGTCTGATTAGTATTGTCGAGGATGTCAAACAGGGGGTCGATGTGGTCACGCCGGCGACGGCCGATATCGCCAGTGGTAACGCCAATCTTTCCCGACGTACCGAAGAGCAGGCAGCGGCACTCGAGCAGACAGCCAGCAGCATGGAAGAGCTGAATTCCACGGTTGCGCAGGGAGCCGAAAGCGCCGGCAATGCTTCGCGTCTGGCCGAAGAAGCCTCGGGAATCGCTGAACGGGGCGGCCAGGAGGTCGGCAAGGTAGTCAGCACCATGGAAGAAATCAGTGAGGCCTCGACACGTATTACCGACATTGTCGGCATGATCGATGACATTGCCTTCCAGACCAACATTCTGGCGCTGAATGCCTCGGTGGAAGCGGCTCGTGCGGGTGAACAGGGGCGTGGATTCGCCGTGGTCGCCGGAGAAGTCCGAGCGTTGGCTGGCCGTAGTGCCGAGGCGGCCCAGGAGATCAAGTCATTGATCACAACCTCCACCGAACGCGTCGAGGCCGGCAGTACGCTGGTAGAACAGACGCGCCGCACCATGGATGAAATCGTGACGTCGATTCATCGGGTCAGCACTCTGATGGGAGAAGTTTCCCATGCCGCCGTGGAGCAGCGCAGCGGGATTGAACAGGTTACGGAAGCGGTCAATCGCATGGACCAGATGACCCAGCAGAACGCTGCTCTGGTTGAGCAGTCAGCTGCTTCGGCCAATGCCCTGAGTCAGCAGGCAGAAGGGCTGCGCGGTGCAATTTCGATTTTTCGCATCAAGAAAGTGACCAGCGCGCCGATAACCGGATCGTCATCTGAATGTCATTCGGCCCGTCCGTCCGAGTCCGCTATCACCAGATCAGTTCACTCTTCGACAGAGAGTTCGGAAAGAACAAAAGGGCAGTCAGGGGCACGTTCCGGGATGTATACGGCAAAGCGCGATGATGCGGGAAGGCAGGGTACGCCGAACCGATCGAAAGGTATGACAAGCCGTAATGTATCGCATGAGGCTGCCGATAAGGTCGCCGATGATGAATGGGAGACCTTCTGATCAGAAGGTCCAGCGAACACTACGGTGTCGCGAACAAGAGGATACGGCAGTGGCAGAAGCGGCAGAACATCGCGAACTTACCTTTACAGATACGGACTTCGAGAAGGTGCGCCAGCTGATTCACCAGCGTGCGGGCATCGCTCTGGCGATGCATAAGCGCGAGATGGTCTACAGCCGCCTGGCACGCCGGTTACGGGCACTGGGACACAAGAGCTTCAAACAATATCTTCAGGCATTGGAAGGTCAGGGGGAAAAGGGTGCGGAATGGGAGCACTTCGTCAATGCCCTGACAACCAATCTGACCTCATTTTTTCGTGAAGCGCATCACTTCCCGTTGCTGGCCGAACATGTTCGCAATCGTTCCGAACCGGTTCGTATCTGGTGCTGTGCGGCTTCCACCGGCGAGGAGCCCTGGTCGTTGGCGATCACTCTGAGCGAAGCGCTGGGCAGTCGTGCCAGTAACGCCAGAATCATTGCCACCGATATCGATACCCGAGCGCTCGAAGTGGCTCGCCAGGGCATCTATCCGATGAACCAGATCGAACGTCTCAGTGAGCAGCAGCGTAAAAGCTATTTTCAGCGCGGCACCGGAGCGCGCAGTGGCATGGCACGCATCAATGCTGCGCTCAGGGCAATGGTGGAGTTCAGGCCGCTCAACCTGCTCGAGTCCGGCTGGGGGCTGGAAGGGCAGTTCGATGCCATTTTCTGCCGCAACATCATGATCTATTTCGACAAGCCGACTCAGAAAAAGCTGTTGGAGCGATTTGTGCCGCTGCTCAAGGATGATGGTCTGCTGTTTGCAGGGCATTCGGAAAACTTTACGTACCTGACGGATGCTTTCCGACTGAGGGGGCACACCGTTTATGAACAATCATCCCGACGACGGATGGCGTCATGAAGATGATGCCGGAAGCGGTAGCGACCCATCATTATGTCGATCGTGATACCGGACTGGCAGCTATCAAGCTGTTGCCTTGCGAGTATTTTGTAACCCGCTTTGATGTCATGGCAGCGGGCTCGGGTCAGAAAGGGCCGCAGGAGAAAATTGGCGTGCTGTCGACTGTATTGGGCTCCTGCGTCTCGGCCTGTCTGCGCGATCCGGTAGCGGGCGTGGCGGGCATGAATCACTACATGCTGCCGTGGACGCCTCAGGCCTGTGATCCACGTCATGGTTTGCGTTATGGCAATCACGCCATGGCGGTGCTGATTGAAGCCATGGAGCGAATGGGTGCCCGACGCGAACGTATTGAAGCCAAGGTGGCGGGTGGGGGACGAGTCATGTCGGGTAGTGCTGCTCGTGTAGGGGATGCCAACGCTGACTATGTCGTTCAGTCACTGGCCGAGCATGGCATCACACTGCTTGCCAGAGATCTGGGAGGGCCTTCGGCGCGGCGCGTGCACTATCTGCCCGCCAGTGGTCGGATGCTGGTGCGCAAGCTCGGTGCTCAGGAGGGTGCCGAACGTGTGCGTCAGCAGGAAAGCCGGCTGATTGCCGAGCTGCCATCGCGTGAACTGCCAAAGGAGGTCCGGGCGCTCATGCCTGATGTTAAGGAGTTCAGAACATGACCAACAGGATTCGGGTGCTGTGTATTGATGACTCGGCACTGATTCGGGCCCTGATCAGCGAGATTATCAACAGTCAGCCAGATATGGAGGTCGTGGCAACGGCTCCGGACCCGCTGATCGCTCGAGAGCTGATCAAGCAACATAACCCGGATGTTCTGACACTGGATGTCGAAATGCCGCGCATGGATGGGCTGGACTTCCTGGAACGTTTGATGCGCCTGCGGCCTACGCCGGTCGTCATGATCTCGTCTCTGACCGAAAGGGGTTCGGAGATCACCATGCGGGCGCTGGAGCTGGGGGCTGTCGATTTCGTCAGCAAACCCAAACTGGGTATCCGGGATGGGATGATTGAATATACCGAGCTGATTGCCGATAAGATCCGTGCGGCAGCGAGAGCACGTCTTAAAAAGCCGGTAACGCCTCAGACGCCTGCGACCACAGTGCGGGCGCCCATGACCTCAAGCGAAAAGCTGTTGATCGTGGGTGCTTCGACCGGTGGGACCGAAGCGATCCGTGAATTACTGATGCCGTTGCCACCGGATGCGCCAGCCGTATTGATCACTCAGCACATGCCGGCCGGTTTTACTCGCTCCTTTGCCGAGCGTCTGAATACCCTGTGTCGCATCAGTGTGCGCGAAGCCGTTCACGGCGAACGAGTGCTACCTGGTCATGCCTATATCGCGCCGGGCGGTGAACGTCATCTCAAGCTGGGCCGTAGCGGGGCCAACTATGTCATCGAGCTTGAAGAAGGGCCACCCGTCAATCGTCACCGGCCTTCGGTCGATGTGCTGTTCGAGAGTGCTGCGCGCCATGCCGGACGCAATGCCATCGGCGTACTGCTGACCGGCATGGGGCGGGATGGTGCCCAGGGCCTGAAAACAATGCGTGACGCCGGTGCTTATACCCTGGCTCAGGATGAAGCGACCTGCGTGGTGTTCGGCATGCCGCGCGAGGCTATTGCCCTGGAGGCTGCCTGTGAGGTGGTACCCATTCAGTCGATGTGCGAGCACGCCATGGCCGTCATGGCCAGCAGCCATCGCCAAAGCCTTCGTGTCTGATCTCGCAGACGCGATCAGTGATTCAACGGGGCGTCCAACGCCCGTAAAACAGGATGATTCTCATGGCTGACAAGAACATCAATATTCTGGTGGTGGATGACTTTCCCACCATGCGTCGAATTGTACGCAACCTGCTCAAGGAGCTGGGTTATCACAACGTGGAAGAGGCCGAGGATGGCGCTGCCGGCCTGGAGCGTCTGAAGGCCGGGGGGTTCGGGTTCGTGGTCTCCGACTGGAACATGCCGAATCTGGATGGTCTGGAAATGCTCAAGCAGATTCGGGCTGACGATGCTCTCAAGCATCTTCCGGTACTGATGGTGACCGCGGAAGCCAAGAAGGAAAATATCATCGCCGCGGCTCAGGCAGGTGCCAACGGCTATGTTGTCAAACCCTTCACGGCTGCAACGCTGGAAGAGAAGATCAACAAGATCTTCGAGAAACTCGACAAGTAATGGCGATTGCGCCATCACGGCTCAATAGGGAGCAATCACCATGACGAGTCAGAACTCCGCAGCGAGAACCGAAGCTGAAAACTTCGAACTGATCGCTCGCATTGGCCAGCTGACCCGTGCGCTGCATGAAAACATGCGTGAACTGGGGCTGGATCAGGAGGTTGAGCGCGCGGCTCAGGCTATTCCGGATGCGCGCGATCGTCTCAATTATATTGCCACCATGACGGAACAGGCTGCCGAGCGTGCTCTATCGGCTACCGAAGTCGCACAGCCGTTGCAGGACAAGATCGAGGCTCAGGCCAACGGTCTTGCCGAACGCTGGGATAGCTGGTTCGAACAGCCCATCGAGTTGGGTGATGCACGTGAACTGGTAGCGGATACTCGTGCCTATCTGGCATGGGTGCCGGATCAGACCCGGGCGACCAACGCCCAGTTGCTGGAAATCATGATGGCACAGGATTTCCAGGATCTGACCGGCCAGGTCATCAAGAAGATGATGGATGTCATTCGGGAAATCGAGCGTCAGCTTGTGCAGGTGCTGATCGATAATATCCCCGAAGAACACCGGGAGCGTAATCGCACTCAGAAGGCAGAAGCGACCGGACCTTCATCGCTGCTCAATGGTCCGCAGGTGGCGGCCGAGAAGGGGGATGATGTCGTCAGTGATCAGTCCCAGGTGGATGATCTGCTGGACAGCCTCGGCTTCTGAGCGACAGTCTTCATTGTATCGAATGAAAAGCCCGGCAAACGCTGGGCTTTTCGCGTAATCGTCATGAGCGCTTGCCGACCACAATAGCCTTCCGGAAACTCCCGGTGGTTATCTCGGTTCGGTCATGGCGAACGACAGCGATCAGGAAAAAACGGAACAACCGACACCCCGCCGTCTGGAAAAGGCGCGCGAAGAGGGGCAGGTCGCGCGTTCGCGCGAGTTGACAACCTTTGCATTGATCAGTGTCGGCATTGGCACCCTGTGGCTGATGGCCGGCTGGATGGGCAGCATGCTGGCCGATGTCATGCGCGGCAGCATGAGCTTCGCTCACGATGAGCTTTTCGATGACTCGCGGATGTTGATTGATAGCTTCAATCTGGGTGTACATGCACTGCTGGCATTGGCGCCTTTGTTGGGTGTACTGGCCGTCATTGCCTTTGTTTCGCCAATGTTGCTGGGCGGATGGCTGTTTTCAACCAAATCGTTGAAGCCCGACCCCAACAAGCTTAATCCGGTCTCCGGTCTCAAGCGTATCTTCTCCTCGCAGGCGTTGGCCGAATTGGCCAAAACCATTGCCAAGTCGATTCTGATCGGCGTAGTGGCAGCGATGTATCTCTATTTTCATCAGGAGCAGCTGGTGGCGCTGGCAGGTCAGAGCATACTGGCGGCGATGCGCTCCTCGCTGACCATGGCGGCCACCTGCTGTGCATTGATCATGCTCGCCTTCATCGGCGTAATTCTGCTGGATGTGCCTTATCAGATATGGAGTCACCACAAGAAGCTGCGCATGAGCCGCGAGGATATCCGTCAGGAGCACAAGGAGTCCGAGGGCGATCCCCAGGTGAAAGGGCGAATTCGTCAGCAGCAGCAGGCCATGGCTCGCCGCCGAATGATGAGCGAAGTACCGCAGGCGGACGTGATCGTTACCAACCCGACCCACTTTGCCGTGGCACTGGCCTACCGTGAAGAGGAAATGGGAGCGCCGCGGGTCGTGGCCAAGGGCGCCGATGCCGTGGCTGCCCGGATCCGTGAAGTGGGGCGGGAACACCATGTTCCCCTGTTGGAGGCTCCCCCACTGGCCAGGGCGCTGTACCGTCACGCCGATCTCGAGCGTGAGATCCCCGGGCCCTTGTATACCGCCGTGGCTGAAGTGCTGGCCTGGGTTTATCAGCTGCGCCGCTTTCAAAGCGAAGGTGGGCCGGCTCCGAATACGCCGCAGGATATTGCGGTACCTCCCGAACTTGATTCGACCGCTGGCGATGAGCCAGCGACTCATGCCTGAAGGAAAAGCGAGATGATGATCCCGACGCCGAGTGTATTGCCATGAACGCTGTGAGCGCGATGTTCCAACGCGTTGGTCTCTCGCAGTCAGGGCAGCTGAAGGTACTGGCCGGGCCGGTACTGATCATCATGATTCTGGCGATGATGGTACTGCCATTACCGCCATTCGTGCTCGATATGCTGTTCACCTTCAATATTGCCCTGTCGATCATGGTGTTGCTGGTGAGCATGTTCACCACCAAGCCACTCGATTTCGCTGCGTTTCCCGCTGTGCTGCTGTTTTCCACCCTGCTGAGGCTATCGCTCAACGTCGCCTCGACCCGAGTAGTACTGCTCAATGGGCACAATGGCGGTGATGCCGCCGGTCAGGTCATCGAGGCCTTTGCCGAGTTCCTGGTGGGCGGTAATTTCGCCGTGGGGCTGGTGGTATTCATCATTCTGGTCGTCATCAACTTCATGGTTATTACCAAGGGGGCCGGGCGTATTGCCGAGGTCGGTGCCCGGTTTGTACTCGATGCCATGCCGGGCAAGCAGATGGCCATTGATGCCGATCTCAATGCGGGGCTGATTGATGAGACCCAGGCCAAGCATCGGCGTAGTGAAGTCTCTCAGGAGGCCGATTTCTACGGGTCGATGGATGGTGCCAGCAAGTTCGTACGCGGGGATGCGATCGCCGGCATCCTGATCATGGTGATCAACATCATTGGCGGGCTGATTGTCGGCGTGGCGCAGCATGGTATGGATGTGGGCACCGCAGCGCACACTTATACACTACTGACCATCGGTGATGGTCTGGTGGCGCAGATCCCTGCACTGGTCATTTCCACTGCAGCTGGTGTGACTGTTTCCAGGGTCAATACCGAGCAGGATGTTGGTCAGCAGCTGTTGGGTCAGCTGTTTACCAACCCGCAGGTACTGGTACTGGCTGCAGGCGTATTGGGGTTGCTGGGGATCATCCCCGGCATGCCCAATCTGGTCTTTCTGTTTTTCACCGCTCTGCTGGGGGGACTTGCCTGGTGGCTGATCCGTCAGAAGCGAGCCATCGAGGCGGAAGAAGCGAGTACTGTGCCCACTGCCGCAGCCGCTACTCCGGAAGCCGGTGAAGCCAGCTGGGATGATGTGCAGCTGGTGGATCCGTTGGGACTGGAGGTAGGGCATCGTCTGATTTCGCTGGTGGATCAGCAGCAGGATGGTGAGCTGCTCAGGCGTATCAAGAGCGTGCGCAAGAAGTTCGCCCAGGAGATCGGCTTTCTGCCACCAGTGGTACATATTCGCGATAATCTGTCTTTTTCTCCTCACCATTATCGCATCACGCTCAATGGTGTAATGATTGGCGAAGGGGAGGCCTGGCCCGGTCAGTTCCTTGCCATCGATCCGGGGCAGGCCAGTGGCTCCCTGAGCGGACGCGAAACGCGTGATCCTGCCTTCGGCCTGCCAGCCACATGGATTGATGCCGAGCAACGCGACCAGGCTCAGGTCCAGGGGTATACCGTGGTGGATGCCGGCACTGTGGTGGCGACTCATCTCAATCATCTGCTGACGCATCATTCCAGTGACATGCTGGGGCGTACCGAAACCCAGAAGCTGCTTGATCGTGTCAAGCAGGACTCTCCGCAGCTGGTCGATGATGTGGTGCCCAAGCTGGTATCGATGACGACACTGATGCGTGTGTTGCAGCATCTGCTCGAAGAAGACGTGTCCATTCGCGACATGCGCACCATCCTGGAAACGATTGCCGAACATGCGGCCAATACCACGGATGCGCTGGAGTTGACTGCCGCCGTACGTTTGGCGTTGGGGCGTGCCATTACCCAGCAGCATTTGCCTGGTAATGAGCCGGCTGATGTCATTGGACTGGATGGTCAGCTTGAACAGATGCTGATGCAGGCCATGTCGAATGGTGGCGGGCTGGAACCCGGTCTGGCCGAGACCCTGGTTCACCAGGCGGATCAGGCCATTGCCAATCAGGAGTCCCGTGGCCTGCCCACGGTGCTGGTGGTTCAGCATGCTCTGCGTCCGTTGCTGTCGCGCTTTTTGAGGCGACGCCTGGATCGTCTGGTGGTGCTCTCGCAGGCTGAAATTCCTGAAGAGCGTCATATCCGGGTGACCGCCATGATCGGCGGGCAGCGGTAATGAATGCCTGCCGGTCGGTCGGAGCGCGCTCGAGGGGTGGCCTCCGGCAGGTAACGCTGGTGTTATTGAGTCTGCTTCCCTGGTCGTCGGTTTCGGCGGCAGTCGGTGGGGCATGGGTCGGGGATGGGCAGGTGCCGGTATTACGTCATGCCGGACATGATTATCAGCTTACGCTGACACCACCGGCTACCCTGCCTGCAAGCAGGGTTGGCACGGTCAGTTGGCGCTATGAGCTATCGCCGCTGAATACGCATCTGCAAACAGTACTCTGCCATCGTCAGCGTTGTTTGCCACTATCCGCTGTCCGTGGACAAACGCAGAGCTTTGCCGATCAGCCAGTGGGCGGTATGTGGACGTTTCACTTCATCATGCCAGGAGAGGGGCAGCGGCTTTCGCCGGTCATGCAGGGGAAATCGTTGCAGCTGATTGTCAATTATCTGCTATCGGAATGATCCGATCGCAGGGAGTAGGGCATCGGAGAAAAGCGATGAGTCCTTGCCTGTTCTTCCCGGGAGCGGCCAAATAAAAGGGCCCCGACGAGTGGTTCGTCGGGGCCCTTTCATCCAGCCTGTAGCCTGCTCAAACCTCAGAACTGACCGTAGGTATTCCCCTGGCTGACCGGGTTGGAGCGCCCATTGCGGCTGTAAAGGCTGGTACTGCTGGCGGTTTTGAAAAAACGAAGCGCACGTTCATGCATGTCCAGCCGCAGGCCAATGGATAATCCATTGACGCGATTACGCGTGCGAGCCTGCTCTCCAGCTTCGACGATACGCTGCCAAAGATCGGCAACCTCGTACTGCTGAGCTGCTTCGCGACTGCCCTCGCGATCAACACTGAATCCCTGTTCGCGAAGCCACTGGCAGCGTTGGCCTTCCAGTCGTTCAAGCGTTGCGGTGATAACGCTTTTTCTCTCGGTGACATCGGCCAGCGCCCCTGCTGTCACCGGTGTTTCGGTGAGCAGGGCGGCCTCTTCATCGAGCAGTGCATTAAAGCGTTCGAGCGTCTCAAACAATTGCGTCAGGAGAACAGCTGGATTCTGGGACATGCACGTTATCTCACTGGGTCATGCACTCAGGATTGATCGCCGATCAGTTCCTGTGCGCTCTGGATCAGACCGTCGGCAATACGGTCGGAACGAATTTCAAAGCTGCCATCGCGAATGGCCTGACGGATTTCGTCGACCTTCGCAGTATCGATATCCCTTGAAGCGTCGCTGGCGCTGGAGGGCTTCCAGCTGGAGGAGACTTCACTCACCTGCGTAGCACTCTTGTCGCCACTGCCACGTTGAGTATCCCGGGTAGTACCGGTCTGGATATGCGTGATGTTGGTGCTGGAATCGATTTTCACTTTGACTGTCCTCTCGAGCATGCGACCGAGAGCGGTTCGGGCGCGGATGAATGCGTGACTGCACTGTAGCCTTTATCGACGCCATGATGGGGATCTTTAGGCACGAGTGTCCACGAGTTCGTATCCGTTTGTTTCGGATCGGTGTCCGGCAGTAATCCTAGCGCAATTCAACGGTGTCGGCGCTGATAGCGGTGCCGGTCACCAGCTTGCCTTCACTTGTTCGTATTCTCAGTTTTTCGTTTCGACCGGCACTGGAAAGTGCGGTCCCATCGGTACGGATCGCGAAGCCCTTGCCTTGCACGATGACCTTGACCTGCTGTCCACTTTTTACCAGCAGAGGAGCGCGCAACATATTGCTCTGCAACGGCATCCCTTTGCCGATACGACGTGTGGTGACCTGACCGGCAGGCTCGTTATCGGCGGTCAACAGCTGCTGTGACAGCCGCGTCAGATCACCTGTTTGTAGCGTCACATCGCTTTCGGTAAGCGTATTGCCCGGAGCAATGTCATGGGCTGCAACATAATAGTCACCCTCTACCCGTATGTAGGCCTGAAAATAACGTGTTGAAGGGCGGTCTTTTGGACAGCGCACCCCGACTGTTGTCCTTCCCCACAGCCGTTGTCCATTACCGGGCAGAAAGGGCTCCGGATCACGACAGTTGATCTGCTGCTCGTTGGGAATATCGAGCTCGACACTGACTTTCCCCGGTGACGAGGCGAATTGATCCAGCAGAAAGCCCTGCAGAGTAGTTTGCAGTTCACTACCGGCCAGTGCAGGCAGGGCGATGGCGCTCAATGCCATTACCAACACTGATTGAGAGAGCCGCTTCAGCAAGGGGCAGAAAAACGTCATGTCGCTTCTCACGGGTGAGAGAGGATCATTCCCGCTGATGCATACATCGATGCGGGAGCATGGGCATGTTTGGCGCAGTGTAATGGCCCGGTCCGATTTTCAGCGGGGGAATTGGCACTCAAAAGTCACGCTATTTGTTCGATTGTATGGTTTTGTAAATCCCTATTCTTCATCCTGCATCGAGGGGGGAACGCCGGCGATGAAAGATATTGCCATCAGTCGTCCCATCATTCGTTAACCTGGTCAGGGGATGAGGCAATGATCGATCGCCTCAACGCATCGCTGAATTTCTACCAGCAGGCACTGAATCTGCGTGATGAGCGCCAGAAAGTGCTATCGGCCAACATTGCCAATGCCGATACGCCCGGCTACCAGGCTCGGGATTTCGATTTTCGCAGTGAGCTGGATCAGGCGGTAAAGCGTGGTGGCAGTACCGAAGGGAATGGCGGTCTGGCCATGGCGACCACCTCGTCACGTCACATTCCCGGGCAGGCACCGGGGAACGGTAGCGTTTCGAATCTCATGTACCGGGTGCCAAGCCAGCCAAGCCTTGATGGCAATACTGTCGACATGGATATGGAACGTGTCAATTTTGCCGACAATGCCGTGCATTATCAGGCAGACCTTCAGTTCATCACCAGCAGGTTGCAGGGGCTGAAACAGGCCATGCAGCCGGAATAACGGGGGAGTCATGCTCAACGTCTTCAACATTTCCGGTTCGGCTCTGTCTGCCCAGGCGCAGCGCATGAACGTGACCGCCAGCAACATGGCCAACGCCGATAGTGTGGCCGGTCCGGATGGTCAGCCCTATCGCGCCAAACACGTGACCTTTGAAATGGATGCAGCGCCGGGACAGTCGGTTGGCGGTGTCCGTGTGTCAGGGGTCAGCGAAAGTCAGAGCCCTTTTCGACGCCAGTATGATCCGGGTAACCCGGCGGCAGATGATGAAGGTTATGTCAGCCTGCCCAATGTCGATCCGACTGAAGAAATGGTGAACATGATCTCGGCCGCGCGCTCCTATCAGGCCAACGTCGAGGTGCTCAACACCAACAAGTCGCTGATGCTCAAGACGCTCACTCTCGGTGAGTAAGCGGCGAGCGATGCCACAGGAGTGCCGCCATGAGTTTTGATACTTCCATCATGAGTCAGGTCAACGGGTCCGTGCCTGCTCAGAAAAGCCAGACTGCGGGCAAGGGGAATATCAATACCGACCCTACCCAGCTCAGCGATCAGTTTCTGACGCTGCTGGTGGCTCAGATGAAAAATCAGGACCCGCTCAACCCGACCGATAACTCCGAGTTCACCTCGCAGATCGCCCAGATCAATACGGTCAGTGGGATCAATGATCTCAACGATACGCTGAACTCGATCACAGGGCAGATCAACACCACCCAGCAGCTCCAGGCCAGTGCACTGGTCGACAAGGGCGTGCTGGTGAATGGCAATCAGGTCGTGGTCGGGGAGGATGGCAAGACGGTGACGCCTTTCGGGATCGATCTGGCATCCGATGCGGATAACGTCAAGGTCACCATCAGTGACCCCGCTACCGGGGAAGTGGTTGATCAGTACGATCTGACCCGTGATGGCCCCATGCAGGCTGGCGTGCAGTCCTTCTACTGGGACGGCAAGGACAGTGCCGGCAATGAGGCCGGAAAAGGAAACTATAGCGTTGCCATCGAAGCCACCAATAACGGTGAAGAGGTGAAAGCCTCGCCTCTGCGTTACGCCCTCGTGAATGGCGTGGCAAAGGATGCAGATGGCAGCGCCATGCTGGATCTGGGGCCCATGCTGGGCAAGGCCTCGCTGTCCGATATCAAGCAGATTCTTTGATTCAGGATCACTCAGGGCCCCGGGCACTGAGAGCGATCATACGGCGGCCGTGTGCCGCACCCGGGCAACCTCAACACATGTATCAGAGGACGTCTCATGGCTTTTTCGCAGGGTGTCAGCGGTCTTAATGCGGCCGCCAGCCAGCTCGATACCATTGGCAACAATATTGCCAACTCGCAAACCGTCGGCTACAAGAACAGCCGTACCGAGTTTGCCGATATCTACGCCGGTGCCAAGGCAGGGCTGGGCACCAAGGTGGCGGCGGTGACCCAGAACTTCAACAGCGGCTCACTGGAAACCACCAACCGGGATCTGGACCTGGCGATCGACGGCGGCGGCTTCTTCCGTCTGACTGACGGTAATCAGGTCAGCTATTCACGCAACGGTCAGTTCCAGATGGACAGCGAAGGTTATCTGGTCAGCAATACCGGCCAGCGCCTGACCGGTTATAACGTTCAGAACTTCAATAGTCTGACGACCGACCCCTCGGTTGCGACCGGTGGTACGCCCGAGGCCATTCAGGTCCCCAGCACCTCGATGATCGCCAAGGGCACCTCGGAAGCCCGGGGCAAGGTGGCGCTGGATGCCGGTAGTGAGATCAGGGATCCGGCCAATTTCGACCCGAATGATGTCAATACCTATAGCTGGAGTACCACCAACACGGTGTACGACTCGCTGGGGAATGCCCAATCCCTGAACCTCTATTTCGTCAAGGATGGCTCCAACAGCTGGCAGGTCAATGCCGAGATGCCGCTGGGCAGTGAAGCCAACTGGTCTGGCACCGTGGCTGCTGGCGGTACTTATCCCGGTGGCTTTGATCCCACCGCCAGTGGCAATGGTACGTTCAACTTCGCTGACGGTGATCATAATTACCGCGCCGTGGTTACCGGTGCCAGTCAGGACGCCGGCGGTGCCTGGAGTGGTGGTGAGATCAGTTATACCGAGACCCAGCCCTCCATCCAGCTGTCGTTCAACGGTAATGGGGTACTGACACAAGCCGATCAGACGGGCAAGCCCGGCAACCTGAGCACCAGCCAGGTGCAGTGGAGCTTTGATTCCCAGAATGGCTCGGCCGAGACGGGATTCAGTTTCGACTTCAATGGCGCGACCCAGACGGCAAAATCGTTTTCCATTGCTGATGTCAGCCAGAACGGCAATGCGCCGGGTGATCTGACCGGCATTTCGATCGATGACGATGGCACGATCAACGGCAACTACTCCAATGGCCGCACGGTGGGTCTTGGCCGGGTGGCGCTGGCGGACTTTGCCAATGAGCAGGGTCTGAGCCCGATCGGCAACAACCAGTGGGTGGCGACGACCAGTTCCGGTCAGGAGCTGCTGGGTACTGCCGGTACCGGTCAGTTGGGTAACCTGTTGTCCGGCACACTCGAGCAGTCCAATGTCGACCTCTCCCAGGAACTGGTCAACATGATTGTCTCGCAGCGCAACTATCAGGCCAATGCGCAGACCATCAAGACCCAGGATCAGATCCTGCAGACTGCCGTTTCCCTGCGCTGATCCCTCAGGGCGCGCCCGTTCGGGCGCGCCCTTTTTGCGAAGTTGATTGACCGTCTCCCGAATTGGCTCCTTTCGTGTGTGTTTCTCGTTCCTTTATCAATCAGAACTTCGGTGTTTACTACGCACATGACGATCACGCTCGCTGACTGGAGAGCAGCATGGATCACATGATTTATACCGCCCTGTCCGGGGCCAAGCAGACCCTTGAACGGCAGTCGATCGTGGCCAACAACATGGCCAATGCTTCGACGCCGGGCTTTCGGGCAGAGCTTTCAGCCTATCGCGCCGTACCGGTCAATGGTGCCGGTCATCAGACCCGGGCCATAGTTGCCGAGAGTACGCCCGGTTCCGATTTTCAGACCGGCACCATCCAGACCACTGGTCGGGCACTGGATGTGGCCATCGATGGTCAGGGCTGGCTGGCGGTGCAATCGCCGGATGGCAGTGAAGGCTATACCCGCGGCGGCGGTCTGCAGGTCGATTCCACCGGCCTTCTGAGATCGAACGGCCAGGCGGTGCTGGGCGAGGATGGTCCGATTGTCATGCCGCTGGGTGCCGAGGATGTCTCCATTGCAAGTGATGGCACCATTTCGGCGGTCGCGGCCGGAGGGCAGCCCAATGCTCGCGCGGAAATCGGGCGTCTCAAGCTGGTTAATCCGGCGGAAGGCAGCCTGATGCGTGGGGAAGATGGTCTCTTTCACATTCGTACGCCCAATGGGCAGCCTGCACCGGCTCAGCCGCTTGACGATACCGTTCGGCTGGTCAGTGGTGCCATCGAGTCGAGTAACGTCAATCCGACCGAGGCAATGGTGGCCATGATCGATAACGCCCGACGTTTCGAGATGCAGATGAAGATGCTGCAGAGCGCCGACGAGAACGATCAGAAAGCCAATTCGCTGCTCTCGCTGAGCTGACAAGTACATCGATTTGCTGAATGAATGCCTCCTCGAGAGGCACATGGAGAACCACAGATGATTCGTTCACTCTGGATTGCCAAGACCGGTCTTGACGCCCAGCAGACCAACATGGATGTCATTTCCAACAACCTGGCCAACGTCTCGACCAACGGCTTCAAGAAGTCACGTGCCGTTTTCGAGGATCTGCTCTATCAGAATCTGCGCCAACCCGGGTCGATGTCATCGGTCCAGACCAATCTGCCTTCGGGGCTGCAGGTCGGTACCGGTGTGCGTCCGGTGGCAACCGAGCGACTGCATACTCAGGGCAACCTCGAGCAGACCGGGAATTCCAAGGATGTCGCCATCAATGGTCGGGGGTTCTTTGCCGTACAGATGCCGGATGGCACTTCTTCCTATACCCGGGATGGCTCTTTCCAGCTGAACGAGAATGGGCAGATGGTGACGGCCAATGGCTTCCCGATCGAGCCGGGTATCGTGATTCCTCAGAATGCGCTTTCGCTGAGCATTGCTCAGGATGGCACCGTTTCCGTCACCCAGCCTGGTGTGACCGGTAGTGTCCAGGTCGGTCAGCTTCAGCTGTCGACCTTTATCAACCCGACCGGTCTGGAAAGTATCGGCGACAATCTCTATCGCGAAACCAATGCCTCCGGCCCGCGCAATGACAACGTGCCGGGAAATAATGGCGCTGGTCTGCTGCAGCAGAATTTCGTCGAGACTTCCAACGTCAATGTGGTCGAGGAGATGGTCAACATGATCGAGACGCAGCGCTCCTACGAGATCAACTCGAAGGCCGTCTCGACCGTTGATCAGATGCTCGGTCGTCTGACCCAGCTGTGATCATGACTGCCCTGATCCCCGCCAATATGCATCGGCTCGTGCCTGAGCGCTCGCGTTTGCACGCGCTGATGCTGATTGTGCTGTTGGCGCTCATGGCCGGACTGGGCGGTTGTGCCCAGATTCCGCGTCAGAATGTCGTACAGGGGCCGACAACAGCGCCACCACAGCCGGTACCGGTGCCGGATGCCAATGGCTCACTTTTTCAGGCCCGTTACTCCAAGCCTCTGTTCGAGGATCGCAGGCCACGGGCCATTGGTGACATTCTGACCATTGTGCTCAATGAAAATGTCAGTGCCACCAAGAGTTCGGCGGCCAATGCCAGTCGCAACGGCTCTGCCACGCTCGGACTCGACACCGTGCCGAAGGGGGTCAGGGGGTTGCTCGATGGGCGTGCCACCGATCTTTCCGGTAGTAACCAGTTTTCGGGGCAGGGAGGCGCGAATGCTTCCAATACCTTTACCGGAACGATCACCGTAACGGTGATGGATGTGCTACCCAACGGCAATCTGGCCGTGGCAGGCGAAAAACGGATCGGTATCAATCAGGGCACCGAGTACATCCGTTTTTCGGGTACGGTCAATCCACGCACGATCAACGCCAACTCGGCTGTCGTTTCGAATCAGGTAGCGGATGCCCGCCTGGAGTATTACGGCGATGGCTATATCAATGAAGCCCAGACCATGGGTTGGTTGCAGCGCTTCTTTTTGAACATTTCACCGTTCTGAGTATGCCGTGATGATGTCACTGTCTGCTATTCGTCTATTGCGCCGCCATCCCTGCAAGGCCCTGCTGCTGCTGGGCATGCTGCTGACAGCACCGGCTCATGCCGAACGTCTTGGCGATATTGCAAACTTCCAGGGGGTGCGTTCCAACCCGTTGGTGGGTTACGGCCTGGTGGTGGGTCTGGACAATACCGGTGACCAGACGATGCAAACGCCGTTTACCGGTCAGGCAGTGACCAACATGCTCTCCGAACTCGGGGTGTCGGTGGATGGCAGCACCAACATGCAGCTCAAGAATGTTGCGGCAGTCATGGTGACCGCAGAGCTGCCTGCCTTTACCAGCTCCGGCCAGGAAATCGATGTAACGGTTTCATCGATCGGCAACGCCAAGAGCCTGCGTGGTGGCACGCTGCTGATGACGCCGCTCAAGGGCGCCGATGGAGAAATCTACGCACTGGCGCAGGGTAATGTGCTGATCCCGGGCATCAGTGCGTCTGCAGCAGGCAGTAGCGTACAGGTGGGACAGACATCAGCAGGGCGTATTCCGGATGGCGCCACCGTGGAGCGCAAGGTACCTGTCGATCTGGCAAAAAATGGCAGCATCGACCTTGAGCTCAAGGATGCCGATTTCAATACCGCAATGCGGGCCATGAATGCGATCAACCAGGTCTTTGGCAGTGGTGTGGCGACAGCCAGAAATTCGCGCATCATCTCCCTTCAGGCGCCCATTGATGATGCTTCCAAGGTCGCCTTCCTGGCTCGGGTTCAGAACATCGACATCAATCCGGCTGCCCCGAGGCCCAGAGTGGTCATCAATTCACGTACCGGTTCGGTCGTCATGAATACCAACGTCACACTGGGACGTGCGGCAGTCGCTCACGGCAATCTATCGGTCGTGATCGATAACAGTCCCATCGTGAGTCAGCCCAATGCGCTGTCCGGTGGTCAGACCGCGGTGGTCCCCAATGCTGATGTCAATGTGCAGGAAGAAAGCGGTGCCCTGCAGATTGTGCCGGATTCGGCAGACCTGGTGGATGTCGTGGATGCGCTCAATCGAATGGGTGCAACACCAAGCGATCTGATGGCTATCCTCGAGGCGCTCAAGCGTGCCGGGGCATTGAATGCCGAGCTGGAGGTGATCTGATGAGTATCAATCCTGGCAGTTCTCAGTTTGCGCTCGATGTTCAGGGCTTATCGAAGCTTCGCTACAGTGCTCGTCAGGCACCCCAGCAGGGATTGAAGCAGGTATCGCAGCAATTCGAGTCGATGCTGCTGACCATGATGCTCAAGAGCATGCGAGAAGCCTCGCCCAAGAGTGAACTGCTGGATAATTCGAGCATGGACACCTACAAGTCCATGATGGACCGGCAGTGGGCACAGACCCTGTCCGAACGCGGCATCGGGTTGGCTGACATGCTGGTGAGCCAATTGGGTGGTCAGACCGGTGGCAAATCCGGAGTGGATGACAAGACGGGGCCTGCCGGTCTGACGGCGATCACTGGAGAGGAAGCACCACGTACGCTCTCTCGTACCCTGTCGGTAGGGGAAGATCAGGTCGCCGCCCTGAATGCCAGGCGTCTGGAGGCACTTCGAGCGGTTGATGGGCAAAGTGGCCATCCTCTGGTTGCGGCCGAGGCTGGCCGCGATGACAAGCCCACCGATGGCTCGCTGCTGGGATTGGCGGCGACGAGCACAAACGTGAAACGCGCCACTGATCATGCCGTGGCGCTCGAGGATCTGCCGGCGCATGTCAGCGCCTTTATTGCCAGAGTTGGCGACGCTGCTCGTCAGGTTAGCCATGCAACCGGGCTGTCGAGTCGATTGATCATGGCTCAGGCAGCACTGGAAACGGGCTGGGGCAATAGCGAGATTCGTGATGGCAGTGGTGGGGCCAGCCATAACCTGTTCAATATCAAGGCAACCGGCGGCTGGCAGGGCAAAAGCGCCAGTGTCGCTACCACGGAGTACGAAAACGGCCGTGCGGTCAATACGCGCGATAATTTCCGCGTGTATGACTCCTACGGTCAGGCCTTTGCCGACTATGCGCGACTGATTACCGAGAACCCGCGATATGCTGGCGTTCTCCAGGCCGATTCACCGGAAGAGGCCGCTCGTCAGCTTCAGCAGAGCGGTTATGCAACAGACCCCAACTATGCCAGCAAGCTGATTGCCGTCATGTCACAGATTCCGGATCAGGTCGGTGAGATGGTCAGTCAAATGGGGGATCGACTGTTTGGTGACCCGGGCAGCTCAACCGGCTGGCTGGCCAGCAATGAGCCGGAAGACGCTCGTGATAGCGGGAAAGCGGACGCCTGGTCACTGCAGCGTCAGCCGACGCAACTGTTCTAAGGCGGCCTCATGACTGACCGGCATCAGGAAAGTCGTGCGGCAGCCATTCAATATTCCGTTCTTCCTGCCGTTAATGACTCCATGACTTCAACTGCACTACGCTACGTCGAGGAACCGACATGAGCAGCTCGCTTTTCGGTATCGGCCTCAGTGGCCTGAGGGCTTCGCAGATTGCTCTCAATACCACCAGCAACAACATCAGTAATGTCGATACCGAAGGGTATAACCGTCAGATTACCCAGCTTTCCCAGAATACGGGAAGCTCGGCGGGGGGCAGTTTCTCGGGTAATGGTGTGACAGTTACCGGTGTTGAACGCCAGTACCAGCAATATCTGAATAACCAGCTCAACTCGGCGCAATCCACGCAGAGTGCCCTGAGCGCCAATCTCAGTCAGGCGACGCAGATTGATAATCTGCTGGCGGATAATGAAGCGGGCATCAATACCCAGATGCAACAGTTCTTCGCCGGCTTGCAGACTGTCGCGGATAATCCTTCCGATACCGCCGCGCGCCAGTCCCTGCTGGGTAATGCGGAAAGCATGACAGCGCAATTCAACTCCACCGGTCAGTATTTCGACAATCTGGACAAGAGTGTCGAATCGCAAATGGGCACTGCGGTGGAGCAGATCAATGGTTACGCCAGTCAGCTGGCCAAACTCAATGATCAGATCAGCCAGACAACGGCCAAGACCGGTATGCCTCCCAATGGGCTGATGGATCAGCGCGATGCAATCGTCACGAATCTGAACAGGTTGACTGATGTTTCGGTGGTCAATCAGGAGGGGCAGTTCAATGTCTCACTGCCTGGCGGCCAACCGCTGGTCATCGGTGACAAGGCCAACAGTCTCTCTCTGATCTCTTCAAAGGATGATCCGGATCGCAAGACCATCGGCTTCAATACACCTACCGGTCAAACCCTGGAGCTGAATGAACAGCAGTTCAGCAAGGGGACGCTGGGTGGGCTGATCGGTTTCCGCAATGATGTGCTCGAGCCGGCTTCTCATCGTCTTGACCAACTGGCGCAAACGCTGGGCTCAAGAATCAATGCACTCAACAAGCAGGGTGAGGTGCTGGGTAGCAATCAGGCCGGCGAAGCCCTGTTTTCGACGGCCGATCCGGTAGTACGTACCAGTACCGATAATGAGGGCAGTGGCTCGCTGACTGCCGAATTCGCTCTGGATGCGGATGGCAACTTCAATGCCTCTGCCATTCGTCCCAGCAATTATCAGGTTGAGGCCGATGGTAGCGGCAATTTCACCGTGACTCGGCTCAGTGATGGCAAGACGGTCACCCCTGATGCCGATGGCGCTTATGATGGCCTGTCCATCACGCTGTCTGGTGGGGCTGCCGCGGGCGATACGTTTACCATCAAGCCCCTTGAAGGTGCTGCCAGCAACATGCAGCTTTTGGCCTCTGATCCTGCCGATATTGCTGCTCGCAGTCCGGGAGAAGGATCAGGCGGTAACAGTAACGCTCTGAAGATGGCCGCCCTGCAGGATGAAAAGGTGGTCAACGGCAATGCCAGCTTCAATAGCGCCTATGCGCAGATCGTCAGCAGTGTAGGCAATCAGGTTGCCACGCTTTCCAGCAAGAGTGATGCCCAGGGGCAAGTGGTACAGGAGCTTCAGAGTGCGCAGCAGTCTGTTTCCGGGGTCAACCTCGATGAGGAAGCAGCCAATCTGGTGCGTTATCAGCAGCTCTATACGGCCAATGCACAGGTGATCAGGACGGCTTCCGGTCTCTTCGATACCCTGCTGGGTATCATGTCATAAGGTTTGATGATCATGCGTATCAGCACCTCCATGATGTTCGAGCTGAGCAAGAATGCGATGCAGGATCGCCAGAGCGATCTGTCGAAAATCGGGCTGCAGCTCTCAACCGGCAAGAGAATTGCCACACCCTCCAGTGATCCGAGGGCTGCAGGTCAGGTACTGCTGACTCAGCAATCGAATGCGCTTAACAGCCAGTTCGAAAACTCGCGTATCACCGCGCAGCAGAAGCTTTCCACCCAGGATAGCGTGCTCGATAGCGTGACGGATCTCATCACCCGCGCCAAATCGCTTGTAGTGCAGGCCGGCAATGGCACGCTTTCCGACGTCGATCGCCAGTCGAATGCCACCGAGCTGGAGGGGCTGTATCAGGAAGCGATCGGTCTGGCCAACAGCCAGGACGGTAATGGCAACTATATATTTGCCGGCTCGCAGAGCGATCAGCCCGCATTCACCGAAAACGCCGGTGGGGTATCTTATAACGGTGATAATGTAGTGCAGAGCATGCGTGTGGATGCATCGCGCAATATGAAGATCAATCGCATTGGCTCTGATGTTTTTGATATCGATGCCAGCGGCTCTGATCCGGCAAGCAACCTGTTCAATACCCTGAAGTCTGCCATCAATGCGCTGAATCAGCCGATGGGCGACGGTACGGGAGGCACGATTGCGCCCGGTGCATATCGGGAGACCATTGATCGCACCAACCGTCAGCTCGATCAGTCGCTGGATAATGTCCTGACCGTTCGCTCCAGCATTGGCTCCAATCTCAATGAAATTGATGCGCTGGATGAAATCGGCAGTACCCGTGCGCTCAATTACGAGTCACAGATTTCTTCTCTGCAGGATCTGGACTATGCCGATGCCATTTCACGTTACTCCGTGAGTCAGGTCGGCTTGCAGGCTTCTCAGCAGTTGTTTACCAAGGTTCAGGATCTCTCTCTGTTCAAGATGCTCTGATTCGAATTCGGTAAACAAGATCAGCGCCACTTCTTCTGAAGTGGCGCTTTATTTTGTCCGTAGGTTCTGTCTGAAAAGTCGTCGAGCGATGGTCAGGCAAGGCAGAAAACAGCGAAGATACGATCAGGCGGGCTTACCAGTTTACACAGGGTAAATGAGTATCCTTTAACACAGCATGATCGAGTACAGGCATTTTCAGACAGGGCCTGGTATAGCGAGGCAGGTGGGTCTCACAGGGTGCTGCGAAAGAATGAACCGTTATCCTCCGGCCAGCGTGACGACAATCTCGACCATATGCTGAAGCCCCTGCTCGAATATGCGCTGAAAGACGCTGCCCAGCTCAGGCGTCATGAAGGTCAGCAGAGTGACACCGGTTAACAGGGTGATGGGAAAGCCAACCGAGAAAACGGAGAACTGCGGCGAAGCACGGTTGAGAATCCCCATGGACAGGTTGATGATCAAAAGTGCTGTAATCAGTGGAATCGCCAGCAACATGCCAGCACTGAAAATGACACTGCCGTAAGTGGCTACATCCCTGAAGCCTTCCGTATTCAGTGTGCCTGCGCCTACGGGTAGACGCTGGAAGGTCTCGATCAATAGCTGAATCATGATCAGATGGCCATCGAAGGCCAGAAACATCAGCACGGCGAACAGGTTGAAAAGCCGGGCCAGTATCATGGTATTGCCCTGGGCCTCGGACGAAAAGAAAGAGGCAAAGGACAGACCCATCTGTAAGCCAATAAAATCGCCAGCGGCCATGATGGCGGCAAATACCACACGCATGACCAGCCCCAGTGCCACACCAATCAGCAGCTGTTGCACAATCAACCAGATGCCCGCATAGGAAATGGGCGAAATCTCCGGCATGGGGGGTAGTGTGGGGGCGATCAGTACGGTCAGGGCGGCTGCCATGCCGATCTTGGCCAGCCTGGGAATGGCACTTTCACCGAATACCGGCGCGGCTGCGACAAAAGCCAGCAACCTGAAAAAGGGCCACAGGAATAGCGTGACCCAATGCATCAGTTGCGCTTCGGTGACTTCGATCATGGAGAGGCGGCGCAGGATCAGCTGATGATCATCGGCAGATTATGAAACAGCTCACGCGTGAAGTCGGTCAGTGTACCGAGCATCCATTGACCCGCCAGAATGATGGTAAAGAAGACCGCCAGGATCTTGGGAATGAAGGACAGGGTCATTTCGTTGATCTGCGTGGCGGCCTGAAACAGGCTGACCAGCAGACCCACTGCCAAGGCAACCAGTAGTAGCGGCGCGGCAATCATCAAAACCAGTTTCATGGCCTGATAGGCCAGACTCATTACCATTTCCGGTGACATGACAATCTCCTGCCGGTAAGAGAAATATTCTGTGGCCCGAGTGAAGAAATCAGGTCATGAAGCTCTGGGCCAGCGAGCCCATCAACAGTCCCCAGCCGTCCACCAGGACGAACAACATCAGTTTGAAGGGCAGTGAGACAATGGCCGGTGGCACCATCATCATCCCCAGGGCCATCAGTACACTGGCAACGACCAGGTCGATAATCAGAAAGGGTATGAAGACGGTGAACCCGATCTGGAAAGCAGTTTTCAACTCACTGGTGACATAGGCCGGTAGTAATAAACGCATGGGCACATCGTCGGGCCCCTGTAATGGACCGATATCGGCGATTTTGGCAAACATCGCGATATCCTTTTCACGAGTCTGGTGAAGCATGAACTGGCGCATCGGTTGGGCACCACGTTCGATTGCCTGCTGAAAACTGATCTCGCCATTGGACAAGGGCTGATAGGCCGTATCGTAAATCCGCTCGAAAACCGGTGACATGATGAAAAAGGTCAAAAAAAGCGCCATTCCGATCAATACCTGATTGGGCGGCGCGGTCTGCGTCCCCATGGCGCTGCGCAACAGGCCGAGTACGATGATGATGCGAGTAAAACTGGTCATCATCAGCAGTACGGCTGGAATGAAGGCCAGTGACGTAAGAAGTACCAGCAACTCGACCGAGAGCGACCAGGATTCGTTATCGCCGTTGCCGGTTTGCGTGATCAGGCCGGGGAGAGCGGCTGCATGAGCCGAGCCGGCCGATAGCATTGCCAGCAGTGCAATCGCCATGGGCCAGAGTCGGACAGCAGACCGTGTAACAGGAGAGCGTAACGGCATCATCGGTGGCGATCCTGACGATCGAAGCGCTGTGCAAGCACACGCTTGAAACTTTCACTCAGCCCGGGGGGTGCCGAGTCTGCCCCCGGCGTTTCGGGGGGACGAGCCGGCAGGGTATGCAGGGTGCGTACGCTCCCCGGGGCAACACCCAATACCAGCCAGGTATCCTCGACTTCCACCATGACGACCCGCTCGCGCTGGCCAACACTCTGACTGGCTATCACCTTAAGGTGGCGCTGACTTCCCATCAAACGACTACGCCCCAGCCGCCGAATAAGCCAGGTACACAGCCCGATAATGGCCAGCACCACCAACAGACCGCCAGCAGTCTTGCCCATGCCGGCTGCTGACATGTCGGTATCCTGACCCTGCAGGTACCCGCTATTGCCCTGCGCAGGCTGATTCTCGTGCAGAGAGTCTGCCGAGCGGAACGCACTCGATTCCGAATGCGTTCCGTTCAAGGCACGGCTGTCGTGCTGTGTACTCATCGGCTGAGCTTATGAATCCGTTCCGAGGGTGTGATGATGTCGGTGACACGAATGCCGTACTTGTCATCAACCACGACCACTTCACCCTGGGCTACCAGGTAGCCGTTGATCAGGATATTCATGGGCTCGCCAGCCAAACCGTCGAGCTCTACGACCGAGCCCTTCGCCAGGTCGAGCAGTTCGCGGATGGTCAACCGGGTGCGGCCCAGTTCCACCGACAGGGTGACCGGGATTTCCATGATCATATCGAGATCACGGCGCTCCCCGGTCGGGGCTTCTCCGGTCAGCGGTTTGAAAACACTCTCGCTGGCGTCCTGGGTATCGGCCCCGGTATCACTGCTCTCTTCAGCTGCGCCCTGTTCTGCCATGGCTGCTGCCCAGGGATCCTCCTCCGGCGCGCCATGACCTTCTTCGGCTTGCTGTTCGGCAAAGGCATCGGCCCAGTCATCCGCGGCACTGCCCCCGTCCTCGGTCGGATCGGTCTGGCGGTTGTTCTCGTCTTCAGGCTTGTTGGTATCACTCATCGTGCGAATCCCAGTAGGTATCGGGGGAGCGGTGATCGACCAGCTGTTTGACGCGCAGCGCCTTCTGGCCATTCAGGGTGCCATAGTTGCAGGTCATGACAGGCACGCCATCGACCCTGGCGCTGATTTCACCGGGTAGATCAATGGGCAGGACATCACCGACCTGTAGTCGTGCGACCTGTGACATTGTGGTCTCGATCGTGGTGAAATCCGCGATCAGTTCGACACTGGAGCGTTTGACCTCACCAGCCAGCCGTTGCATACGGCTTTTGTCCTCATCCGGATCGTTCTTTTGCAGAGGACCAGTCAACACCTCGCGAATGGGTTCGATCATCGAATAGGGCATGCAGATATGAAAATCGCTGCCGAAAGAGCCGACTTCAACATGGAAGCTGGTATTCACCACCAGCTCATTGGCCGTACTGGTGATATTGGTGAATTTCACCTGCATCTCGCTGCGGTGATATTCCAGCTCGACGGGGTATACCGTCTGCCAGCCCTCGGAATAGCTCTCCAGCGCCAGATCAAGCAGCCGGCGAATAATACGCTGCTCGGTGTGGGTGAACTCCCGGCCTTCAGACTTCGTCAGGAATCGACCATCACCGCCGAACAGATTGTCGACGATCAGGAACACCAGATTGGGTGGAAACACCAGCAGCGCATTGCCGCGCAGGGGTTTCATCGAGATCAGGTTGATATTGGCCGGTACCGGCAGATTTCGCGTGAAATCGCTGTACTTCTGAATCTTGACCGGACCAACGGTAATGTCGGCACTGCGTCTGATCAGGTTGAACAGTGACATGCGAAAACGTCGTGCAAAGCGCTCGTTGATGATATCGAGTGCATGCAGTCGACCTCGGACCACACGCTGCTGGGAAGCAGGGTCGAATGGTCGGATTTTCTTGCCGTCAGCCGTTTCACGGGCGACGGTCTCGTCCTGATCACCGCTGACACCCTTGAGCAGGGCGTCGATCTCTTCCTGCGAAAGCATGTCGTCCATGGGCGTCACATCACTGCACAATAAAATCGGTGAACAGAGCCTGAGTGACCTCGGCCCTTGTCTGGCCATCGTCGAACGGCTGGTCGAATGCCGAGACGATTTCTTTAGCCAGCGCCTGCTTTCCGGAGGCGCTGGTCAGGCTGTCGGCGTCGTGACTGGTCAGCACCATCAGAATGCGGTTGCGGACCTCGGGCATATGAGTGTTGAGTCGCGTAGCGGAGGCATCATCACTGGTCTGCAGGGTGATGCCTGTATACAGCACCCGGCCGCTGTCCTCACCGACATTGACGGTGAACGGCTTGAGTTCCACGAAAACCGGCGCGGGAGGGGGCGCGGGTTTGGTCTCTTCGGTAGTGGCAACAGCGCTATCGCTGCCCCCGAGGAAATACCAGCCACCGGCCACGCCGGCACCGATCGCAATAATCAGTAGCAGTGCAATCAGCCACCAGGCAGGGCGTTTACGGGCAGGAGTTGCCGAAGCATCGGTCATTGTGGCCATCACCAGGGTTCCGAAAAGAGTCAACAGGGCGGTGGGTGGTGCTCGGGTCAACATTGAGGCGTCTCCCGAGCACCGGGTTACCGTCGGCTGCCATGTTACGTTGCGTATCCGACGATGATGGATCAAATAGCGCTATCCAGGGGGGTCAACTCGGTGCTTTGGTTGACCCGGGATGCAAGCACCTTTCAGGCGAACAGGTCGATACCACTGACAGGTCGGCCATTCGATGCATCAATGACAATGGTTTCATCACTGCCACCGAACAGGGCGTTGCCACTGAGGCTACCTGCACGATTGGGTTGACCGGATTGCGAGCCCGATTGCTGCTGTTGTGCTCCCTGATCGCTGACCGAGGTCTGACCCAGTTCGATGCCGCTGGCCGAGAAGGCATCACGCAGCTGTGGCATGGCAGCCTCTACGGCTGCTCGCACATGAGCGTGAGGCGACATGACATGCAGTTGGGCCTGTTGATCGCCCAGTTTGAGACTCAGCTGGAGTTGACCCAGATCCGGTGGGTTGAGATGCAGCTCGGCGCTGCCACCACCCTGATGATTGAGTCGCATCACCTGCTGATTGAAGGCCTGATTCCAGCCTTCTGTCTGTAGCTGAGGGGTCAGCGTGGCGGTCAGCACCGGCTGTGGCGTAGCGCCAGCGGTCTGCATGACGGGCGTCGTGTTCTGGGCCATGAACGCTGTACTCGACCCATCGGCGCCCTGCAGTCCGGTTGCATGCAGGGAGAATCGTCCGCCGGCTGAACCATCGCTGCTATCCAGTGCATTCAACCAGGACGTACGCTGATCACTGCCATTGGCCATGGCAGTGTCAACAGCATTGAGCAATCGGCCATCAGCCTTGAGTTCGCCCTGATGGCCCTTACCCTGGTCACCAGCACTCTGCAGACTGGCAGCCAATGCCTGACGAGACAGTGTGCTGCCACGCTGGTGGTCGTTGCTGCTGTGCTCGCCATGTGCTGACGGTCGGGCAGTAACTTCCTGCTGTGCTCCAGTCAGTGTGGCAAGGACAGCGGAACCATCGATGGAAGTGTCGTCATCGTGCGCTCGACGTTCCTCACCCTTGTCATTGACCGTGCGGGAAGCAGACTGTAGCCGATTATCGTGTCGGCCTGTCATCTCAGTCGCTACATGAGCGTCGTCCGGCAGTTTTTTGATGTGCCTTGCCAATGCAGCCTTGTCGCTGGCATCCGGGCGCGCGTGCTCATGGGCCCGATCGGCAGCGGCAGCGTCTTCGTTTCGGGGCGTGTTTTTGCCTTCATGCCTGGCGGCCAGCTGTTGCAGCGTGCCAGCCGGATCATGAGCATTGCTGCGCGTTTGCTTGCCGGCCGAAGCATGCCGATTCGCAGTAAGCTCATGCGCCGACTGTGGTGTTGTTTCGCCACCGGTATCGCTTTTGCCGGTTGTCGGCTGGTCATGACGAGTGTTGTGCTCGGTCTCGGACCGGGACGTCTTCCTGGCGGAGGCCTGGGTTGTCTCGGCAGTTTTCGCGTCGTTCTTGCTACCGGACTGTTGCTGCTGAGTGAGCATCGCCTTGAAATCGCCTTCGCCACCCGGCTGACCGGAGACGGTCGAGGAGGGCGCGTTGGTGGTTTTGGTCGGGCTGAGTGAAGAAATCGATGTGGTCACACCGGTATTCCCTTAGGTTCAGAAACCACCCATCGCGGCACTGGCGCGACTGGCGAATTCATCGGTTTGGCGCTGCTCACGCCGATTGCTGGCCTGTCGCTCTTCCTCGAGCCGACGGGTAGCCAGAACGTCGTAGGCGTTGACGCGCTGCTGCTGTCGCTGCCAGTCCGTCACGCCCTTTTCGACGCGACCTTCACTGCGATTGACCTGTTGACGCTGATGCTCGATAGCCTGATCCAGCGAGAGCATGAATCGCTGATAGTTCTGCAGTGCCGCCATGCTGATCCCGTTGGCCATGGCCGCTTCGAACTGACGACGATACTCTTCGCGATAATGCTCCAGAGAGTCGAGTTGCTGATGGCTGCGCTGATGCGAGTTGCGCAGTTCTCCCAGCACCTTCGCGGCACCATCACGGTGTTCGCGGGCCAGTTCGATCAGGGTATCCAGTGAAGAGTTACGATTCGACATGTCGTTTGAAACTCACGAAATTGCACTACATGACACTCAGCCGGCGAGCGGTATCAGCTGCCTGAGTTGTTCGAGTGATGTATCGAAATCGGCGCGTTCTGACATGCGTTGCTGCAGAAACCTTTCCAGCTCCGGATAGAGACGAATCGCCTGATCGAGCAGGGGATCGCTGCCGGCGGCATAGGCGCCGACACTGATCAGGTCCCGGTTGCGCTGATAGCGGGACATCATTTGTTTAAAATACTTGATGCGTTCGAAATGTGTTTCATCGATAAGCGCGGTCATGGCCCGGCTAATCGAGGCTTCGATATCGATGGCAGGATAGTGACCGGCTTCTGCCAACCTGCGCGACAGCACAAAGTGACCGTCCAGAATGGCGCGGGCGGCATCGGCAATCGGATCCTGCTGATCATCGCCTTCCGTCAGTACGGTATAAAAGGCCGTGATGGAGCCCTTGCCGGGCGCATCGTTACCGGCGCGTTCGACCAGCGCTGGCAGACGCGCGAATACCGAGGGGGGATAGCCCTTGGTGGCCGGCGGCTCACCGATTGCCAGAGCAATCTCACGCTGGGCCATGGCGTAACGGGTCAGCGAGTCCATGATCAACAGAACATTCTTGCCCTTGTCGCGGAAGTCTTCCGCCAATCGCGTGGCATAGGCGGCGCCCTGCAGGCGGAGCAGCGGTGAATTGTCCGCTGGCGCAGCCACGACCACGGAACGCCGTAGGCCTTCCTCGCCGAGGATGTTCTCGATGAAATCCTTGACCTCACGGCCACGCTCACCAATCAGTCCGACCACGATGATATCGGCCTGGGTATACCGTGCCATCATGCCCAAAAGAACACTCTTGCCGACCCCGGACCCGGCAAACAGGCCAAGCCGTTGCCCACGACCTACTGTCAGCAGGGCATTGATGGCGCGTACTCCAACATCCAGTACTTCTTCTATCGGCGCCCGCTGCAATGGGTTGAGGATGGGCGCGTTAAGCGAGGCGTGATCGGGCTCTTCCAGCGGGCCTCGGCCATCCAGAATTCGCCCGCGAGCATCGACAACCCGGCCCAACAGGCTTTCCCCCACAGGTAGACGCTGGCTGGCGGCCGTGGTATCGCCCGGTCTCGGGTTGGCTGGCCAGACCCGAGCGCCTGGCACCAGGCCGGATGTTTCCACGAGGGGCATCAGAAAAAGCTTGTCGCCGGTAAAGCCGACCACTTCGGCTTCCGCTTCGCCCTGGCCATCGGCGAGTTCGACAATCACGCTGCTGCCCAGGGGCAGCTTAAGACCAATGGCCTCGAGTACCAGGCCGGTCGCCCGAGTCAGCCGTCCTCGCTCACGCCAGGGAGAGACCCGAGCAGCACGACCGGCCGCAACATTGAGCGTACGACGCCAGCGATTGAGCAGGATGGCATCCGTGGTCATGGTCTGTTCCTCAATGCTTGCCGTGGCCGACTGCGTGTCTCAGACGTTCCCAGCGGTCGGTACGACTGCCGTCGATTTCGCGTTGCTCTGTCTCAACGCGACAATCACCCGGCTCCAGTGACTGCTCGGCACGCAGCTGCCAACCGATATCGCTGAGCATATTGCCCAGTTCCCGTTGTACCAGCACCAGATCATCAGGATGCACGCAAAGGGTGGGTGACCCACTCAGCGTCGGTTCGGCTGCAATCAGGGCCTCGATGTCATCGAGAATATGTTCCGGTGCCAGCTCCAGTTGTCTACCTGCAAGTTGACGACCGGTTTCCAGTGCCAGTTCGACCAGGGCATATGCGACATCGTCATCAAGCTGTGAAATGGCGCGTTCGAAATGACGCGCCAAACGTGCCATGGGCTCCAGGGTGGTTTGCAGCTCTTCATCCAGGCGTGCCTGATGATCGGCCAGTGCCTGATCGAGTCCGGCCTGGTAACCCGCCGCGTACCCCTCGCCATGGCCGGTCTCGTAACCACTCGAGTGCCCCTCTTCGAAACCGCGTTCCACTGCCTGCCGCCGGAATTCATCCTCCTTGCGGCGTTGCAGCTCGTCACTGGTTGCCTGAGATTGACGGCCAGCATCAATATCGCCCTGGCGGCGCGACTGGCGTCGCTCAAGCTGACCCATTTCCCAGCGCTGCCAATGGGCGTTGCGATCGTTGTGCGTACGATCAGACATAGGCGTCGTCGCCGCCTCCCAGTGCTACTTCGCCGGCATCCGCCAACCGCTTGACCAGCGTAAGAATATTCTTCTGCTCGGCTTCCACCTGGGAGAGACGAATCGGCCCGCGCATCTGCATGTCTTCGAGCAGCATTTCGGCAGCACGACTGGACATGTTGGCGGTGAAACGATCGCGGACTTCTTCCGGTGCGCCCTTGAGCGCGATAACCAGCGAGTTGGTATCGATATCCTGCAGGATGCGCTTGATACTGCGATCGTCGACATCGGCCAGATTGTCGAAGACAAACATCTCGTCGATGATCTGCTGCGCAATGTTTTCGTCGTAATTGCGTACGCTGTCGAGCACGCTCTCTTCCTGAGTGGAATTCATCAGGTTGAGGATTTCCGCCGCAGTACGAATACCCCCCATCTTGGCGCGCTTGAGATTCTGACCTTCCAGCAGACCGCCCAGCACTTCGGTCAGTTCCTGCAGCGCTGCTGGCTGCACGCCACTGAAGGTCGCAATGCGCATGACCACATCGTTGCGTAAACCATCATCGAACAGTGCGAGAACATCGGAGGCCTGACCACGCTCCAGGTGGACCATGATGGTGGCAATGATCTGCGGATGTTCATCGCGGATCATCTCGGCGACCACACTGGGCTCCATCAGGTTAAGCGCATCGATGCCATTATCCTGATTGGACTCGAAGATATCTTCCAGCAGGCTGGAGGCGCGTTCTTCTCCCATGGCCTTGACCAACACCGCACGGATATGGTCGCTGGAGTGCATGCTGATGGCATCGTACTGGCCCAGTTCCTCGTTGAACTGCTTGATCACCTCACTCATGCGCTCCATCGATACTTGGCCGAGGCTTGCCATGGCCATACCGATCTGCTGGACCTCCCGGGGCGCCAGGCTTTTGAAGACCTCGGCTGCCGTATCTTCATCGAGTGCCATCAGCAGCAGGGCGCTGCGTTCGACCCCGGCTTCATTGAAACTAGTCTTTGCCATTCATCCAGCCTCTGAGAATCATCGCTACCAGACGGGGGTCTTCCTTGGCGCGCTCCTGTGCCTCCGACAGCTGGCTGTCGTAGACCTTGCGCTGCCGCTTGCGGGCCATCTCTGCCATGTTGCGGTTGAATTCGGCTTCATCATCTTCACCGGCTTCGCCGTCTTCATCATCACCTGCAACAGTAGAGAAGGTACCGCTGGCGCCCCCTCCCGCGGTGGCCGGGGCCAGGCTCTCACGCTGGCGATCCAGCAGAGGCTTGATCAGCTTGCGCCAGAGGATAAAGGCCACCAGTGCGATCAGCAGGTATCGACCGAGGGTCATGGCCAGCGAGATCAGCTGCGGATTCTCCCACCAGGCGGGTGCTGCAGGCTGGGGGTCCATCTTTTCACTGAATTCGGCGTTGACGACTTCTACCGAATCACCGCGCTGTTCCGAGTAGCCGACAGCCTCACGCACCAGACGCTGAATTTTCGCCATCTGGTCATCGCTCAGCGGCACCTGGGTCACCTGGCCGTCTTCGCCTGTTTGAGAGCGATAATCTACAACCACACCGACCGAAAGACGTTGAATGCGTCCGGAATCTTCCTGGACATGACGAATGGTGCGATCCAGCTCATAGTTGATGGTTGAGCTGCTGTTGCTTGAACGCGGCATGGCGTTCTGTTGTGCGTTGTTGGCACCATTATTGTTCTGATTATTCTGGTTGTTCCCCTGATTATTATTTCCCTGACCGTTATTGCCATTCTGGCCCTGGCCATTATTCGCATTCTGATTCTGGATCGGGGAAGCTTCCTGAGGCGTCGGCTGATTGCTCAGTGCGCCCGGAACGCCACCGATACCACTGCCGCCCAGCTGGTCACTTTCACTGAGCTGCTTGCTGCGAACGGCAGCCTGATTGGGGTCCTGATTGGGTGCGTATTGTTCTCTGGTATGTTCGGCTCTGGAAAAGTCGATATTGGCAGTGACCTGCGCACGAACGTTCTCACGGCCCACGACGGGAGCCAGAATGGTTTCGATGCGGTTACGCAGATTCTGTTCAATCTGGGCGGTGTATTTGAGCTGTGTGTCGTCAAGCCCGCTACCGCCTTCCGACCCGGCTTGTGAAAGAAGACGTCCGTTCTGATCAACGACCGTGACGGCATCGACCGGCAGATTGGTAACACTCGAAGATACCAGGTGCGCGATGGCACTCACCTGGCCATCCCCCATGGCACGCCCCTGATAGAGTGTCAGGATGACCGAAGCAGTAGGCTGCTTGCGATCACGCACAAACACTGATTCCTGCGGCATGGCCAGGTGCACGCGAGCAGTTTGTACAGCGTCGATCGATTCGATCGAGCGGGCCAGTTCTCCTTCCAGCGCACGTTGATAGTTGACGTGCTCCACGAACTGGCTGACGCCGAAGGACTGGTTGTCCATCAGTTCGAAACCGACGCCGCCTCCCTTGGGGAGCCCTTCACTTGCCAGTGAGAGGCGTACCTGATCGACCTTGTCGGCCGGTACCATGATGGCCTGACCGCCCGAGGTGAGCCGGTAGGGCACCTGCATCTGTTCCAGGCGACTGACAATCGTGCCGCCATCGGCATTGCTCAGATTGGAAAAAAGCACACGGTAATCGGGTGAGCGTGCCCAGAGCAGCAGTGCTACCAGAATGGCTGCCACCGCTGCGACTGCAATGATCAGCGGTAGACGCGGGTTGGCTTTCAATCGCTCAAGCAAGGCTCGAGATGAATTGGCCGTCGCGTTGGCTTCACTCATCGACGGCTTCCTCTTTGAGCGTTAACGGGGCTACGGGACGAACGCTGACGAGCCAGACTGCAATCAGTGATAAGGGGAGCGATCGATTTCACGAAGTGCCTTCCTTGTAGTACCCGCCAAATGGTCAGCTGCGCCTGCACAGGCGCAAAAGTGCTGCTGGCGAAATGGCGCCATTATTCCGGGTACAGTTTTTTTTGAAGGATTGAAAAGCCGACCTTTTCCTTACTATTTGACCGGATCACATTGCGACGACAGGCTATAAGCTCCGTGACACTTGGTTACATCGGGAATTATTTTACCCTGTTCCCGTAACAAACAGCGGAGTGGACCATGGCAGTTGCAGGTGCCGGCCTACAGGCCCTCGTTCAACAGATGCAGCAGGTGGCGCAGCAGGCCGGTGGCCAGCAGCAGGCAGCGCCCGTACAGTCCGATGACATCAGTTTTGCCGGTGAGCTCAAGAATGCCATCGATCGTGTAGATGGCATGAAGAAGGCTGCGGCGGCCAAAACCATGGCTTTCGAACGAGGTGATCCCGGCGTGGAACTCAACGATGTCATGGTCGATATGCAGAAGGCCAGCGTATCTTTCCAGATGGGCATCCAGGTGCGTAATCGACTGATGACGGCGTACAAGGACATCATGAATATGCAGGTGTAATGGCAGTCTCACTCCATGAGAAGCACCGTTGCACTGTTACAAAAGGCCGGGTAATCGCGACTGAAGTCGCTGCTGCAGTCGGGTTTTGCAGAGGTGAGTGTGAGTGGTTGAAATGCCGGTTGGCAGTGGCTCTCCTGCGGACAGGGCTTTAGCCGCGATTGGCTTGCCTTCCGCTTATCGGCTGGCTCGGGTTTTGTAGGAGCGACTTCAGTCGCGATGGTAACTGGCACCTGGATACATCCTGCAGGCACAAAAAACAGGGCCCGCCGAAGCGAGCCCTGTATGCCTTCCCGAATTATCGGACAATCAGTCCGGATAAAGCGTTATTCGGGTTGGATGTTGGAGGCCTGGAGCCCCTTTTTGCCCTGAGTAATCTCGAAGGAAACCTTCTGACCTTCCTGCAGAGACTTGAAGCCGTCCTGCTGGACTTCAGAGAAATGGGCAAAAACGTCATCACCGCCGTCGTTGGGAGCGATGAAGCCATAACCCTTGGCGTCGTTGAACCACTTAACCGTGCCAGTTGCCATATTCGATCTTCCTGCGCGCATCATGCGCTATTCGTACAAAGAGTGCCGGTTCTACCCGGTCGTGCGAGGGTAGGGCAAGACTACTATACAGCGGCACATCGATGATTCGATGACAACCAACCATAGGCCTCTTGCGCCTATCCACGTCCACAGTGGCATTTTTTCCGCCGGGTCGTCAAATCTGTCTTTGGATGTGCATTCCCATGAGACAGCACCGTTAACTCAAGTCAAATCCCGGGCCGGGTCAGGTTCCTGATGGCTGCGCCATTTAACGTAGGAGCGATTTCAGTCGCGAAAATTGCTCAAGTAATACTCACACCAGTTGACTGAACAATAGCTCGGAGCTGCAGCGGCTGGCTGGCCTGCCGATGCAGGATGCACCCTACCTCCTCGGTCGGAATCTGGTGAAGCTACTCCCAGCTTTGTCGATCGAAAAACCGGATAATTATCAGTCAGCAAATGATCGGAAGAAAAAAGTCGTTACGATTGCCATATTGTATGTGCCAAAGTAGGTGCTCAAGAGCCCTTATGGTCTTTCAATCCCCCCTGTTTTCGTAGAGCCGAGTCACGATGCCGAAGAATGACTGGAGTCACCGCCTGCATCAAAGAACCGACCGAATTGGCAAATTGCTGGTAGGTGGTTTTCACTTCATGGCTCTCTTTGCCATAGGCGGCGCGATCGCATGGGGGGCACTGTTTACCTTTCTGGATATGCTGGCCGAAGGTGTACCAGGGGTCGATGATATCCTGTTGCTGTTCATCTACCTGGAACTGGGGGCGATGGTTGGCATCTACTTTCGCACCAATCACATGCCTGTACGGTTTTTGATCTATGTGGCCATTACTGCCCTGACACGAATGATGATCGGCGATATTCAGCACAGTCATCACGACCCGGATATGGGCATCATCTATATCGCCGTCTCTGTACTGCTGCTCTCCATCTCCATTCTGATTGTCCGCTATGGTTCCGCGCGCTTCCCCTCTCATCCGGAGCGCCCGCCTTACACTACGGACAGTGGTGAAAAGGACGACAAGGTGGATGAGCGCTAGATGGCTGAATTGGCCTACCAATAGCTCTTAACGTAGGAGCGACTTCAGTCGCGAATGGTCTGGTTAAAGCATCGCAGCCGTGGCCGAATGATCAAACCATCTCGCTGAATAGCAACCCGGACTCTGCTGCGGCTGGCTGATTGGCCAGACGATGCAGGATTTTCACTACGTCCTCCGCTGGGATCTGACGAATCTGCTTACCGCTTTCGCGATCAATCACGCGGGTGATGACCCGCTCGATGTCACCATCGATCTCGAATTCCACGCCAAACCGATGCAGGGTCTGATTGAGCTGGCCAATGGCTTCATCCAGAGTTTGCCCGGTCGGATTGGCTTTTGTGGTTTTTTCCTTTTCTGTATTGATAACAGTGGCCGATGAGGAGACGTCGGCTGGATCGGTAATAACGGCAGAACGTTGATGTGAAAGCGGTGAGGCAGCCGTTGCTGTCTGAGAAATGTTGGTCATTGCCGAAGCCCCCATAAAGACCCGGGTAACGCTTGTAATAGTATGAGCGTTTACTTTTAGCAGGGCGCAGAAGGTGAGGCTACTGAACAAAAGGCTGGTTTGGGGTATGAAAGGGGGAGAGCCGTCGCCGATTGTCATGCTGTCTCAGGAAAAAGCTTCGCGGGCAAAGCCGCTCCTATAAGATCGGCCCTACCATTTCCTGTGGGAGCGGCTTTGGTTTTGGTCATCCTTGGCCGCTCTTGCCCGCAACTTTAGGCTGGTGTCGAAACCCTCGTTATTTATTTTGTAAGAGTGAAGATCATATAGCGAAAAATATTGTTTAGAATTTTGTTATCATTTTAATGCCGTATGTTTCTAAAAACGCAGTAATTAGATTAATGAGCTTTGGTTGTGTTGATCATAATATGAAAAAATCAGTCTATTTCAAGTAAGCTGTATCGAAAGTTACCTTCTTTAAGGCATGTTTCAATATTTTTAAATAAAAAGCATTGCTCAATAATTTTATAAAGGATCCCCCGCTCTTTGAATGATTTTGCAAGATCATGAGATTGGTTTTTAATGATGAAGCTATACATGTTGCTAGCTATAGGGAAATTCTCCCAATGTTGCCTTTCTACCGTATCGTCACCAAAAAAAGAGAAATAGCTAGTGCTTTGGGAAAAGCTGTTTTCAAGAGAAACATGTTCTATTTTACTTATTTCGCTAATATAGTTTTTCCATCTTGTCTCATTTGGGACTACTGATTTGCATATACTATATTGAGGGGCGAAGCTTATTGAACACTTGGTTTTCAAATGTTTGGAAAACAATATGCCAAGAAATCCGCCCATACTATTTCCGATCGTATAAACTTCTCTGCCTCGAGTATAAGGAGTTAAAAAATCGACAATACCATTAATGTCAAGATTGTTTCCCCAAGATCTTTTTTTGTCGACAATATATATAATATTCCCTATTTTTTCAATATTCTTGAATTCTTCCTTTTGAACATCTATGCCACCTAAAGCATGCCCGACCCCTGTAAAGCAAATGCAGACATGCTTCCCGGGTTTGTTTAAAAGACCTATCTTTAAATCTTCGCTTTCGTGGAGAGTTATCATTGCTGCATACCTTTGATACCCAGTCTCGTTCAAAAATGGTCAAATCTGATTTGAACGAGACTGGACCATATATAGTTATAAGCTATAACTTCTCTGGGTGATGAGATCGCCTAGCTCTTTTTCGATGGCAAAAATGTCGTCACTTTTCAATTTTTTCCTTCCTTTCCCAATTGAAGATGTAAAGGTCGTTTTTTTGACATTTCCATGATGCGCCAAAAGATCCACATCTCCTAAAGCTATTTTCCTGTCTTTATTGTTGCTTCTTTTCGGAACACCGAAAGTTTTTCCTATATTTTTTACTGTTTCTTCAGGTTTGGTAACAAAGTCTTCATACTTTATAAGTACTTGTTGGTTTTTGCCTTTATGTGAAAGCTGTTTTTTCCAGCTAAGGTAGGAGTTTTTCCAGCGTCTGGCAGCTTCTGTAGCATCTGTATAAATTCCTGCTTCCATATAGGAAGAAACGACATCAAATGGATCCCTTTCCATAAAAATGAATTTAGCATTGGGGAAGGCGTTTAAAATATATTCTAGGTTTAATGTGTTTAAAGGGGTTTTATCTCCTAGCCATTTTGGAGATATGCCTTGCTGTGCTGCAAGCCAATTATAAAGTCTTATAACAAGCCTTGAAAAATTTCTTTCACTTTCAGGCCAAGTAATCGCTTTTTTCTTAAAAGATGAAATGTCGTTAACACCAAAAGCCTCAAAATCTTTTTGTGACTTAAAGGTGTTCAGGAAATCTTGTACTATATGTGGCCACTCAGTGTTGCTCATTCTCAAAAAATGATGAATTTGAGTGCCAAGAACATAGTTCTCAGGTGGTATAAATACATCCAAATGTTCCATAAGCAATTTTCGCATAAGTGTATTGCCTGAACGACCACAGCCGATAATGAAAAGAAAGTTTTCATCCTTATAGTTGGTGAGTGGGTGTTGTCTTTGACCACTTTTATTTTTTTTGTCAAAAATTGAACCGTAGTGCCCTATCAGAGAACTAAGCTTCTCGTCATTACCTGCATCAAGCACATTATGGTGCCATAAAGTTTCAAGCTGACTTTCAGGCCAAGTCGTAAAGGGAGGCTGCCCACCCGTAACTCTGAAAGTTGCGTTATTGAGCCTGCACATCCAATAAAGCCACACATCATCCGCATCTGGGGATAGCTTTTCAAAAATCTCTCTTTTTCTGACATCAGGATGAAATATGTTGGGCGGAAATAGTGTTCCATAGCCTGTGGTTGGAAAAATAAGTTCAGAGGCTGTTTGGCTATTGGAATACTCCCATTCCCACATTTTATAGGGTGCTGGACTACCATTCTTGTCAAGAACGATCTTGTGGGCTCTGTGAGCGACAACCTCTTTTTCATGTCTATAAGAGCCCGTTAGCTCTTCTAGCCAAGTAGGTTTGTAATAAAGGTCGTCGTCTGCAGTAACGATGAAGCAATCTTTATAATATTCTAGTGCTGGGATTATCTTTTTATAAGAGCGTAAATCTTCACAGAAACGAATTTCAATACCTCTGTTTTCAAAAGAGCGTATATTTCCATCTAAACATTCTCTATCTTCATGAGCGATCCAGAGGACAATGTGATCTGCTTTTATGGTTTGTGATAACAGGGCCTGCAAGGTGAAAGGTAGCGTCGAAAAGCGCTTCGGGTAGGAAGTAAGTGATACTATTAAAGGAGCAGGTAAGTCATGTGATTTCTTGTTGGCCGGATTGTTGCTCAATAATATATTGAAAGAGACTTGTGCCCATTGGGATTGCAAAGATTGAGTAATATGTGCATCAATAGCCGTAATGCCCTCTGTACTAGGCTTCTGAATGCTTACAGCAGTCTTCTCGTTATCAAAATAAGCACTACCTTCTGAATTCAGGCTCAAGGCAGCAGGTTTTTTGCTTTCACAGTGCCGTTGCCATACAGCCCGCATGGCTGTCGAAAAATGTTTGCCGAACTTTTCTGCATCACAAACCGGCGATTGCATCAGGAACTGACGCAGGCAAGCCCGGATAACACTCAGATTGGGTATATCGGAGGCCAACTCAATGACACGCTGACGGTATTCATCCCAGCTCCCGGTAACCAACTCCGACATTCCTGCATTGATAAGATGCGTTGCTGAATGTCGTCCAGCAAAGGTTGGGCCAGGGTAGGTGACTACCGGAACACCCATCATGAAAGCTTCACAGGTTGTCAGCCCGCCCGAGTAAGGCCAGGTATCGAGCGCAATATCGACCTTATTGTAAGCTTCAAGCAGTTGGCGATGGTTAGAGGGCCCTTCAAGGAGCAGGCGTTCAGCCGAAATACCGTGTTCATGCATGATAGTGCGAATGCGATCACAGTAATCCTGACTGTCATATTGCCCGCTTTTCAGGAATAATCGACTGTTGGGCAGTTCGTGCATCAGTTTTGCCCATTCACCTAACAATTCCGGATTAATCTTGGCTGGGTTGTTAAAGCAGCCCAATGTGATATAGCCATTGCTCATGGCGGGCAGGGCCGTAATGGGCGGTGCGTCCGGGGCGGGGAGATAGCAGATGTAGTCGTTTGGCATACGAATCAGTTTTTCCGTATACCAGTCATCTACGCCTTCAGGAGTCTCAATATTATCTGAAATCAGATAATCGAAACTTGAAAGCCCCATAGTGTTAATTAAACCACCTACCCATTTTATAATAAGCGGCGCTGGTTTATAAGACATGGTACGCAGTCGGCTGCCTTCACCATAGCCGGAAAGATCCAGCAGGATATCAATGCCATCCTGATGAATACGGTCGGCGAGTTCATCCTGTTCGAGATGGCGCACCAGATTCCAGGATGTGGCTACTTTTTTCAGGCGCTGAGTCAGGTCGTCGTCGGCATTATTGGTACTATAAAAATGTAGCTCGAAGCCGGGATTCAAACGTTCCAGGCCCGTCAGAATCATTTGTCCTACCGGGTGCATACGAAACCCGGACGACACCATGCCAAGGCGGATGACCTTGTTGGCTACTGCACTACTGGAAGCATGCTGATATTGATCAGGCTGGCTGGGAAATTGATTTTCCCACTGCTTGATAGTGTCAAGGATATTTTCCGAGCTGACGTCCGGATTATAATGCATGCAGACCAACAGGTTGGAAAAAGCTACATCGAAATCCGCATCCAGTGCCATTGCCTTTCGGTAGGCTGCTTCTGCCTGATCGAACTGCCCCAGATCCTTGTAGAGATTGGCAATCTCGTTTTGAACAAAAGGGTTGTCAGGATCAACTCTGACCAACTCCTGAACAATATTTAGGGCTTCCTGATAATGGCGTCGCTTGGTCTGAATATGGCCGCGAATAAAGAGGCAAGCGGTTTTCTCATAACCGAGTTCCTCCGCTTTTAAAGCATGCTCCAGTGCTTCTTTATCCAGGTCGCTTTCGGTCAGAATTTCGGCCACAGTAAAATGGCCCTGAGCAAAACCGGGTTCCAGGGCAATCGCTTCTCGAGCATAGCCTAATGCCTTTTGAGGCTCGCCCAGATCATACCAGGCTCGGGCCATCAAGTGTTGGGTTTGCGCGTCATTTGCCTTGATGTCCAGTGAGCGTTGTAATGTTTCCTGAGCTTTTTTGATATGACCATTCTTGTGCAGGCAGCTTCCCAGCACTTTCCAACCAAAAGCATCATGTGGGTAGCGCTGAGTTAGAGTTTCTGCATAGCGTTCTGCTGCTGAAAAGTTTCTGGACTCGTAAATCCCCAGAAGTTTTTTCTGCTCGTGCGGTGGCAGCATAGCCGCAGAATTGGAAGCATTATGCTTTGAACGATTTGAGGATCGTTTTTGCTTGCGAGCGCTCATGAATATACCTGCTGACTCTGAGAGTAGGACCTGAAGCCATTCTAGAGTCACTCGGCATCGCGAAGCGTTTGAATAGAAGCCGTTAGCCGTTCCAATCCGGCATTTTAGAGGGCAGGGTGACCAGACAATAAAAAGGCCGGCATAAGCCGGCCTTGAGCACTACCCGAAAGGGAAGGGTATGAAAGCGATCAGCGGAGCAGCGAGAGCACGCTTTGGCTGGTCTGATTGGCCTGTGCCAGAACCGAGGTGCCAGCCTGCTGCAGGATCTGTGCCTTGGACATGTTCGACACTTCAGTGGCGTAGTCCGCATCCTCGATCCGCGAACGGGCAGAACTCAGGTTGGTCGAGGTGGTGTTGATGTTCTCGATGGCCGATTCGAAGCGGTTCTGCACGGCACCCAGATCACTACGGTTGTTGTCGACCGACTTCAGCTTGTCGTCCAGTGTGGCCAGAGCGCCGGAGCTCAGGACGTCAAAGCCGTTGGTTTTAACATTCCGATCGGCGGCAGTAATGTTGGCGTTACCGGCACCGCTGGCTGCGGAACTTGTGTACATGTTCCATCCAGAACCGCCGGTGCTGCCCACGGCGCCCTCGGACTGACCGATGTTGATGCTGATGGTTTCGCCATCGTTGGCACCTACCTGGATGCTGAACGAGGTACCAGCAGAGGCGCTGCTGAACACTTCCGTGCCGTTAAAGGAAGTGTCGGTCGTGACGCGGTTGATCTCTTCCAGACGCTGGTTGACTTCCTTCTGGATGGAGTCGATGTCGCTGGCGGAGTTGGTGCCGTTCTGGGCCTGAACGGTCAGTTCACGGATGCGCTGCAGGTTGTCGTTGACCTGATCCAGGGCGCCTTCGGCGGTCTGGGCCAGCGAGATACCGTCGTTGGCGTTGCGGCTGGCCTGGTTGAGCCCGGTGACCTGGGAGGTCATGCGGTTGGCGATGGCCTGGCCGGCGGCATCGTCCTTGGCACTGTTGATGCGCGAGCCGGAGGAGAGACGCTCGATTGCCGTGTTGAGCGAGTTCTGGGACTTGTTCAGGTTCTGCTGAGCCATCAGCGACAGCGAGTTGGTATTGACGACCATTGCCATGGTTGCGATTCCCTATTGCGTTTCAAAAGGAAGCGGCGTGTTTCGCCGGTATTCGCGGCACTGCCTGCCGCCTGATTCAATTATCGGTCGCTTACGGTGATTCTTTAGTGCCTGTCATCATTTCTTTTTTGTTCAATATATTGTGGTGCTACCCAACGGAAAAAGGCCGGCATAAGCCGGCCTTGAGCACTACCCGAAAGGAAAGGGTATGACAGCGATCAGCGGAGCAGCGAGAGCACGCTCTGGGTGGTCTGGTTGGCCTGGGCCAGTACTGAGGTGCCGGCCTGCTGCAGGATCTGCGCCTTGGACATGTTCGACACTTCGGTGGCGTAGTCGGCATCTTCGATCCGTGAGCGAGCAGAGCTCAGGTTGGTCGAGGTGGTGTTGATGTTTTCGATAGCCGATTCGAAGCGATTCTGCACGGCACCCAGATCACTGCGGTTGTTGTCGACCGACTTCAGCTTGTCGTCCAGTGTGGCCAGAGCGCCGGAGCTCAGGACGTCAAAGCCGTTGGTTTTAACATTCCGATCGGCGGCAGTAATGTTGGCGTTACCGGCACCGCTGGCTGCGGAACTTGTGTACATGTTCCATCCAGAACCGCCGGTGCTGCCCACGGCGCCCTCGGACTGACCGATGTTGATGCTGATGGTTTCGCCATCGTTGGCACCTACCTGGATGCTGAACGAGGTACCAGCAGAGGCGCTGCTGAACACTTCCGTGCCGTTAAAGGAAGTGTCGGTCGTGACGCGGTTGATCTCTTCCAGACGCTGGTTGACTTCCTTCTGGATGGAGTCGATGTCGCTGGCGGAGTTGGTGCCGTTCTGGGCCTGAACGGTCAGTTCACGGATGCGCTGCAGGTTGTCGTTGACCTGATCCAGGGCGCCTTCGGCGGTCTGGGCCAGCGAGATACCGTCGTTGGCGTTGCGGCTGGCCTGGTTGAGCCCGGTGACCTGGGAGGTCATGCGGTTGGCGATGGCCTGGCCGGCGGCATCGTCCTTGGCACTGTTGATGCGCGAGCCGGAGGAGAGACGCTCGATTGCCGTGTTGAGCTGGTTCTGGGACTTGTTCAGGTTCTGCTGAGCCATCAGCGACAGCGAGTTGGTATTGACGACCATTGCCATGGTTGCGATTCCCTATTGCGTTTCAAAAGGAAGCGGCGTATTTCGCCGGTATTCGCGGCACTGCCTGCCGCCTGATTCAGTTATCGGGTTATCCCGACTTTTCTTTAGCGCAGCCCGAAATTTTATTCCGGGTTTGGAGCTTAGCGCCTGCTCTGCGTTGGCAAGGGGATTAACGTCACCTTTGAGCGCGGCTTTAGGGAAAGGCGATAAATTTCCTCGAATCGTCATATGACAGGAGGGTGATCGAGGTGGGGCAGGTTATTGAGGTTCTTGTAGGAGCGACTTCAGTCGCGATGGGGTTGCTTGCATGGTAGATCAATCGCGACTGAAGTCGCTCCTACGCCAATTAGGGAGGTTGGGTGGTCGGATGATCGCGACTGAAGTCGCTCCTGCAAAAGACCTTGGGGAGAAGGGCGGCGGTAGGGGGGCAGTATGGCTATTGCCAAAGAAGGCCGTGCATTCATGGCCTGTTTATTGTTTCGAAGTGTAAGGCAACGCGCATAATGCTCTCCATCAGCGCTGCGCGCATCAGGCGCATGGGCGCACAACCGTGTAGAGACCAGGGGATGCCACGCGCATGTATACGGCTCAGGGTAGAATCGATCACTCACAGCTGATGGATCAGTACATGCCGATGGTCCGGCGTCAGGCGTTATCCATGCAGGTTCGATTGCCGGCCTGTGTGGATCTCGATGATCTGATTCAGGCTGGATTGGTCGGTTTGCTGGATGCCTTCAATCGTTTCGATGCCGGTCAGGGTGCAACCTTTACCACCTATGCTTCGCAACGTGTAAGAGGGGCCATGATCGACGAGTTGCGCTCCCGCGACTGGCTGCCGCGCAGCGTACGCCGGGTATCCCGTGATATTGATCGAGTGGTATGGCGACTCGAACAGCAGAATGGTCGAGCGCCCAGTGAGCGTGAAATTGCCGCTGAACTGGATATTTCTCTGGATGAGTATCATCAGACGCTGACTGATGTGAATAACGGTTTCCTCATGCCTTACGAAGATGTCAGCACGGATGAGTCTGAAGCCTCACACGTTGACCATAGTGTTGAGCGTCCGGATACGCCACATGATCAATGGCTTGCTCATGCTCAGCGCGAGCAGCTCATGGCAGCAATTGATAAGCTCCCTGAGCGTGAACGGCTGTTGCTGGCGCTTTATTATCAGGAAGAGCTTAATCTCAAGGAAATTGGCGCTGTCATGGGTGTCAGTGAGTCCCGCGTTTGTCAGTTACACGGCCAGGCTGTAGCGCGACTTCGTGTGGCGCTATCTCATGAAGACGATGATTAAAGCAAGGAAAACCTGTATTTGTGGCAGCACGCATATGCCCAATGCCTCATGAAAATAAAGCCGATATCACGATAAACACAGGGCTTCAAACTGTTGTCAATATGCTACCCGGACCTGGTGTCCGGGTTTTTTTATTGCACAAACTTACCGCAATCTTAAATATCGATTTCAGCCAAAACCTCTTTTCACCGATATCAGCTTTCAATGAATAACAAATTGTTCCAATTGTCGCAGGATAGCGACATCCGGCCACAGCCTTGGAAAGAAAGACAGCGGAGCAAAAAAGCAAGGCTGACTGATACCAGTCCAATACACTACCGAGAGTAACGCTGACGCTTGATTGTGAAACGTTGTGTTTCAGTAGGAAAAACCTTCAAAAACAATGGTAAATGATGATAGTGCTATTTTTTTGGTACTTTTCTGATCGGAATAACTAATCCTTTTGTCGCAAAACCGGCGGTGTTGGATTAGTTGATATGCCTTCGAGTAATGAGAAATGGACGGGTGGCCGATTAACATAAAGGGTCAATTTTATAGTCTTCGTAATTTTCATACTTTACTTGTTGCTGGCATAAATTAATCTGCAACCTGTCTGGCGATCATTACAGATGGAAATAATAAAAAAAGGATTGCCTGGCTGGTGATTCAATCACCCTTTGGGTCATCAAGAGATGGTGAGCGAGGATATAAAGATCCATACCAACATCATCTTTTGTATTGACTTGCCTGATTCTCATAAAAGACGACCTGATGGAACATGTCGTTCAACGGTCAAACAGGCCGAAATGAGAACAGGATAATGAGAGGCGTACAAAACGCCAGCAATTGACTTATATCGCCTATGGGATGGGATACGATATGGATTGCAGAGAATTCGACGTTGCCGCGACAGAAGTCATTCTGCATGAGCACACCAATGAACTGATGCCCATGACCATGGTGGCGCGCCAGGTAGGGCTGTCCACCTCACATTTGCGGCGCAAGTTCAAACAGTCCTTCGGTGTGACGCCGACGGATTACCATGCGACGATCCGCCTTGATCGGGCAGCCATGCTGCTCATTTATACGCGCAAGTCGATCATGGAAGTAGCACTTGAGTGTGGCTATCAGGATCATGCCGCCTTCAGCCGGGTTTTTCGCCGTCACTTCGACCTTTCGCCGCGTGCCTACCGCGAGCAGATGCGTAATACACTGAGCACTCTGCCTCGGGTACCTGATGCTACACCGCATGTAGAAATGCGTGAAAATGAAGAAGAGTATTATCTGGTTATTCGGGATTTTGGCGACAGTGGCCTGAGTGAGGAGAGTCTTCGCCAACATCTGCTGACGCTCTGCCCTCAGCGTGCCAAGGAATCGATACTCGAATCAGTCTGCTTTTTATATGATGATCCCCGCGTGACCCCGGCGCATCGGGTTCGCAAGGACATCGGTTATCGCATGGCTCGACGCGAAACCTGGCATCCGCCACTGCCATTGCGCTGGGTCACTGTTCCGGCAGGGCGCTGCATGAGCACACAGCTTGCCAGCTGGAAGGATTATGAATCCTCATTTCAGCACATGGCGCTGAACTGGGCGATGATGAATGATGAGCAGGTGCGGGTAGATCATAGTCGTGTGCTCTATCGGGAAGGGCGGCGCGATGCTGGCCTGAGCAGTATGGAATTGCTGGTGCCTGTCGAATAAGCAGACGTCTGACGTGGTGAAGAAAGGTGCCCGATTCTTATGGATCGGGCACCTTTCTTTATATTGATTTTCCGAAAATTCAGGGTGCCGAGACGGGTGTCATGATCATTTGAGCGGCCACTGTGCTATCCGAAACCGGATGCACGGGCTATGCTGGTGCTCTTCGTAGGCTACCCGACAGGGTTCGTTTACATACATACAGGAATGCATCTAAAATTCCATGTATCGAAAATCAGGACAATCGTGGATATTCCAATGATCCGGATGTTTGCCAGTCGGGCCCCGCAATGGGGGCTCATCGGAGTCATGGCCTTGTTGTTGGCCGCCTGCGGCGGTAGCGATGAAGATCAACAGCAAAGTCAGAAGGGTGGCGGGGAGCAACCCCCACGCAAGGTTGCTGTCATGACGGTTCAATCCCGCGATCTGGAACTCGACATGGAATATCCGGCGATGATCCGTAGTGATCTGTCAGCGGATATCGTGGCCCGGGTCGCCGGTGTACTGGAGAAGAAGCACTACCAGCCCGGGGAGATGGTTCAAAAGGGTCAGAAGCTGTTTACCATCGAGCAGCCTCCCTATCAGGCGACGGTGGATCAGCGTGAGGCTGATCTGCAAAGCGCACGTGCCGATCTGGAAGAAGCGCAGCGCAACTGGGCTCGCTACAAGCGGCTTTATTCTCGTGGTGCCATCAGTCAGCAACAGCGTGATACGGCGCTGAATACCCTGCAGACAGCTCAGGCCTCCGTTGCTCAGGCGAAAGCAGCACTCGAAAGCGCCAGAATCGATCTTGATTACACCACGGTAAAATCACCTGTGAGTGGCATGGTGAGTCTCAATGAGGTCAACGTGGGCAACTACGTGACACAGAATACCGAGCTGGCCACTGTCACACCGCTGGATCCCTTGGAAGTGCGTTTCTCTCTGCCTCAGGAGGATGCGTTCGCATTGCGCCGTCAGCGGCAGATGCAGGATGCGCCTGAGGTGACGGCAACGCTCAAGTTTCCTTATGCCAATCAGCAGGACACGACGGCCAATACCCTGAAGGGGAAAATCGATTTCCTCGGCTCCCGGGTCGATGAGTCCACCAGTACTGTGCAGGCCAGGGCCATCTTCAAGAACCCCGATCACCTTTTTCTTCCGGGTCAGTTCGTTCGTATCGAACTTCAAAACCTCAAACGCTTTCATGTGCTGGCTGTACCCAATGTGGCTGTCACCGAAGGCCTCAAGGGGCCGCAGCTTTATGTGCTCAATGATGACAACGTGATTCAGAGCCGTTTTGTCTCACTGGGAGAGCAGGCAGGATCTCGGACCATCATTACCGAGGGGCTCAAGGCCGGCGAGCGTATCGTGGCGGGCAGCATTGGTAGTGTCAGTGTCGGCCAAAAGGTAGACCCACAGCCGTATCAGGGCAGCTCCGAGCAGCCGACCAATCCCTCGGGCCATCCGTTGCGTCATGAGCGTGAGCCCAAACAGGGCACCGGTAATACAGGTGTGACCGAGCAGCGGGAATCGGATCAGTCACAGCAGGCGAAACAGGGTGGTAGCAGCGCCAATTCCAGTACAGGTGAAAGTGGCGGTGAGTAACCACAACGGGGCAGCCGAATGAATTTTGCAAGCTTTTTCATCCATCGGCCGATTTTCGCCACGGTCGTTTCCATCATTATTACCCTGATGGGGTTGATGGCAGTACGGGTGCTGCCGATTCAACAATACCCCAGTGTGGTGCCGCCCACGGTCAGTGTGATGGCGACCTTCCCGGGTGCCGATGCCGAAACGGTTTCCAACACCGTGGCGTCGCCATTGGCTGAAGAGATCAACGGTACGCAGGACATGATCTACCTGACCTCGTCGAGTTCCGACAGTGGTCAGTTGAACATGAGCGTGTATTTCAACATTGGCACTGATCCGGATATGGCGACGATCAACGTCAATAACCGGGTGCAGCGAGCGCTGTCACAGCTGCCACAGCAGGTGCAGAATCAGGGCGTGACCGTGGAGAAACAGTCCAACAGCGTACTGCTGTTCGTTGGTCTGTATTCGCCCAATCATCAATATGATTCGCTGTATCTGAACAACTACGCCAATCTCAATATCATTGATGAACTCAATATGCTCCCCGGCGTGGGGCAGTCGCAGGTCCTGGGGAATCAGGAATTTGCCATGCGTGTCTGGCTCAACCCGGACAAGATGGCTCAATACGATATTACGCCGGCCGAGATTTCCAGTGCCATTCAGTCGCAGAACACGGTAGTTTCAGCGGGCAAGCTGGGGGGAGCGCCACAGCGTGATCCTACGGCTTATACCTACACCATCAGTACCCAGGGGCGTTTTACCAGCGTTGATCAATTCCGCAATATCGTATTGCGCACTCAGCAGGATGGCGGGTCACTGCGTTTGAGTGATGTGGCACGGGTTGAGCTGGGTGCGTCCAGCTATGCCGTTCGGGGGCGGGTGAATAATAACCCGATGGCGCCGATTGCCATCTATACCCAGCCGGGTGCCAATGCGTTGGAGGTGGCGAAGGAAGTCAAGAGTCGGATGCGTGAGCTCAAGCAGCGCTTCCCGGCCGGGATCGATTATTCAATCCCTTATGACACGACGCTGTTCATCAACGCTTCGATCGAGTCTGTCGAGCATACTTTCATCGAAGCGCTGATTCTGGTTGCAGCGATCATTTTCATCTTCCTGCAGAACTGGCGTTCGACGCTGGTGGCGATGTCGGTCGTGCCGGTATCAGTTGTTGGTACCTTTGCCGGCATGTATATGCTGGATTTTTCGATCAACCTGTTGTCGCTATTCGGCATGATACTGGCCATCGGGATCGTGGTGGATGATGCGATCGTGGTGATCGAGAACGTTGAGCGCATTCTCGAGCATGACCCCGAGGCGACACCCATGTCGGCTTCTCTGGAAGCCATGCGAGAAGTGTCCGGCCCGGTTATCGCTACTGCTCTGATCATGGCCTCCGTGTTTGTGCCGGTTGGTTTCCTTTCCGGCCTGACGGGCGAAATGTATCGTCAGTTTGCGATTACCATTGCGGTTTCGGTCTCTATCTCTGCGCTGGTGGCGCTGTCCTTTACGCCGGCCATGTGTGCGATTTTCATCAAGCACAAGGAGAATCTGAGGGAGTCGAAGTTTGTTCGCATCGTCAAAAAGCCCTTTGACTGGTTCAATCGTGGCTTTGCACGTATTACACGGGGCTTTTTGAAATGTGTCTCTTTCCTGATCCGTCACCTGCTGATCTCGCTGGTGGGTGTGATTGCGGTCTGTGTCATTTCGGTGCTGGTCTATTCCCGCTTGCCGGGTAGCCTGCTGCCATCGACCGACCAGGGTGTGGTACTGGGTATTGCCTCACTACCAGCCGGCTCATCGGTTGCACGTACTGATGAGTATCTGCAGAAGGTCTCGAAGCAGATGATGGCAAATCCTGCTGTTAATTATGCGACGGCAGTTTCCGGTTATGACTTCCTCTCGAGTGGTGCCAATCCGGCCAAGGGGGTTATCTTTGTATCGCTCAAGCCCTGGGGCAAACGTGATATTTCAGCCGATCAGATGATTGCCAAACTGCAGCAGGTGGGTAGTCAGGTTGATGGCGGCAATATCATGGCGTTCAATCTACCGCCCATTCTGGGGCTCTCGACCACGGGGGGCTTCACTGGCTACCTCCAGTCCTTTGGAGGCGATACGCCCAAGGAGCTCTATCAGGCCTCGGTCAAGGTCATGCAGGCTGCGAGCAAGCGGCCGGAACTGTCTCAGGTGTTTACCACTCTGGATGCCGGGGTGCCGAGCTACAGGGCGACAGTGGATGAACAGAAGGCCCAGAGTTACGGGGTCAGTATCTCGGATCTCAACACTACGCTGTCCAGCACCTTTGGTAGCGCTTTCGTCAACTACTTCCAGAAGAACAGTCGTAATTTTCAGGTTTATCTGCAGTCGGATGACAGTTTCCGCCGCAAACCGGAGGATCTTTCCAAGGTCTATGTACGAGGTGGTGATGGCGAGCGTATTCCGCTTTCCACCTTCGTGACACTGCACCGTACCAATGCCCCCACTATTGTGGATCGCTATAACGTTTATCCTGCGGCCCGCTTCCAGGGGGGTGCTGCCCCGGGCTATAGCTCCGGTCAGGCGATCGAGGCCATGCAGGAGGTGATCTCGAAGCAGCTTGGCTCGCAATATGGCATGGGGTGGACCGGTGTTGCCTACCAGGAGCTCGGCCAGGGTAATGCCGCCATGCTGGCCATCTCCTTCGGGATCATCATGGTATTCCTGATCCTGGCGGCGCAATACGAGCGATGGACATTGCCACTGGCCGTGGTGACTGCAGTGCCGTTTGCCTTTGTCGGGGCCATCATGGCCGTATGGTTACGAGGCATGGGGACCAGCGTCTATCTGCAGATCGGCTTGCTGACAGTAGTCGGGCTGGCAGCCAAGAATGCCATTCTGATCGTGGAATTTGCCCAGCAACAGCGCGAGCATGAAGGGCTTTCGGTGACCGATGCGGCCATGCGCGCCGCCGAGATGCGTTTCCGGCCGATCGTCATGACTTCGCTGGCCTTTATTGGGGGGACGTTACCGCTGGCATTGGCAGAAGGCGCGGGTGCGGCCAATCGTCACCAGATCGGTACACCAGTGGTGGGCGGTATGATCACCATTACCGTACTGGCGAGTCTGTTTGTTCCGGCGACTTATGTCATGATCATCCAGGCTTCGGAATGGTTGGGACGAAAGCTGGGTCGCAGTCCTGGTAAGAGCAGCGATAACGGTGTGGAGACTCACCAGAATCAGCATTAAGCCCTGAGTATCTGCTGTTGAAAAGAGCCGCGGCCCTTCGATCCGCGGCTTTCTTTATGATAAGGGGCACCAGGGGCTGAAGTCAGAGCAGAAATGATACGGTAGTATTGCATGTTACGCTGAGTTGAAGTTTCATCACCCGGGATTTGAAAAAATCAGGATTGTTTCATGCATGAATTGACTCCCGAGTTGCGTATCGGTGTGATCGGGTTGGGCTATGTCGGATTGCCCTTGGCGGTAGAGTTCGGACGCCACTATCGGGTCATCGGATTTGATATCAATGCCGCGCGTATAGCATCGCTGCGTACCGGTCGGGATGATACGAGGGAAGTTGAGTCCGAGCGTTTGCATGCAGCTCGGGGACTGGTGTTTACCGATGACGAATCGGCGCTAACAGGTTGCGATGTTTATATCGTTACCGTTCCAACACCGATCGATGCGCACAAGCGTCCTGATCTGACTCCCTTGTTGGGCGCAAGCGCAACGGTAGGGCGCGTGATCGATCGTGGGGCAGTCGTGATCTATGAGTCTACGGTCTATCCGGGAGCCACCGAAGAAGATTGCATGCCCGTGATCGAGCGTTTGTCAGGGTTGCGATTCAATGAAGACTTTTATGCAGGCTACAGCCCTGAGCGCATCAACCCGGGTGACAAAATTCATCGGATTACATCAGTTACGAAAGTAACCGCCGGCTCAACACCTGAGGCGGCTGATTTTGTAGATGCACTCTATGGCTCGATCGTTGAGGCGGGTACCTGGCGGGCCAGCTCGATTCGTGTTGCCGAGGCGGCCAAGGTAATTGAAAACACTCAGCGTGATATCAATATTGCGCTGATCAATGAACTGGCCATGATCTTCAGCAGGCTGGGTATTGATACTGAAGAGGTGCTGGAAGCGGCAGGGACCAAATGGAACTTTCTGCCTTTTCGCCCTGGACTGGTCGGCGGGCATTGCATTGGTGTCGATCCCTACTACCTGACGCACAAGGCTCAGGCGACTGGCTATCATCCGGACATGATTCTTGCAGGCCGTCGTATCAATGATGGAATGGGAGCCTACGTAGCCAGTCAGCTTGTCAAGAAGATGACGCAGCGTCGCATTCATGTCGAAAGCGCACGTATTCTGATCATGGGGCTAACCTTCAAGGAGAACTGCCCTGATCTGCGCAATACGCGTGTCATTGACATCATTAGCGAACTGCGAGAATACAATGTGACGGTTGAAGTCTATGATCCGCTGGCAACCGCTGCGGATGCGGACAGAGAGTATGGCATTTTGCCCATCGAACAGCCCGAAGAGGGCGCCTATGACGCCATTATCATGGCGGTAGCCCATACCCCGTTTCGTGAGTTGTCAGTTGAGCAAATCCGTCACTGGGGAAGAGAGAATCATATTCTCTATGATCTCAAGCATATGTTGCCCAAGGCAGTGACGGATCTGAGACTTTAACCGGGTTATTTCTGATTTATGAATATTAAAAGAAAGAGTGAAAGGTTTTTCAGGAAGGTAAACGCTTTTTTATTGTACCATTATTACAATATAATAAATATTGTAGGGGCTGGCGAAAAGCTGAAAGAAAAGGGGTGTGATGTAGTTGTCTCTCTTACAACTTATCCTGCCAGAATAGACCAGGTTCATGTAACTTTGGAATCAATTTTTGCACAGAAAGGATGCAATTTTATAGTGTGTTTATATCTTTCGGAAAAAGATATTAAATCCATGGGAGGGTTGCCTGACAAACTGAAGCGTTTGGAAAGAAGGGGGCTGAGAATTGTTTCTACGAAAAATGATTTCCGATCGTACAATAAGCTTGTTTTTGCGTTGAGGGAGTACCCGGACTGTAATATTGTTACAGCAGATGACGATGCTATTTATCCAAAAGACTGGTTATGGCGCTTGCTAGAAGGTAGCAGACGTTTTCCGGGATGTATAATATGTCATCGTGGCCACATGTTTACACCAGAAGCGATGAACGGTAAATGGTCTTATGGCTTGATGAAAAACAAGGGAGGGAGAGAGGCCGAGACACCCTCGTTATCACTTATGCCGACAGGAAATAGCGGAGTATTGTATTTCCCTGGATCTCTTGATGAGATGGCCACTGATAGTGAGAGGTTTCTTGAAATGGCGCCAAGCGCAGATGATATCTGGTTCAAGATGGCTTCCCTGAAACGCGGAACAAAATGCGTTCGTATCAATCATTCCAATTTGGAGTTTTTACCTACCCAAGCCGCGGCAATTGAAGCACTGCACGATGAAAACATAAAGAATGGGGCGAATGACATTCAGATGCGACGGTGTTTTGAAACTTTCCCCGAACTGGAAGATCAGCTTGTTCGGGAATGGAAAAGTAAGGGTTGGATTTCTATTTGAAGGCTTGGAGGTGGTTTTAAATCCTCAGGAATGCGCTCTTGAATATTGATCAGGTTCTGTCGGAAAGATGCTTGCGCTTTTTCATGGTGTGTTAAAAAGCAGGTTTAAAAATTATTTACCTCTTGTGAACCGGCACGCTATTTTACCCTTGTCTTCGCTGCGTTTTCGCCTTGCCTGACCATCATTCGACACTTTTTTCAGGCCAAAAAAAGATGGGGTTATATATCGTTCTGCTTTGCTTCTGGCCAAAACAGTTATTTAAATAAAAATAACGTAGCCATGCCCAATAACTACCAGAGCCAACTGGTCAAAAGGGTAACCAGTCCGGTAATGACAAGCGAGCCAACCAGGTTGAGCAATAGGCCGGCACGGATCATCGATTGGATACGCATCTCTCCGGCTGCAAAAACGATAGCGTTGGGTGGTGTGGCCACGGGCATCATGAAGGCGCAGCTGGCGGCAATGGCAGCTGGTGCAGTAATCAGTAGTGGTGAAATATCCAGTGACAGTGCCAGCGCTCCCAGCAATGGAAGGAAGGCAGCCGCCGTGGGCGTATTCGAGGTAACTTCGGTCAAAAAAATGATAACCAGTACGACTACGCCAATCAGCCCAAGCAGTGGGAGGGCACCAAAGACACTCGGTTGCTGGGCAATCCATTCCGCAAGGCCCGAGCTGCGGATCAGGCCTGCAAGCGCGAGCCCACCCCCGAACAGTAGCAGCACGCCCCAGGGCAATTCGGCAGCCTTCTCCCACGTCATCAAACGGTCATGCCGGGTAGTACCCGCTGGAAGTAAAAACAGGGCAATGCCGGCCGCCATGGCAATACTGGTATCCGAGAGCCAGTCAAGGCCAGAATCGGTCAACAGAGGGCGAACGATCCAGGCAGTAGCTGTCATCAGAAAAATAACGCCTACCCGTGTCTCTGCTGAAGACATGGCGCCCATATCAGAGAGCTCACGTTGAAGCATTTCCCGCCCTTGATCCTGCTGGTCAAGCTGGAAACCCTGTCGTGTCAGCCACCACCAGGTAATCAGCATCATGATCACGGAAACAGGCAACCCCACAGTCATCCATTGTGCGAAACCCAGTTCGATCTGGCGATCATCAGCAAGATAACCAGCCAGTAGGGCGTTGGGGGGAGTACCGATCAGAGTGGCAATGCCGCCAATACTGGCTGAATAGGCAATGGCCAGAAGCAGTGCTGTTGCATAGCGTTGTTGCTCCCGATGCCGGTTCTCATCACCGTCGTTATTCTTTAACAGGGATAACACGGATGTGCCGATCGGCAGCATCATGATAACGGTGGCGGTATTGGAGACCCACATACTGAGGAAACCGGTGGCCAGCATGAAACTACCGATTTGTCGACGTGGCCTAGTGCCTACCAGGATCAGGATGCGCAGGGCGATGCGACGGTGAAGGTTCCAGCGCTACATGGCCAGACCAAGCAAGAAACCGCCCAGAAACAAAAAGATAATCGGATTGCCGTAGGCCGCCGTGACGTCATTCAGCGTGCCGATGCCGGCAGCCGGGGCCAGAATGATCGGGGGTAACGATGTTGCCGGAATAGGTAGTGCTTCGGAGGATCACCAGCATGCTCTCAACATTGCAAGCCCGAGGCAGTGCCAGGCAGGCTCGGCCAAATCACCCAGGGCAGGAATGAGAAGGATCAGGCTTGATCAGAGTCCGATCGTTGGGGCGCGAGCAGATTGCTGATGAGTACTATCCGAAATTTCTGTCATGATATTACCCCATGACTTGATATAGAGCGGTCACAAATCACATTTCAGTATTGCAAGAATGGTCACGCGAGCTGTCGAAATCACGCCGCCAGGAAGGGTCGTCAGTCTGGCTTAAGAATGGCGCGGCTGGAGCTAGCCGACAGTGACGCTATGCTGGGTCATGTTCATTTTCGAGACATTTTTGAAACGCGAATTGGGAGGAGGCGCAAATGATCCTGGTGACAGGTGGAGCCGGTTATATCGGTTCGCATACGGTATTGGCGCTATTACAGGCCGGACATGAAGTGGTAGTGCTGGATAGCCTCACCAATTCCAGTCCTCTGGCGCTCGAACGGGTAGCTACTCTGGCTGGCCGGGAAGTGCCTCTGGTCGAGGGCGATATTCGCAACGAAGCGCTGCTGGATAGCCTGTTTGAACGCTATGACATTTCAGCCGTGGTACATTTTGCCGGTCTCAAGGCAGTAGGAGAGAGCGTGGAAAAGCCTCTCGCCTATTTTGACAATAACGTCAATGGCACGCTGGTGCTTTGCCGTGCAATGGCAAGAGCAGGGGTCAAGAGTATTGTGTTCAGCTCGTCGGCAACCGTCTACGGTGATCCTGAAACAGTGCCGATTCAGGAGAGCTTCCCGACCTCGGCGACCAATCCTTATGGGCGTTCCAAACTGATGGTGGAAGAGATTCTGCGTGACCTGTGTCAGGCAGATGATGAGTGGCGGGTGGCGCTACTGCGCTACTTCAACCCCGTAGGGGCGCATGAGAGCGGCATGATCGGGGAAGACCCACATGGTATTCCCAACAATCTTGTACCCTTTATCAGTCAGGTCGCCATCGGGAGACGCGAAACCCTTTCCGTGTTCGGAAACGATTATGATACCCCTGATGGCACAGGGGTGCGTGACTATATCCATGTTGTGGATCTGGCTGATGGCCATCTGAAAGCGCTGGATTTCCTTGCGCAGCATCAGGGCGTGCATACCTTTAACCTGGGGACCGGCAAGGGATATAGCGTGCTTGAGGTGACCAATGCCTTTGCACGGGTTAGCGGCCGTGATATTCCCCATGAAATCAAGCCACGTCGGCCGGGGGATATTGCCTGTTGTTATGCTGACCCTGCCTATGCAGAAAGCATGCTGGGATGGCGGGCGCAGTATGGTATTGAGCGCATGATGGCGGATACCTGGCGCTGGCAGCAACAGAATCCGCAGGGCTATGAGCAACAATAAAGGAAAGACCTCTGCACGACATGAGCGGAAGATTCGCTCACTGGGAGAGGCGTGGTAGGATTCGGCATCCTGCCGCCCTCAATGCGGCATTGATACAGGGATAAGCAATGAAGATTACGGTTTTCGGCACCGGTTACGTGGGTCTGGTTACCGGAAGTTGTCTTGCCGACGTCGGCCACAATGTCATGTGCATGGATATCGACGCTGGCAAGATCGCTCGTCTGGAAGCCGGTGAGATCCCGATTTTTGAACCGGGACTGGCCGAGATGGTGGCGCGCAATGTCGAAGCCGGACGACTGACCTTTACGACCGATGCCCAGCAGGCGGTCGAGTTCGGCGTTTTGCAGTTCATCGCCGTGGGAACACCACCGGATGAAGATGGCAGTGCTGATCTACAGTATGTGCTGGCGGTTGCCGAAACCATTGGCCGGTACATGAAGGATTATCGGGTAATCGTGGACAAGTCCACGGTCCCCGTGGGTACTGCGGATCGCGTTAGCCACCGTGTAGCGGATGCGCTCGAGGCGCGGGGTGTCGAGCTGGAGTACGATGTCTGCTCCAACCCCGAGTTTCTGAAGGAAGGGGCTGCCATCGAGGACTTTACCCGTGGCGCACGCATCATTGTCGGCACGGACAGTGAGCGGGTGCAGGAACTGATGCGTGAGTGCTACGCGCCCTACAATCGCAATCACGACAAGCTGATGTTCATGGGTATCCGGGCAGCTGAACTGACCAAGTATGCTGCCAATGCCATGCTGGCGACCAAAATCAGCTTCATGAACGAGATTGCCAATCTGGCCGAGCGGCTGGGCGCTGATATCGAAGCTGTTCGACGCGGTATCGGCAGTGACCCGCGTATTGGTTATCACTTCATTTATCCTGGCTGCGGTTACGGTGGCTCCTGCTTCCCCAAGGATGTTCAGGCGCTTGCCCGTACGGCACATCAGAACGATTACAATGCCGAGCTGCTCAATGCCGTGGAAAGTGTGAATTATCGGCAGAAGCAGACGCTGTTCCAGAAACTGTTGCGGGCCTTTGACGGTGAACTGGCCGGTCGAACGATTGCGCTCTGGGGTCTGGCCTTCAAGCCCAATACCGATGATATGCGTGAAGCTCCCAGCCGTACCCTGATGGAAGCGCTATGGTCTGCCGGGGCCCGAGTACAGGCCTATGACCCGGAGGCCATGCACGAGTGCCGTCGTCTCTATGGGGAGCGCGCTGATCTGTCGCTGGTGGCCGATCGTGTTCAGGCCGTTCAGGGAGCGGATGCCCTGGTCATTGTGACCGAATGGAAAGAGTTTCGTACTCTGGATTTCGAATGGCTCAAGGCCCAGCTTTCAATGCCGGTGCTGGTAGACGGGCGTAATCTTTACGATCCCGAAACGGTGCGTCAGGCTGGTCTGATGTATTACGCCGTGGGGCGCGGAGAGTCCCTGCAGTCGGCACCTCGGGTAGCGATGACCGATTGATGGCCATGTCCGAATATCCACTGGCTGTCATTGCCATTCGGCAGGTGGAAAAGCGAACCGGTGCCAGCCGCAATGCGCTTGAGCAGACTGCTGCGCTACGAGAGCTGGGGTATCGGGTTGTGATTCTGGCTGAACGTGGTGCGCCCGATATCGTCAGATCGGTTGGTGCTGAACTGGTGCGTTTGCATCGCTGGCCCCTCAAGGGACCTTTTCGGCGATTCTGGTTCAATCGCCGTGTCCACGCGTGGTGTCGCCGTCATCAGCCTGCCTTGCTGATCAGCCATGGCGATGTGGAAACCGATGATGTCGTTTATATGCATAACTGCGTCCACCTGGCGAGCCAGCGGATTCATGGGCGTGAATTGCCCGCTGGGCATGAAGTCGCTGCCATTCATGATCATGTGCTGGGTGGGAAACGCTATCGTCGGGTCGCTGTAAATTCAAAGCTCATGGCGGAGGATTTTCAGACACGCTATGGCATCCCGATGGCGCAGATCGAGATCAGCTATCCAGGCTATGATCCGCAGCAGTTCTCGCCGGAGCGAGCACGGCAGCAACGTGAGGAAACGCGTGATGCCCTGGGAGTTGACCGGGGTATGCAACTGATCGGGCTGGTCACCTCCGGAAATTTCGTCAAGCGCAATGTGAAAGGGTTCATTGATATTGCTGCAATACTGGCGAAACGCTTGCCGGGACAATGCCGTTTTCTGGTCGTTGGCAAGGATGATATGGCGCCTTTGCAACGCCATGCACGTGAAAGCGGGGTGGCCGAAGATTTTATCTGGCGCACCACCGTGCCCGAGGTAGAAAAACTTTATGGCGCTCTGGATCTGTTCGTATTACCAGCGCATATCGAGGAGTTCGGGCGTGTGGTGCTTGAAGCGATGGCCTGTGCGACACCGGTACTGGTATCCCGAAATGTAGGGAGCGCCGAACTGCTGGAAGATGGCTTCGAGCAACTGATCATGCAAGAGCAGGATGCCGAAATGTGGGCTGAACACATGGTTGAGTTGCTTGCTATGCCCGAGTTGCGGGATACGCTGGGTCCGCAATTGGCCGAGCGAGCGTCTTCGTATTCTCATCAGCACCAATATGAGAAGTTGCGTACCTCGTTTGCTTCCCTGCAGCAAAAAACAGGTTGAAGAAATAACAGCGGCTGCAAGGCTTCAGACCTTTTGATGTTCAGGTACCAGCTCTTCGATTCTTCCAAATAGTCGAAAAACCTCGTTATGCTTGATGGCAGTGCGAAAGTAAGCATGCCTTGCTGGGTCGCGCCAATGCTGATGTAACAGGCGATCCTTTAGTCGCCGTTTAAGCTGACGCTCGAGGCTGACCGGTGCCTGGAGGTCGCTCATTGTCATCAGCGCTGTCGTTTTTTCCCGTTGCAGCTCCGGCGAGAGTGAAAAGCTGAAGTAGCCCCCGGCCGGCTGATCAACGAGGTTTGCCGGGGGGAGGCTGGTGCGGGCACCTGCCGGGCCATAAGGAAATAGCGTTGTTCCTCGTAAATGATTGGTATAGCTCAGCAAACGTTGTGGTGCTGTTCCTTGTCGACTGATGGCATGCCGCAGCGCATGACCGGTCGCGATATGATCCGGATGGGGATCAAGCAGAGGATCGGGTAGCACAATGGTTGTGGGCTGAATGTGGCCAAGAAGAAACTCCAGCTCTTCCATTAGATCATATCCTCGGCATGCTGCCCGTGAATCGGTAGGCAGGGAGAGTTGGTTGTGGCAGCGAAAGTGATCTGGCGTCAGTCCAGCAACGACCGGATGGGAAAAGGAATGTTCAGGCGTGGCCAGCATCTCATTCAGGTGACGATTGAAATGTCCGAGCATGACATGCTGTTGTATAGGAACGCCGGCCAGCATGGGGGTTGTTGCTGCATTCCAGCTGCGTAATTCACCCTTGCGGCGGGTGGCCTTCGAGAGGTCATCGTCAAGGCCTTGCAGATACTGGCGATCAAGACGAGGCAAGCGTTCGCCGGGGGTCAGGGTGATGATCCATACCTGCTCATGAAAGTGCCGATATAATCCATAGGCTGCTATCTCGGCATCATCGGGATGTGGTGCAAGGATCAGTAATGGACCATCTGCCAGTTGGGGTAGACGCCAGCCCATGAGTGGTTCCGATACATTCAATTGGCAGTCGTGCGCGATCAGCTCAGGGAGTGCACTGGTATTACCCGGTTGACCGAGATCGAGAAAACGTCTGCCATTCGCACCGGGTTCGAAATACTGCCGTCCATATGGTTGGCCATCTATTCGAACTTCTACGCTGGGCTCACGCCATCTTCCCAGCGCCGTCGTCCGGATATGAAGGGGTAATAGCCAGCTGAAGGCGCCAGAAAGGTTCAACGTGCTGTTCTCGGAAGAGAACAATTGGTTGTTCCTGAGCCCGACACGGTATGTGATATCCGGCTGAAGCGGATAGTTATAATCACGCAATTCTGCGTAGCGTTCACTCATGAGGGGGTTGTTGACTCGTCATGGGTGGGAAGTTCAAGAAAGGCAGTAGCAATTCGGGTATCGCGAAAGCGCTCAATCCACTCGCTTCGAATCTCGGGTGGATGACGTAATCCTTCCCGAATACCTTCGGCCAGAGCTTCAGTGGTATCGTCAGTCAGCAAACGGGCCTGATCTTCCACCAGCACATCGGCGATCCCGCCCGGTGCGTTAATGGCAGTACATGGCGTGCCACAAATGAGGCTTTCTACCAACACCATGCCTAGTCCTTCACTACTGGAGCTCAGCACAAAAAGACGAGCATGTTTCATCCATGGGTAGGGGTTGAGCTGGTGGCCGACCAAGTGAACGCGTTGCTCAAGACCGAGTTCAGTGATGAGCGCTTTCAGTGACTCGAGAAGGGGGCCATCGCCCACGATCACCAGATCCTCTGCGATGTTTGCTGCATGGTAAGCGCGAATCAACAATGCCTGCCTTTTGACTTTTGACAGGCGGGCGACATGTACAATAAAAGGACGCTCGGGCAGCTCGACGGGGGCGTCGGCCATTTCGCGAATGGCTTCGATGTCGCAGGGGTTCATGATTCGGGCCCAGCGCTTCGGGTGAATACCATGATGAGTCAACAGCATCTGCAGCCGATTCATGACGCCGCTGGAGTTGCATATGATTTGCTTGTCTTCAAACAGATGTCTTAATAACCACCTTCGCCGGAGGCCTCCATTAGTGCTGCCGGGCCAGGCAACACTGACCTGCCAGAGTCGTGGATCACGCCACGACCAGACGGTTTCGTAGGCGCCCTGGCCGCGTATGATGATCCGATCTACCTGACCATACTGGTGTTCCAGACGGGCGATAAAGCGCTTCAGATAGTGGCCACCGTACCAGCCTCGCCAGATGAAACCGGATTCCTTTATCAAGGGTTTAAACACCAGGCGTGTTATCAGATCGTAAAAAAGTCCGACGCCCGTTCGGCGAAAAGCCTTGTCAAAATCCTGCTCATGAACGACGACACCCGGGTCGGGGACAAGCTCGCGTCCCCCCTTTAACACAAGCACATGGACTTCATGCCCGAGCCGATTGAGCGTATTGGCCAGATTGACCGTGACACGCTCAATACCTCCAACACGCAGAGTACGAACCACCAGCACAATTCGCTGGGTCATGGACTACAGCCCCTGCTTTCGACTTTGAACGATAATTGTAACGCCACGCTTCGCCAACAGCTATTCTCGTGCTGCACTGGTGATGGCAGGATGACGATATTATCAACGACTTACTATACTGCCTTGTCATTTACCCGGAGTCGTCTCATGTCAATGGCCTTGAGTTTATCGCTATTGTTGCTGGCGATACTGATTGTATTCGCTTTGGCTGTTTATGCCTTGCGACTGCGCCGTGAAGTGGTCAGACGCCGAGAGGCTTACCGAAGAGAGCAACGTCAGGCGCGTGATAATTGCCTGAAGAACCTGGATATTATTGGTCGGGCCGTACTGGCGGATCAGGTCGATCTTGTTGAGGGGTGTATCCGCATCAGTGTCATGCTGGATCTATTGGGTCGGGAGTTCGATCCGCAGGGGGCATTTGTTATCTTCGATCGCATTCGCCGACGAACGGATCATCTTCATAGACATGAGGCACGCAGGAAACTGACTCCCGCTGAACGCATGCATGAGGATAAGGATCGCTTGCATATTGCAGCCGAAGAACGCGAAGCCGTTCATGAAAGGGTCGAGCAGTTGTTGGGCTACGCCAGGAATTTTGCTGCCAGGTAAAGGTCTGGCCCTTTTATCGCATCTTCCGGGAAGTTGGGTAGTCAACTGCAATAGCTTTCCAGGCTGGGTGAGGCAAGGACTATCGGAGCTTTTCAGGTGTGCATGGATTGACAGTGCCGGGATGGATGATGCCCATGTCAAAAGCATACCGGCGGGACGCTCTGCACGAAATGGAACCACAGGTACCTGTAAGTGATATAATATCAGCCCTGTGTGATTTCATGCTCGAGTCCTGGCGTTATTGATGCATCGAAAAAAGGCCGGTTTTTCATCATGCCTCTGGCATGCGTGCCGGTTTGAGTCGGTCATTGGAAAGGCAGGATACTATTATAGGGAAAACAGTGTTTGACAAGCGGGCTCGCATGCTGCAAAACACTGTTCTACTATTGCATCGTCCCCCTGTATGGGGCACGTTGTTAATGTCATCAGGGCACGGAATTGCCTTGATGAAAGAAGGCGCACCGACTGGCTGAAATAGTACAAATGTGCTTTCTTTTGCCATGCAGGAAGGCAGTTTCTTCCTGCGACGGCTTGAGCGCCTGAACCAGAGCCGCTGAGTGATCCATGATCACCCGGCGCTTTATATAAAGAAGGAGTCTTGCATGAACAAATCTGCAACTGGCTTACTGCTGGGATCTGCGCTGGTGCTGGGCCTCTCCGGCTGTGCCAGTTCCGGTTCACAGTCTTCCATGTCGAGCAGCAGTAATAACGACGCCTGGTATTCTTCGCCTTTCGTCTGCGGCCTGGCCGGTGGTCTGATCGGTGGTGGTATCGGCTACGGCGTCAGCGGACATGACGATGAAGAGACCGGTAGTGCCGTGGGTGGTGTTGCTGGTGCAACGGCAGGCGCTCTGTTGTGCTCCAACAACGAACCTGAAGTGCTGGATTCCGACAACGACGGCGTACCGGATGATCGCGACCAGTGCCCGGGTACCCCGGCTGGCGTTGCTGTCGATGCGCAGGGTTGCCCGCTGGACAGCGACGGTGACGGCGTGCCGGACTATCAGGACCAGTGCCCGGGAACTCCGGCAGGCGTTGAAGTCAACGCACAGGGTTGCCCGCTGGACAGCGACGGTGACGGCGTACCGGACTATCAGGACCAGTGTCCGAATACCCCGGCTGGCGCCAAGGTCAACGCGCTGGGCTGTGTTGCCAACCTGGTGCTGAAAAACGTCAACTTCAAGTTTGACTCCGCCGAGCTGACTTCCAATGCTCAGCAGATCCTTGATGGCGTTGCTCAGAAGCTGAACGCTAACGAGTCTGTTCGCGTCAAGCTGAAAGGCTACACCGATTCCATCGGCACTGAAGCCTACAACAAGGATCTGTCGCAGCGTCGCGCCGATTCGGTCAAGCAGTACCTGGTCAGCCAGGGAGTGAGCACTGACCGTATCGAAACCCAGGGTTATGGCGAGTCCAACCCGGTTGCGACCAACAGCACTGCTGAAGGCCGTGCACAAAACCGTCGTACGGAAGTTGAACCGCTGGGTGATGCTGGTCAGACAATGGACCGTACCCAGAATAACAGTTCCATGTAATATGGCTGTTGTTGCAAACGGGCTTTTCCTGAAAAGCCCGTTTGATCAGAGAGCGCCTTTGGGCGCTCTCTTTTTTTATATGAAGCGCCTGTAGCCGGCAACAGCATCAAGCGGTTGTAGCTGGACGCCGGTGCGCGTCACTGGTAACGTTTTCAGCCGTTTATTGCTCAGGATGGATTTTTCCGAGCATTGAATTATCTTTGCCCAGTATTTGATCAGCCCTTCAAGTGGCCCTTGGTAGGTGGTCACCACTGAATAATCGAGGAAGTTCCATGCCCGTCATTTCGCTACCCGACGGTAGTCAACGTCAATTCGATCATCCTGTTTCCATTATGGAAATTGCACAATCCATCGGGACTGGACTCGCAAAGGCTGCAGTAGCCGGACGGGTCGATGGAGTGTTGGTGGATACGGCCGATACACTCAGTCAGGATGCTTCGGTTGAAATAGTCACTGTTCGCGAAGACGATGGTTTGGATATCGTGCGTCATTCCTGTGCGCATTTGCTCGGACATGCTGTCAAGCAACTTTATCCGGAAGCCAAAATGGCTATTGGCCCGGTTATTGAAGATGGGTTCTATTACGATATCGATTTCGGTCATTCCGTGACCCCGGATGATCTCGAAAAGATTGAAGCTCGCATGAAAGAGCTTATTGACCAGGACTATGAAGTTCGACGTGAGTACGTTGATCGTGATCAGGCACTGGCGACCTTTAGCGAGCGCAATGAGCCGTATAAGCAGGAGATTGTGCGCGATATCCCGCCGGGCGAAACCATTCGGCTTTATCATCATCAGGAATACATTGATATGTGTCGGGGGCCTCATGTGCCGAATACCCGCCATCTCAAGGTCTTTCGTCTGATGAAACTGGCTGGTGCCTATTGGCGTGGTGATTCCGAGCGTCCCATGCTGACTCGTATTTATGGCACGGCCTGGGCGGATAAAAAGCAATTGAACGCCTACATCCGTCGTATTGAAGAAGCCGAGAAACGAGATCATAGAAAGCTGGCACGCAAGCTCGACCTCTTCCATACGCAGGAAGAAGCGCCCGGCATGGTGTTCTGGCATCCACTCGGCTGGACGCTTTGGCAGGTAATCGAACAGTACATGCGGGGTGTCTATAGAGCTGGTGGCTACCAGGAGATCCGTTGTCCGCAGGTCATGGATGTTTCTCTATGGAAAAAGTCCGGACACTGGGATAACTATGCCGAGAACATGTTTTTCACGGAATCGGAGAAGCGGGAATATGCGCTCAAGCCGATGAATTGTCCGGGCCATGTTCAGGTGTTCAATTCAGGTCTGCGCAGTTATCGCGAACTGCCGGTGCGCTATGGTGAGTTCGGTGGTTGCCATCGCAATGAGCCTTCGGGTGCGCTTCATGGCATCATGCGGGTGCGTGCCTTTACCCAGGATGATGGTCATGTCTTCTGCACAGAAGAGCAGGTGGAGCCGGAGGTTACCGCTTTTCACCAGCAGGCACTGAAGGTCTATAGTGACTTCGGGTTCCATGATATCGCGGTCAAGATTGCCTTGAGGCCCGAAAAACGGCTGGGTGAAGATGCCGAATGGGATCGTGCCGAGCAGGCTCTGCGTGGCGCTTTGGCCAGTCATGATGTCGAATGGGAAGAGCTGCCAGGCGAAGGCGCTTTTTACGGCCCCAAGATCGAATATCACATGAAGGATTGTCTGGGCCGTGAATGGCAGGTGGGCACCATGCAGGTGGATTTCATGATGCCTTCCCGCTTGGGCGCCCAGTACGTGGCAGAAGATGGCAGTCGACATACTCCGGTTATGCTGCATCGTGCTATTGTTGGCTCCATGGAGCGCTTTATTGGTATCCTGATTGAGCATTATGCCGGGGCGATGCCACCTTGGCTTGCGCCGGTTCAGGCCATGGTCATGACCATCACGGATGCCCAGGCCGAGTATGCCGCAAGTCTGACTGAACAGCTGCAACAGGCTGGACTACGTGTCAAGTCGGACTTGAGGAACGAAAAAATCGGTTTTAAAATCCGTGAACATACCCTGCAGAAAATTCCTTATCTGCTGGTGGTCGGAGATAAGGAAATTGAAAGCGGCAGCGTTGCCGTCCGGACGCGGTCGGGTGAAGATCTGGGATCGATGCCTGTCCCCGCACTGATTGAGCGGCTGACCGCGGAGACCGGGTGAACGCAGTTTCATCTCAACGACGGAGACCTAACGATCAAGCGTAATAATCAGCGTGGACGGCCCCAGGACAAACGGGCCCCGATCAATGACCGTATTCGCGCCGACGAGGTTCGGCTCATCGATAATGAAGGTGAGCAGCTGGGCGTCGTATCTCTTGAAGATGCCCTGAATCGGGCAGCTGAGGCAGATCTGGATCTTGTTCAGATCTCCAACGCCGATCCGATCGTCTGCAAGATCATGGATTACGGTAAGTACCTTTTCGAGCAGAAAAAACAGAAGGCTGCTCAGAAGAAGAAGCAAAAACAAATTCAGGTCAAGGAAGTCAAATTCCGGCCTGGCACAGATGAGGGCGATTATCAGGTCAAGATGAAAAACCTGATTCGCTTTCTCGAGGACGGTGACAAGGGCAAGGTCACGCTGCGTTTTCGCGGTCGTGAAATGGCCCACCAGGAAATCGGTCGCCGGCTTATGGAGCGCATTGAAAATGATCTCCAGGAGCTGGCTACCGTGGAGTCCCGTCCGAAAATGGAGGGCCGTCAGATGATCATGATGCTGGCCCCTCGGAAAAAGTGATCCGCTGGCAGTTTAACGGGTGTCTATGGGCATCGGCCTCGGGTTTTCTAAAGAAATCGTGCGGAGTTATCTCATGCCGAAAATCAAGAGCAACAGTGGTGCGGCCAAGCGTTTCCGTCGCACTGCCAATGGCTTCAAACACAAGCAGTCATATCGAAGCCATATCCTGACCAAAAAATCCACCAAACGTAAGCGTCATCTGCGCGGCATGAAGCAGATTCATGAAGCCGATCGGCAGCTGATCAATCGTATGCTGCCTTATATCTGACCCTTACCGGATTTTTCTTTAGTCAGGAGTTGAACTATGCCTCGCGTTAAACGTGGTGTCGTCGCACGCCGCCGTCACAAAAAGATACTCAAGCAGGCCCGCGGTTATTATGGCGCCCGCTCTCGCACTTTCCGCGTTGCCAAACAGGCGGTTATCAAGGCTGGCCAGTATGCCTATCGTGACCGCCGTCAGCGCAAGCGTCAGTTTCGTGCGCTCTGGATTGCACGTATCAATGCTGCTGCTCGCGCCAATGGCATGTCTTACAGCCGTTTCGTTGCGGGCATGAAAAAAGCCGGCATCGAAATCGACCGTAAAGTGCTTGCTGACCTGGCTGTGCATGAAAAAGCGGCATTTACTGCTATTGTCGAAAAGGCAAAAGCAGCCTGATGGTCGCCTTGAACGGATCTTCGTGATCCGATAGCCCATACGGGCTGCAGGGGAAGAGTCAAAACTCTTCCCTTGTTTTTTATGGACGCCCTGAAGATGATCGGGCAGCTTGCCGAGCGCTGAGGTGAAGTTCTCACTCGGGCATCATCGGATCCGAGCGCAAAACATGGAGCAAAGGGATGGAGCACCTATCCTCGCTGGTGGCAAAGGCACGCGCGGCGATCGAGGCCGCCGAGGATCTGGCTACACTTGATGATATTCGAGTGCGCTATCTGGGCAAGAAGGGTGAACTGACTGCGCTACTCAAGGGACTGGGAAAGTTGCCCCCTGAAGAGCGCCCCCAGGCTGGAGAAGCGATCAACCAGGCCAAGCAGACCCTGGGAAGCGAGCTCGAGGCGCGCCGTGAAAGGTTGAACGCTGAAGCCATGGAGGCTCGTCTGGAAGCCGAACGGCTCGATGTCACACTTCCGGGTCGGAAAAGTGTTTCCGGAGGACTGCATCCGGTTACGCGCACTCTGCAGCGTATCGAGCGATTATTTGCAGAAATAGGTTTCGATGTCGCCGAAGGGCCGGAAATCGAAGACGACTATCATAACTTCGAAGCCCTGAATATCCCGGCACACCATCCTGCGCGGGCCATGCACGATACCTTCTATTTCGATGCTCGCCATCTGTTACGAACCCATACCTCGCCGGTACAGATCCGAACAATGACCGAGCAGACACCACCGGTGCGTATTGTCTGTCCTGGCCGGGTCTATCGACATGATTCCGATCTGACGCATAGTCCCATGTTTCATCAGGTGGAAGGCCTGGTAGTGGATGAAGGCATCAGCTTCAGTGATCTCAAGGGGACGATCGAAGCTTTTCTCAAGGCCTTCTTCGAACGCGATCAGCTGGATGTGCGATTTCGGCCTTCCTATTTTCCTTTTACCGAGCCTTCAGCCGAGGTCGATATTCAGTGTGTAATGTGCAGCGGCCATGGTTGTCGTGTTTGCTCTCACACCGGATGGCTTGAGGTCATGGGGTGCGGCATGGTGCATCCCAATGTATTTGGTCACGTTAATATCGATGCCGGCCGTTATAGTGGTTTTGCTTTCGGCATGGGGGCCGAACGGCTGGCGATGTTGCGTTATGCCGTCAACGACTTACGCCTGTTCTTCGACAATGATCTGCGTTTCCTGCGTCAGTTCGGCTGATTGATGCAGTCGTCAGCGTCATAGTTACCGGTTTAGCGAGGCAAGATGAAAGTTTCACAGCAGTGGCTGCGTCAGTGGCTCCCTCTGACGCTGGACGCCCAGGCAATGGCTGATCAGCTCACCATGGCTGGCCTGGAAGTGGACAGTATTGAACAGGTTGCTGGTGCGTTCAGTGGCGTAGTTGTGGCACAAGTGGTATCGATTCAGCCTCATCCTGATGCCAATCGACTCAGTGTTTGCCAGGTGGATATCGGTGCTGCCGAGAATCTGCAGGTTGTTTGCGGTGCACCGAACGTAGCGGTAAACCAGAAAGTGGCATTTGCCCGCACCGGCGCGGTATTGCCCGGTGATTTCCGTATCAGCCGGACTACCCTGCGTGGGGTGGAGTCGAATGGCATGATTTGTGCCGAGTCCGAGCTGGGATTGGTCGACGAGAAATCCCCGGGGATATGGGTGCTGCCTTCCGATGCGCCAGTGGGGGAGGACCTGCGCAGCTGGTTGCAGCTTGATGATGCCATGGTCGACATTGATCTGACGCCCAATCGGGGGGATTGTCTGAGTGTCGCGGGTCTTGCACGTGAGCTGGGGGTGCTCAACCGTCAGGCAGTGAGCTTCCCTGAAATTTCCGATGTGCCCGCTGAGACTTCTACGGCCTTTGATGTCAGTGTCTCCGCTTCCCGTGCCTGCCCGCGCTATGCGGCCCGAGTCATCGAGCATATTGATGTAACGGCGGAAACACCGCTGTGGATGAAGGAACGCTTGCGGCGTAGTGGCGTTCGCTCGATTGATCCCGTGGTTGATGTAACCAACTACGTCATGCTTGAGCTTGGCCAGCCGATGCATGCGTTCGATCTTGATCAGCTTGATCAGCACATCGATGTGCGCATGGCGCAGGCGGGTGAAGAACTGACCCTTCTGGATGGGCAAACGATTGAGCTGCATGAAGAGACACTGCTGATTACCGATGCGAGTGGTCCGATTGCCATTGCAGGGATCATGGGAGGTGAGCGCTCGGGTGTTGGCCGCCAGACTCGTCATGTGGTACTGGAGTCGGCGTTTTTTGCTCCGCTCAGTGTTGCCGGTCGAGCACGCTCCTATGGTCTTCATACGGATGCGTCGCATCGCTTTGAGCGTGGCGTCGATCCGGCATTGCAATTGCTGGCTCTAGAGCGCGCTACTCGTTTGTTGATGGATATCTGTGGTGGACAACCCGGCCCGGTTGTTGAAATCGCAAGCCCTGATTACCTGCCAACCACTCAGCAGGTGACGCTCGATAGCGCTCGCGTGACCCGGCTGCTGGGCAGCCCTCTGGGAAACGATGAAATCGTTGATATCCTGACCCGTCTTGGCATGTCACTGAATGAGCTGATGAATGGTCATTGGCAGGTGGAAGTGCCCAGCTGGCGTTTTGATATCAGCCAGGATGTGGATCTCATTGAAGAATTGGCACGCGTTCATGGCTACAATCGCTTCTCTTCACGTGCCCCTCAGGCGCGAATGGTGCCGAAGCGACTGCACGAAGAGCGGCTGCCACTGGATCGATTGCGTCATCATCTGGTAGCTGCCGGTTATCAGGAAGCCATTACCTACAGTTTCATCTCCCGCGAGCAGCAGGCGCTACTCACCCCGGATACTCAGGCCCCTGAACTGGCCAACCCGATATCATCGGATATGGCGGTCATGCGTTCGAGTCTATGGCCCGGATTGCTACGCGCCATTCAGCATAATCTCAATCGCCAACAAACACGCGTCCGACTCTTCGAGATCGGTCAGGTTTTTCAGGGCGATATCGAGTCGCTGAAACAATATTCCACGCTGGCAGGTGCCATCTGTGGATCGCGCGAGTCGGAAGGGTGGTTGTCGGGCCGTGAGTCGGTGGACTTTTACGATCTCAAGGGAGATGTGGAGGCACTGATTTCTCTTGGCGGTCAGCCCTCGGCCTGGCGTTTCGAAGCGACTGAGCACCCCGTGCTGCATCCGGGGCAATCAGCGCAGATATTCTATCGAGAGCGGCCGGTAGGCTGGCTTGGGGCGCTTCATCCACGGATATGTGAAGAACTCGACATCAGGATGGGAGTATTCGTCTTCGAAGTTGAGCTCGAAGCCATCCGTCAGGCAGCCTTGCCGATGTTTTCTCCACTATCGCGTTATCCTGAGGTAAGGCGCGACCTGGCAATGATTGTCAGCGAGCATCTGCCGGTAGCAGAGCTGTTGGCGCTTGTACGTGAATATGGTGGTGAGCATCTGAGAGAGCTGCGCCTGTTTGACGTTTATCAGGGCGCCGGAGTAGAAACGGGGTACAAGAGCATTGCTCTGGGGTTGACCTGGCAGCATGCTTCGCGCACGCTCACTGATGAAGAAATCAACCACCTGGTTGATGCCATCGTCAACGAGGCATCCAATCGCTTCGGAGCTACCCTGCGAGGTCAGGGGGAAAGCGCCTGACAGGGAAAACATGAACATGAGCGCGTTGACCAAGGCGGAACTCGCCGAACATCTGCACGCCGAGCTTGGCTTCTCGAAACGGGAAGCCAAGCTGATGGTGGAGCGTTTCTTTGACGAGATTCGCAGTTGCCTGCGCGAAAACGAGCAGGTCAAGCTTTCAGGATTCGGTAACTTTGATCTGCGTGACAAGCGCGAACGCCCGGGACGCAATCCCAAAACAGGTGAAGAGATCCCCATTTCTGCTCGTCGGGTCGTTACATTTCGTCCCGGGCAGAAACTCAAGAATCGAATTGAGCATCACGATCATCAGCATTCGGATTCGACTGCCGATACCTCTTCGACTTAGCTCTTCAGGCAGATGACGCCAGAAAGCCTTTCCTGGCGCTGGCGTCTTGCCTTTGATTGTCCCTGCAAGTGCGACCCATGCATGGCGGCGTCATGATACGATGACGATTTGCGTTCAATAAGGAGCCGAATAGCTGTGCCCAGCATGCGTATTTTTGTGGCGACCGTTTATGGTGGCGCACTCGATGTTGCCGAACTATCACAACCCTTGTGTGAGCAAGCCGGATTTCAGGTCAATATTCTTGAAGAGCCTGAACTGGAAGATCTTGTGAATGCCCCGCCGGATATCGCTTTATTTTGTATCTCCACTACGGGGTCAGGGGATTTTCCGGGTAACTTCATGCGCTTTGCGGATAATATGGCGAATCAGCTGCCCGATCTGTCTCATCAGCGTTATGGGCTGATAGCGATGGGGGATAGCAGCTACGATACTTTTTGCGGCGCTGGTCGAAAGCTGGATAACGTGCTGCAGCAATGCGGTGCTCAGCGTATTGGAGAACGGCTGGAAATTGATGCCTCACGCACCCCCATGGCGGATGATGAGGCGCTGCCATGGATCGAGTCCTGGCTGCCCATTGCTCGGGAAAGCCTGCAGTGAGCCAATCCGGACTGCGTGAACGGCTTTCGGCCGAGCGCGTATCATCGTTGATTGGGCTGTTGCTGGTGATGCTTTCAGCCATGCCTGGTTATTGGCTACTGGGCGACCACGAACGCCTGATGCTGGCCATCAGTTTATGCGTGGGTGCTGCGATGCTTTCTCTGCTGCTTTTATGGCGAATGAGTTCGGCTCAGCGTCAACGGCTTTGGCGGCTGGGGATGCAACTGATGCTTTGCTTTGTGATCGGCTGCGCCATCATGAGCATCTGGAGCGAGCTGAGCGCCGATATTCGACAGTTGCCTCGTTGGGCAACCATGCTACCCGCCGGTACCACAACAGGGCTGTTGCTGCATGTCGTGATATGCTGGTGGCGACTGCCTCGGGATGAGGCCTGAGGCAGCCGCACGATTTCGTTTATTAGCGCATCAATGCGAGGCCAGAGTGTAACAGGGCTCGTACTCGCTTCCCGGTAGTTTCATTCTCTTTTGTGCCACGAAAGACTTCAGCAATTCATCCAGGTGCTGCATCAATCCTGCTTCGGCGTTCAACTGAAAGGGACCATTCTGCTCGATGGCGCGAATGCCGAATTCCTTGACGTTGCCAGCCACGATACCTGAAAATGCTCGGCGCAGATTGGCGGCCAGTTCATGAGTGCCCTGGTCGGGATGCAGATGCAGTCCGGCCATGCTTTCATGGGTTGGTGTGAATGGCATCTGGAAATCATCGGGGATTGTCAGACGCCAATTGAAATAGAAGGCATCCTGATTATCCCGTCGGAAGTCGGATACTTCATCAACACCCTTGAGCATGGCGCGAGCCACTTCGACCGGATCATCAATGATGATGCGATACCGGTGACGTGCTTCCTCGCCCAGCGTGTAAGCAATGAACTCATCGATACGACGGAAATAGTCAGCGCTGGATGCCGGGCCGGTGAGAATGACCGGGAAGGGAATATCGGCATTGGCGGGATGAAGCAGTACGCCGAGTAAATAAAGAATTTCCTCGGCAGTACCGGCGCCGCCCGGAAAGACAATGATGCCGTGTCCCAAACGAATAAATGCCTCAAGCCGTTTTTCAATGTCCGGCATGATTACCAGCTCATTGACGATCGGGTTGGGAGACTCGGCAGCAATGATTCCGGGCTCGGAAATACCCAGATAACGGCTGTCACGTCGGCGCTGTTTGGCATGTGCGACATTGGCCCCTTTCATTGGCCCTTTCATGGCGCCCGGGCCACAGCCCGTACAAATATCCAGATCGCGCAATCCCAGGTGATAGCCGACAAACTTGCTGTAGTCGTACTCCTCTCGCGAGATGGAGTGTCCGCCCCAGCAGACAATCAGGCTTGGTTCCCGAGAGGGTTTCATGACGCCGGCATTGCGAAGGATGTGAAAAACGGCGTTGGTAATACCTTCCGGCGAGTGCAGGTCGAAACGGTGCTGCTGTTCGATTTCATTGGATACATAGACGATATCGCGCAACACCGAAGAGAGCAGCTCACGAATACCGCGGATCATACGCCCATCCACGAAAGCCTGGGCCGGGGCATTGGTCAGCTTGAGCCGCACGCCGCGGTCCTGCTGAACGACCTCGATATCGAAATCATGGTAGGTCTCCAGCACACTCCGGCTGTCGTCGGTACTGCCGCCATAATTGAGTATGGCCAGCGCGCAACGACGCAAAACGTCATGAATGCCCTGGCGAGAGGTATCACGCAGACGATTGACTTCGTGCTGTGATAGCACCTCCAGACTGCCTTCCGGCGCAATGGTGGTTGAAAGCTTTTCGGGGTAGTTCATGACTCTGTTTCTGTCCTTGTGGCCGTGCAAACTCCCCTGAGGTCACTTTGCGCGGTATGAGTATGGGGTTGTCACTGGTCCCGGGCTTCAGTGGCGTTATGGGTGCGACTCAACGCCTGTTGCCAGAGTTGCCTGGTACGATGACGATCCGACTGATCCATTCCATCCTGATCAAAAGCGACTTCCAGCCAATCCTGATATGTCTGATCAAAGTCTTCTGTTTCGACATTATCAGGATCGTATTCGGCCATCTCCAATACCAGTTCAAGCTGTGGAATCATGTAGCCGATCGAGAAAAGATCCTCGTCGCCAGCTTCCTGCTCCATTGTCAGCAGTGTGCTTTTCAGTTCATAGGCTCGTGCGACGAACGGGTCCTGCATGATCGGGCACCTTGTGTTTTGTCGATTACTCCTGATGCTAACATGCGTAGCAACGAAGCTCATGCGGTGCGGCTTCGAGTCTGTTATGATGCAAATCTTACCTTTCCTTGATATAGGACGATTCGCATCGTGCGGTTGCTGCCCTGGCGCAACCTGTCGAGTGATACTTGAGCGCCGATGTTCAACGCCCAGTACTTCAGAACCTTCATTACGCTGGTGGAAACCGGTAGCTTTACGCATACCGCGCGCAAGCTGGAAATGACCCAGCCCGGCGTTAGCCAGCACATCCGCAAGCTTGAGCAATATCTTGGGCGAACGTTGCTGCGTCGCCATGGCCGTCGCTTTACTCTGACTGAAGCCGGCAGACGCAGTTACGATTATGCCATTCGTCTGTTTGCCGAGCATGAGCAGTTTCGTCATTCACTTGATGATGAATCGCTTGATACCGGAGATTGCCGCATGGCCAGTCCGGCCAGTATCGGACTGATTTTTTATCCGTTTGCGCTCGGATATCAGCAGATCCATGCAGGGCTGACCATCAGCTATAATTTTGCCTTCAACGATGAGATCGTTCAGGACGTGCTTGCGGGGCGTTGTGATGTAGGCATTGTGACGTCGTTATCCCGGCATCCGGACCTTTCATTCGAGCTCTGGCATCATGAACCGCTTTGCCTGGTGGTCCCTGCTGATTTTCGCGGCAATTCTCTCAATGAGCTGATGGCGCTCGGGTTCGTCAACTATGCCGATGGTGTGCATAACGCCAGTCAATTGCTGCGGGAAAATTACGCTGGCGAATTCCGCTCGATCAGCCATTTTCCCCAGAAGGGGTATACCAATGATGTCGGCGTGGTACTGGATGCGGTTGCCCGGGGGCTCGGATTCACGGTGGTGCCGCGCTCGGTATTGGAAACGTCTCCCTGGCAGCGTCAGGTCAGAGAGTTACCGTTGATTACTTCGGTGTATGAAGCGCTCTATCTTGTCACCCGACAGGGAAGCGAATTGCCACGCCGTTATGGGCAGTTGTTGGCTGATTTCCGCCAGGAACGCCGTAATGCGCTTTATGGCTATAGTGAAGCTCCGGCAACTGATAGCGATTGATAAATGCGACCTTCTCGTCGATCGTTGATACTTTCCAATAAGGCAATGCGGTCGAAATGACACTGTATGGCAAAGTTTCGCTGCGGCCATGACATGGGCTGACGACTGCGTGCCATGGTGATGTGGGGGCTGAACTCGTGCCGATCCTGAACCAGTTCGGCAATGTCGGAAAAACTCAACAGATGTTCCCGCCATGAGCCTGGGCTGGCTCCATGCTCTGTATCTTCTCCTGCCAGGGGCGCGAAAGTCACTGCCCAGATGCGCTCGGGCTGTTTGGCTTCGGGAAACCCCTGCATTGCCTGAGTCGTAAGCCGAACGCCCTGGAAATCTTCGAACAATCCGGGGCCGAGTTCGCTTAACGTCTGACGTTCTTCAACGCTGCATGCCCCCAGAAAGGCCAGAGTAATGTGCCAGTTTTCCGGAGCTATCCATCCTGTGCCCTGAAGGTCCTCCGAAACCCCGAAAGTAATAGCGCGACTGCGAAGACGTAACAGCGCCCGACGCGTGGATGCGTCGGGCAGTAGTGCCAGAAACAGACGGTGCTGTCCGGGTTCAGTCGCGATATTCATCAATACTCGGGCAGCTACAGATCAGGTTACGATCGCCATGGACGTTGTCTACCCGATTCACCGAGGGCCAGAACTTGGCCTGTTTGACGGCATTGCTGGGAAATGCAGCCAATTCCCGGCTGTAGGTATGAGGCCACTCTTCACTATAGAGATCCCTCTGCGTGTGTGGTGCATTAACCAGAGGATTGTTATCGCGCGGCCACTCTTCGTTTTCGATTCGACGAATCTCTTCTCGAATGGCGATCATGGCATCGCAGAAACGATCCAGTTCGAGCAGTGATTCGGACTCGGTCGGTTCCACCATCATTGTTCCGGCGACCGGGAAAGACATGGTAGGTGCATGGAAACCGTAGTCCATCAGGCGCTTGGCAATATCTTCCTCATCGATACTGCAGGCATTTTTGATCGGGCGGATATCGATGATGCACTCATGCGCTACCGTCCCTTTGTCACCGCGATAGAGAACCGGATAGTAATCCTGCAATCGCTCGGCGATATAATTGGCACCAAGGATGGCGACCTCACTGGCCTCCCTCAGCCCTCGTGCGCCCATCATGGTGATATACGCCCACGAGATCGGAAGAATCAACGCACTGCCATAGGCAGCAGCTGATACCGCTGTCCCGGGAGTGAACTGCTTTTGGCCACCATACACATGTCCTGGCAGGTATGGTGCCAAATGCGCCTTGACACCAATCGGCCCCATACCCGGGCCGCCGCCGCCATGAGGGATGCAGAAAGTCTTGTGCAGGTTGAGATGGGAAACATCGCCGCCATAGTCGCCAGGACGGCAGAGACCGGTCTGCGCATTCATATTGGCGCCATCGATGTAGACCTGTCCGCCCTGTTCATGAACGATGCGGCAGGCCTCCTGGATATCGGCTTCGAAGACGCCGTGAGTGGACGGGTAGGTCAGCATGATGGCGGAAATTCGATCGGAGTATTCTGCTGCCTTTCGACGCAGATCATCCATGTCAATATTGCCGCGGATGTCACACTCCACGACCACCACCTTCATTTGTGCCATGGCGGCTGAAGCGGGATTGGTGCCATGTGCTGAACCGGGGATCAGGCAGATATCCCGATGCCCTTCTCCCTGACTCTGCTGATAACGCCGAATGGCTACCAGTCCGGCATATTCACCCTGGGCCCCCGAGTTGGGTTGCATGGAGACGGTATCGTACCCGGTGATACTGGCCAACTGAGCAATAAGATCTTCAATCAGACGATGATAGCCTTCGACCTGATCCCGCGGTGCAAAGGGGTGGATTCGCGCACATTCCGGCCATGATAGCGGTGCCATCTCGGTGGTGGCATTAAGCTTCATGGTGCATGAACCCAGCGGAATCATCGCATGCGTCAGGGAAAGATCCCGGTTTTCCAGGCGCTTCAGGTAACGCAGCATTTCGGTTTCACTGCGATAGCGTTGGAAGACAGGGTGAGTCAGGTAATTACTCTGCCGCTGACAGGGAAGCGGAATGTGCGCTTCGCCAGTTTCGATGACTCGACGATCAAGAGCAGCAATATCGATCTCGCTATCATGACCGGACAGAATCCGGATCAATGCAGCGACATCCTCAGCCGTAGTGGTTTCATCGAGGCTGATACCAATGCGTCCGTCATCGTGATAGCGCAGGTTGCGATTATCGGCCACGGCCCTGGATTCAATGGTATTATGGTCCAGCCCGCTGAAAGTCAGAGTGTCGAAAAACCACTCGTTGTCGGGTCGAACACCCAGGGGTGCCAGGCCTTCGGTCAGCAGTGTGGTCAGGCGATGGATTCGACTGGCGATGGTGAATAGTCCTTCAGCACCATGATAAACCGCATAGAATCCTGCCAGATTGGCCAGCAGCGCCTGGGCAGTGCAGATGTTGGAGGTCGCCTTTTCACGACGGATATGCTGTTCGCGGGTCTGCATCGCCATGCGCAGGGCAACTTCGCCATGTCGATCACGCGAGACACCGATCACCCGTCCCGGAATAGAACGCTTGAGGTTGTTGGAAACGGCAAGATAGGCGGCATGTGGTCCACCGAACCCCATTGGAATGCCAAAACGCTGGGCAGAACCGAGTACGATGTCAGCGCCCATTTCACCGGGCGGTGTCAACAGTGTCAGCCCCAGCAGGTCAGCAGCGACTGCAACCATGGCGCCATTATGGCGAGCACTATCGATCAGTGGGTGCAGATCAATGATTCGGCCGTCATCTCCGGGATATTGAAGCAGGGCACCAAAGACCTGATAGTCGCCAACACGCTCGGCATCATCCACGATCAGCTCGATATCCTGCCAGCCGGCACGTGTACGTAGTACATCGAGGGTTTGCGGGAAAACATCACGTGCTACGAAAAAACGCCGGCTTTTTGCCTTGCGGTTGGCTCGCCGACATAGCGTCATGGCTTCTGCCGCTGCTGTCGCTTCGTCCAGCAGAGAGGCATTGGCCACACTCATGCCGGTAAGGTCCATGACCATCTGCTGAAAATTGAGCAATCCCTCCAGCCTTCCCTGGGCAATTTCCGGCTGGTAGGGAGTGTAGGCCGTATACCATCCCGGGTTTTCCAGCACATTGCGTGCAATTACCGCTGGCATGATGGTGTCGTAATAGCCGGCGCCGATATGACTGCGCGCGACGCGATTCTGACTCATCATGGCTCTGAGCTGCTCGAGCGTTTCCTGCTCACTCCGCGGGCCGGCCAGCGGCAGTTCACCCTTGAGCCGGATATCCGATGGGATAGTACGATCAATCAGGGAAGCGATACTGCTCTCGCCAAGCGTATCCAGCATGGTGGCGATGGCGCGAGTATCGGGTCCGATATGGCGACCGATAAAGGCATCCCGGTGATTCAGGTCAGTCAATGAACGAGCGTCAAAAGCCATGAAGTATCCTGTCTTCCGAGAGGAATGGCGCCGTGGCACCTGGTAGGATGAATGGCGTCCAATCCGCAATGGGCCGGGCGCCAGAATATCAAAACGAGGGAGGAGAGCAGCACCACTGACTCATGGGTGCTGCAGGGTATTCAGTCTTCGCTGTTCGCCAACAGCTCGCCATAGGCTTCACTGCTGAGCAGTTGCTCGAGTTCTGCGGTGTCACCAAGACGGAGTTTGATCAGCCAGGCATTGTCATAGGGGCTTTCATTGACGCTTTCTGGTGCATCCTCGAGAGCCTCGTTGATTTCAATGACTTCTCCACCCAGAGGCGCATAGAGGTCGGAAGCCGCCTTGACGGATTCGACCACGCCGAATTCTTCACCTGCTTGCAGTGTCCGCCCGAGCTCGGGCAGTTCAACGAACACTACATCGCCCAGTGACTGCTGGGCATGGTCGGTAATTCCAATGGTGGCAGTACCGTCCCCATTATCCTGAATCCACTCATGACTATCGGTATAGTGAAGATTGTCAGGGATCTGGCTCATGATGATGAATATCCTGTTATTGATCGAGCCCGCATCGACAGGAGCTGAGAACTCTCATGCGATGACGGAAGCCGCTAACGGTTTCTGGTGTCTGCGCCCCGGCAGGCGTGTCATGACCGCTCTTGTGAGCATTGCAAACCGGTGACGTCAGCGCAACGGCATCATGTCTTCTCATTCTTGAGTTTCCGATCGGAAACTTTTTGCCTATCGTAAGCACCTTCAGCGTTAACGAAAAGGGCTCGGATAAAAAAAACGCGCGGTTCTCATTCGGCGCATGTGGCGAGATAGCCTGTCATCGGTCATGCCCTGCAGAATGGAGTGCTGGAGCTGTAGCTCCCTGGCATGACCTGATCCGGTTATCTTCTTCATGTGCTTGTACACAGCGATTTCATTTCTGCCGGGAGGCTGGATTCCATGTCCGATGATCTACTGCATACCTCACTCTACGATCTGCATCAGCGGTCAGGGGCAAAATTTGTTCCTTTTGCCGGTTATGCGATGCCCGTGCAGTTTGCGATGGGTGTCAAGCGTGAACATGAGCATGTCCGCCAGCGATGTGGTCTGTTCGATGTTTCGCACATGGGGCAAATCCTGCTCCATGGCAACCAGGCGGCAATGGCCCTGGAGCAGATAGCGCCTATTGATGCACAAGGGCTGAAAACCGGACGACAGCGCTATGGTCTTTTCACCAATAACAATGGTGGGGTTCATGACGACTTCATGGCCGTCAATGCCGGTGATCATTTCTACCTGGTGGTCAATGCAGCGCGGCGTAGTGCCGACCTGGTGTTGCTGCAGACCGGACTGGGTGAAGATGTAGAGATCGAAGTCCTCGAAGACAGGGCTCTACTGGCGCTTCAGGGGCCCGAGGCGCGAACCGTTCTGAGTGAGCTTTGTCCTGAGGTGGGAGAGATGATTTTCATGGATCACCGAAGGGTTGAGATCGAAGGTGTTCCGACCTGGGTCAGTTGTTCGGGTTATACCGGAGAAGATGGCTATGAACTCTCGGTACCGAAGGAGCAGGCCGAAACGCTGGCACAACGTCTGCTGTCATTCGAATCCGTTGAGCCGATCGGGCTCGGAGCCCGTGATTCACTGCGTCTGGAAGCCGGGCTGTGTCTTTATGGGCATGATCTTGATGAAACAACGACTCCCGCGGATGCGAATCTGGGTTGGGCGATAGGCAAGGCTCGACGTCAGGGAGGGGAGCGTGAAGGGGGGTTCCCTGGCGCTGATGTCATTCTGACGCAACTGGCCAATCGTGATAGCCCGCGTCTGCGGGTGGGCCTGCAGGGTGAAACCCGCACCCCCGTACGTGAAGGGACGCTGCTGTATGATGAAGCTGATGTAGAAATTGGTCAGGTAACTTCCGGAACCTTTGGCCCCAGTGTTGGCGCACCCATTGCCATGGCCTATCTCGAGCGCGCGTGGACCGAGCGAAACCAGACTGTATATGCTGAAGTGCGTGGCAAGCGGCAACCGATGCAGGTATCTGCCATGCCTTTTATAAAGCCCCGCTATTATCGAGGCTGATTTATACCGTTATCTTTCGCGACAAATAAACTCATTTGTCATGCTTGTTATTCATATTGATCAGTGGAGGCGGGGGTCACCCCGCCTGAAGGGATAAAGGCAGCAGGGGAGTCAGCCAGGTAATGATCCCTACCCAGGCTTCAGCCAGCAGAAAACCGATCAGCGCTCCGGCAGCGACATCCGTCAGATAATGCAGGCCGAGAATCACCCGCGATAACATGACCAGAATGGCAAATGGCAGCACAATTATCAGTAGAATTGGCACATAGGTGGCAAATAGAGTGGTAAACATGACCGCATGCAGGGTATGCCCGCTGGGAAAGCTATAGCGGTCCAGTGGCGGCATGGTGCAGGGAATCTCGAAAGAGATATAAGGGCGCTCGCGGCATAGCCGATTCTTGACGAAACGGTAGAATAGCCCTCCCACCGCGGCAGAAAGCCCAAAACACACAGCCAGTAACCAGCCGTATAAGCCACGAAAGATGGGTACGGTAAAGCATAATGCGACCCAGGCAGGTGCATCTCCCAGACGACTGGCCAGCCGTAGCACTCTTAATAGTGGTCGGTAGGCGCCCAGACGAGCCAGCCGATTGCAGGCTTTCCATTCCAGCGTATCCAGCCGTTTAAATACCGGGTACACGCGCTCTTCTCGCATCGGTCACCTCCTGTGCCTGGGCTAGATATTCAATGAAGGTGTCGCCGATTCGGGGCCACTCCAGGGCCAATACCCGTTCGCGTGCCGCCTTCCCCATTTGTTCAACGAGTGCCATATCATTGCTGAGTGTCAGCGCAGCTGCGATGAAGGCATCCGGATCTCCAACGGGGGCCAGTTTGCCATCAAGGCCATCCTCGATAATTTCCCCTGCCGCCGCATAGTCGAAGGCTACCACAGCCAGACCACTGGCCATCGCTTCTGTCACGACATTGCCAAAAGTCTCTGATAGTGATGGAAACAGAAACATGTCGGCACTGGCATAATAGCGTGTCAGGGATTCTCCACGCTGAAAACCGGCAAAGATCGCCCATGGCAGTCGTTCTTCGAGCTGAGCGCGCAGGGGGCCATCACCTACCAGTACGGCGCGAAGTTCAGGGTGATGCTTACGTAATGTGTTGAGCGCTCGTTCAAGCAATTCGATGTTCTTTTCGGCGGCCAGGCGACCAACATGCATGACCACCGGGGTCTTGGGCGAAGCATTCCACTCATGGCGCAATACCTGACTGCGCTTGTCCGGACTGAACTGCTGACAGTCCAGACCACGACCGAGCACCTGAATATTGCCGTAACCCTGGTTTGTCAGAGTACATGCCTGACCCTGGGTAGGTACCAGGGTCATCAGGGTGCGGTTATGAAAGCGTTTTAGAAAAGGGCGCACCAGCGGCCGCAGCATCTGAAGCAGAATATAATAGCGGCTGTACTGATCGAAGTTCGTATGGTAGCCACTGATGACCGGAATCTTCAGGCGGCGTGCTACGCGCAGGGCGGCGAGACCCAGTGGCCCTTCGGTGGCAATATAGATGACATCGGGACGATGGGTTTTCCAGAAATGGCGCAGTTGCCTGGAGGCCGGCATGCCCATGCTGACCCCGTCGTAATCGGGAATTGGTATCGCCCGAACCTGCAGTTCCTCGCTCATCATGGGGGCCGTTGTATGGTCCTCGGGCCGGGGACGAACCAGCTGCACCCTGTAGCCCCTTTCAATCAGATGTTGTGAGAGATGATGCAGTGTATGCGTAACGCCATTGATTTCAGGCAGCCATGTTTCGCTGACGAAGGCGATACGTGCCCGGGAGCCGGGTTGATTGTCCGCACTCGATAATAACGGCTTGTCCATGACGACGGCACGACGCTCCTGTGACCGTTCGATGTTAGTACACGGATGCATGATATCGCATGTCACCCGAATGCGGCGCTGTCGTTAATGATGCCTGCTCTGTCATGCAGCAGATACCCGTGACGACATTATTTCAGTAGTCTTCTGGGATTGACGGGGCGACCGGCATGACGAATATCGAACAATAGATCGAAGCGCCCGGTACTGGCAGAGTTGGCGATATTGCATATCGGAGTGCCCGCCTGGACGCTGCTGCCTTCGTCGACCTTTAACTGACCACACTGGGCATAGACAGTCTGCAGGTTATGGGGGTGATGCACGATAACCACACCGCCCAGATGACGCATGGTGCCGGCAAACCTGACCGAGCCGCCGGATACTGCTCTGGCAGTACGGTCATTACCGGCTGCAATAATCATGGGCTGTAGTTGTCCCCTTTGGTCCGGACCAAAGTTACGTTTGACGGTACCACCCCGCAATGGCCAGGGCCAGTTGCCTACTCCGGAAGGGAGAGGCGCCGTACTTGGCCGGGCAGGTGCGGGTCGAGCAGGACGTAGCTTGCTACCGGCTGCTGAAGCGCCGCCCACAGGCACCGTAATCACCCGTCCGATGACGAGGTGACGCTCATTCAATCCGGAATTGGCATTTTGAATACGGTTGACGTTGCTACCGAGTTGTCTGGCAATACCGGCAAGTGTATCTCCCGGACGAATGCGATAGCGATAGCGGCCATTTCCCGGAGCACGTTCACTATGGTTGGGAAGCAGCAGTTGCTGACCCACTTCAAGATGACGTGAATCGGCATTTGGATTAAACCGCTGCAGACGCAGTAGCGGAATGCCGGCTTCCCGTGCAATACCGGAGAGCGTGTCGCCGCGATGAACCGTGACCCAACCCGGACGGCTGGAAGAATAGGGTCCTGCCAGACCGGCACAACCTGAAAGCAGCAACAGCATGCTCAGTATCAGAACTCTTGAGAAGATAACTGTTGATCCTTTTCCTGCCAGACTGTGTTGACCCATGCCTGAAAGCGTTCCCGGTAAATCGCGTCACTGGAATAATTGCCTTCATGCATCCATGAAGGGATATCAAGATGGCGAACATTCATACTGATGGTGCCAGTGCGTCCGCATAGAAAAGCACCGAATCCGGATTGGCCGGCACGGTAGTCCAGCGTGATATCGATGATACCGGCCAGTCGATCTCCAAGCAGATCCACGACCTGTGCGCAGCCGCCGGCGCGTGGTCGCAGTAAATGTTGATAGGGGCTTTGTTGGCGCCGGTGCTTCTCAGGTGTGAAGCGTGTTCCTTCGAGAAAATTGTAAATGGCCATTGGACGTTGCCGAGCATTGGCGCACATGCGACGAGTCGCTTGCTGATCGCGCTGGGCCAGGCCCGGGTCGCGTTCAAGCTGTTCGCGTGAATAGCGTCTGACGAACGGGAATTCGAGTGCCCACCATGCCAGCCCCATGATGGGAAGCCAAAGCAGCTCGCGTTTGATAAAGAAACGTGGCGTAGGCAAGCGGCCGGCAAGAGCGTACTGCAGAATAAAGATATCGGTCCAGCTGCGGTGATTGGCCATGACCAGCCACCACTGATCAGGTGATAGAGAATTCGGTAATGTGAACCTGATGTCCGGCTTCAGCCAGTAGCGTATCCAGAGATTGTTGGTCGCAATCCACCCATTGGCGAGCCATTCCAGCGCATCAAGCAGGTGGCGCCTCAGCCAGACAGAGGGCAGTAGCTTGAACAGCGCCAGCACGATCACCGGGGGGCACCATAGCAGGGTATTCAGTGTCAGCAGAAGTACGCTGACAGCACCTTTGATGAGCGACATTGATGTTTCGCATCAATAGATTACAAGAATGACGAGGCTTCGCCAGAGTATTCCGAACAGTGTTCATCGTAATGGAACAGTTCCTGACTGCCCAGTCCTGGAGGTGATTTGCGCTCAGCCCCTGTTCATTGAGCCGTTCGCCACTACAATAAGCGCCGTCATGAAATGACTCATCACCCCGTTTATCCGGGCTGCCCACGATTACTCATGCGAGGTGCCACTTGCGCAGTCTGCCCAGGACACTGCCCATTCTCTTTTTGTGTGAAATCTTTTTCCTGCTGGGTCATGGGTTGATCATGACCTTGCTGGGGGTACGGATGTCACTTGAAGGATTCCCATCCCAGATGGCCGGGCTGCTGATGTCGAGTTTTTCACTGGGCTTTGTGCTGGGCAGCTATGCATTGGAGAAACGTATCCGATCGGTCGGGCATATCCGGGTTTTTGCAGCATGTGCTGCCGTACTTGCCATCACGGCGCTACTGCATGGTTTATGGATCAATCCCTGGGCATGGCTGGTCTGGCGTGTATTCGGAGGGGCGGCGACTGCCGGTATGCTGATGGTCATGGAATCCTGGGTCTCGGGGGAGTCCAGTAACGACAATAGAGGTCGGGTGCTGGGTTGGTACATGGTCATTTCGACTACTTCGCTGGCAGGCGGACAGTGGCTGCTCAATACGGCTGATCCTGCAACCATGATGCTTTTCACCGTTACCGGTATTCTTTTTACCCTGTCGTTGATTCCCCTGTCGATTCACCGGATTCACGGGCCTTCGCAAAGCAGTCATGACACCGCGCTCAAACTGCCTCTCAAAACCCTGTATCGACGCGCACCAGTCGGGCTGGTTGGCGCTTTTATCGCCGGCATGATGGTGCAGGCCTTCTTTGCCATGACCCCTTATTACGGTCAGGAAATCGGGCTTTCTACCAGCCAGACAGCCCGTTTCATGTCGATCACGACGCTGGTAGCTCTGGTGGCTCAATGGACGCTGGGCCGTATCTCGGATCGGTTTGATCGGCGCAAGGTTATCCTGTTCATGACCATCGTCATGACAACATCAGGTGCCGTGATCTCCGTGGTGGCTCGTTTTGATTACCTGATCCTGTTGATTGCAGCCTGTCTGCATACGGCCATGCTCCATACGCTCTATTCAATGAGTCTGGCGCATACCAATGATTGGCTGGAGCCGGAGGAGACCATTCAGGCCAACGGCAAGTTATTGATCTGGTACGGCATTGGCTCGATCATCGGGCCCTACAGTGCTTCCCTGTCGATGGAGTTTTTCGGCCCGGGGGGATTATGGCTCTTCCTGGGAGGCGCCTCACTGGTGCTGGCGCTGTTTGTGATGACGCGTCTGAGAGGGCGACGCAGCTGGCAACCGGAAATTGCACAGGAGCCGTGGGTGCCCACGGCTCCGGTAGAAAGTTCGCACTATGTCGATCTTGATCCCCGTTACGAGCCTCATCAGCTTGAGCTCGAGCTGGAGTCAGCCTGAGTTCAGGGTTGTAGCAGCTGATCGATGGCGCGCGTTACAGCGCTACGATAGCCGCCGCCAAACATCAGCAGATGATTGAGTAGTGGATAGAGCTGAAAGAGGGTCCGCCGCATTGGCCAGTTTTCAGGTGGAGCACCATCCCAGTAGGCTTCGAAGGTTTCCTGTGGTGGTTTGCCAAACAGTTCCAGTGCGGCGATATCGACATCCGGATAATGGCGATAGACGGCCGGATCTATGAGAGCTGCACCGCGATCACAAAAATGAACGTTGCCCAGCCACAGATCGCCATGTAACAGGCTGGCGGGGGCGTCAGGGAGCCAGTTCTCCAGCTCATGGGCCAGACGTTCAAGTCGATCGAAGCTGGTGCCGTCCAGCCCCCCCTGGTCGCGGCACGCGCGTCCCAGCGGCAGCAAACGACACTCTCGCTGGAATACCCGTCCATCGCGGTAACGCGTATTGATCTGGCGGGTATTGCCAGCAGCGTTATCAACCTGCCAGCCATGTTCATCGGCAGTATTGGCGTGCAATTGGCGTAACCCTTCGCCCAGCTGGGTGGCGCTTTGCGGCGTGCCACGTGTGGGTGTCAGATATTCCATGACCAGTACATCGTCGAAGACCCCCAGCAGCTCCGGAATGATCAGAGGGGTATTCGCGTCGCGCAGCGCCTGCAGGCCATCGGCTTCAGCCTGAATGGCATAGGCCGTCGCCTGCTTGACCACAACGGCGCCCTGATCGGTATCGACTCGCCAGAGATCGCCGATATCTCCGCCACTGAGAGGTTGCGGACGGCCGCTTGGGGTAAGCGCAAGCTGTTCGATGATGGCAATAGGGTCAGCCTGTGCCATGCCTGCTTCTCCTGCTGGTCCGATGAGCGATCACTCGAGTCGCTCAGGTGGATGAAGACTGCCTGTCATTGGCGGAATCGTCGGTATCAGTATCGTTATGGCGTTGTTCATGCCGTTCATGCTGAAACAGTGCCTGGAGTTCCGCCATGGCCGCCCGGTCACTGTGCAATAACGCCTGATTGTCATCCCGGTGCTGATAGGAGTGGTGGAACAGCTCGGTATCGAATTCGCGAAATGTCCTGACGGCCTCACCGGCTGTCGATCCGGGATAGCCCATGCCTCGCAGCAACTCATCACACATTTCAAGGCTGGCGGCAAAAGTCTCCCTGACCACATGTTCAACGCCCAGCTCCATTAATTGCCATGCGTGGTGTCGATTGCGAGCACGAGCGTAGACCTGCAGTTGGGGAAAGTGAGCGCGTGCCAGTCGGGCAATGGTCAGCGCAGCTTCACTGTCGTCCACGGCAATCACCAGCACTCGAGCCTCACTGGCGCCAGCTGCATGCAACAGCTCCAGGCGTGTGGCGTCAGCGTAGTAGATGCGTGATCCGAAGCGGCGAATGAATTCGACCTGAGCAATATTGGGATCAAGTGCGGTGAAGGCGATATTCTGGGTGCTGAGCATACGAGCCACGATTTGTCCGAAACGCCCCAGGCCGGCAATCAATACCGGAGGCGTATGGTCGCCGAAGTCGCTGTCCCAGGGGCGGGATTCCCGGAGTTGCGCCCCAAGGCGGCCACCCAGCTGGTAAAGCAGGGGAGTGACGGCCATGGAAAGTGTGACGGCAGCAACACAGAGACTGGCGATACGCTGATCGAAAACACCGGCACTGACAGCGGCTGCCAGCAGCACGAAGTCGAATTCGCCGCCCTGAGCAATAATGGTGGCCAGCTGTGGCAGGGCCTGTTTGGGGAGGCGGGCCAGTAAGCCGATCAGCGTCAGTACCAGGAACTTGGCCAACAGCAGCGCCAGGGTCAGGCCGATAATGGCAGGTAACTGATGCCCAACCAGTGATAAATCGACCGACATGCCAACGCCAATGAAGAACAGCCCCAGCAGGATGCCCTTGAACGGCTCGATATTGGCTTCCAGCTCGTGTCGCCAGGGGGTATCTGCCAATAGTACGCCCGCCAGGAAAGCGCCCAGCGCCATCGACAGCCCTGCCTGCTCCATGATCAGTGCGGTGCCCAACACCAGCAGAAGCGCGGCCGCGGTGAAAACCTCGCGCAGCTCACTGCGGGCAACCAGTTTGAGAACTCTGGGAAATACCACGCGGCCTACCAGGATGACCAGCATGACCATGCCGATACCGCGTCCTACCACCAGCCATGGGTTACCGGGTGAGGCATCGAAGCCACCAGCGAACACCGGTAGTAGTGCCAGCAGGGGGATAACGGCCAGATCCTGAAACAGGAGAATGGCGAAGGCCAATTGGCCATGTGGCGTTGCCAGGTGCTGATGCTCGGTCAGGACCTGTAGGGCGAAAGCGGTGGAAGACAGGGCCAGAATAAGGCCCAGCAATATGGCATCGCTGGTCTCGAGGCCCAGCAGCCAGCCCAGCGGGGTCAGCAACATGCCACATAGTGCCAGTTGCATTCCGCCAAATCCGAACAGGCGCTTGCGTAATGACCAGAGGCGTTTTGGCTCCAGCTCCAGACCGATGACGAACAGCAGCATAACCACGCCAATTTCGGCCAGATGCATTACGGCTTCCGGTTCGGCGATGACACCGAACAGAGAGGGCCCAAGCAGAACACCGACAAAGAGATAACCGAGGATCGAGCCCAATCCCATTCGTTGGAACAGGGGTACGGCGATGACCGCCGATCCCAGTAATATGGCGGCCTCCAGCAGAAAGGGCATGAGTGCTCTCCTCGACTTGGATCAACCGGAAGCCGCTGTGTCCGTCACTCCCGTGACAGACGCAGGAGGAGGGAACCGTTACTCCTCGACACGGCCATTATCGGCGCGTTCAATCAGTTGACGCAGTGGGTCATGTAGTGCCGGGGCTGCTGCTACCAGGTTCTCGCCGTAGAGTTCCAGTGGGATGCCATCGGGGCAGGGATAGACATTGCTGATTCGTGCTCCGGCTTCTGCGGCCACCAGTCGGCCAGCTGCAAAATCCCAGGGGGAGGAGCTTTCATAGTAGGCATCCAGTCGACCACACCCGACATGGCAGAGATCAAGAGCGGCGGCGCCATTGCGTCGTATGTCGCGACAGTTGAGCAGGACGGCATGCAGTCGCCGCACCAGTGGTGTTCGTGCATCACGATCATAGGGAAATCCGGTGGCTACCAGGGCTTCAGGCAGTTTCCGGGTATCACTGCACTGTATCGCGGTGCCGTTGAGCCAGGCGCCCTGGCCACGTATCGCAGTAAAGGTCTCGTTCATGAAGGGAGCATGGACGACGCCGATACGAATGTGACCGTCTTCGACCCAGGCAATCGAAACTGCAACATGGACATGGCCATGAGCAAAATTGACAGTACCATCGATGGGGTCGACCACCCATAGCGGCCCTTCATCCGTCAGGCTCTCCCTGCCGGGAGAAAGTTCTTCGGTCAGCCTGGGTTCGCCGGGAAAGAGTTGCTCCAGCTGGTCGCTGATATACTGATCAGTAGCAATATCGGCATCGGTGACCAGTTCATTGCCGTGTTTGTAATCGCGGCCAAAGCTGGCTTGCTCACGGGCCTTCTGAATGCGTTTGCCGGCTTCGCGAGCAATGGTGACGGCCTTTTCGAGTCGAGCCTCGAGATCCATGAAACTCTCCTGCAGCGATAATCGGGATACAATAATGCTCAGCGCTTGACCGGCCGTTTTTGCAGCTTGCGTTGCAGTGTACGTCGGTGCATGCCAAGACTGCGTGCCGTGGCGGAAATGTTGCCGTCGTGCTCGTGCAGTACTTTCTGGATATGTTCCCAGGTCAGCCGATTGACCGAAGGGGGATTGTCGGGAATTTCGGCATCAGGATTGCCTTCTTCAGCATCAAGAGCATGCAGTACATCCGGTGCGTCGACTGGCTTGCAGAGGTAATTGACGGCGCCGAGTTTGATGGCTTCAACAGCAGTGCTGATGCTTGAGTAACCGGTCAGGATGATGGCACGGCAACCCGGGCTGATGGCCAGCAGTTCCGGTAACAGCTTTAATCCGGAGCTTTCACTGAGCTTCAGGTCGATGGTGGCATATTCCGGTGGTGCTTCGCGGGCCAGCTGTAAAGCCTGCTCGGTCGTGTAGGCGACTCGAACATCGAATTCGCGTCGTGTCAGGGCACGCTCGAGCACGCGGCAGAAAAACTCGTCATCATCGACGATCAAAAAGGTGGATTGATGGGCTGTCATCCTTTGGCTCACCTTGGTGATATCAGGTTTCAAGGGGGCGACGCTCGGTCCGGGGCAGGCTGACTTCGGTCAATGTGCCGCCGTCTTCATGATTATAGAGCGTAACACTCCCACCGAACCGATTGACGGTAGCATGCGTCAGAAAGAGCCCGATGCCCATACCCTTGGATTTGCTTGAGATGAAGGTGTCTCCCAGCTGATCGGCGATTTCGATTGGTACGCCGGCACCATGGTCGCGGATATCAATGATGATGACATCCCGCGTACGCTGAAGGGTGATCTCGATGTTCTCGGGATTGGCATCGGCAGCGTTGTTGAAAAGGTTCATCACTGCCTGGTCAAGCGAGATATCCGTGAGTAGCCACCCTTCATTCTCTCCCGAGACAGTCATCTGATAACTGACATCGGGACGCATCACGAGCCATCTTTCGAGAACATCGCCAAGCCACTGTCTGGCCTCTTTCGGTTCGGGCGGATCGCTCTGTCGGCGCTCTGCGCTGGCGGCCAGTCTTCTGAGATGGCCCTTGCAGGTATCAACCTGTTGCCTCAGGAGGTCAATGTCTTCGCGCATATGGCTGCTTTCAGCTTCTTCCCGCATCTCGGACAGTAGTACCGCCATGGTGGAAAGTGGCGTGCCCAACTCATGCGCGGTACCAGCTGCCTGACTGGCAACCGCGAGGATCTGTTCGCTGCGCAGGGCCGATTCACGAGTTCGCGAGAGTGCCCGATCACGCTGACGTACCGATTGCGCCATCTTGTAGGCCAGCCAGGTAATCAGACCTGCGCAGAGCGCAAAATTGAGCCACATGCCGAGTACACGAAGACTGACGTTGGTGCCCGGTACAGGGCGACTCAGCTCCGGAATGGGTTCAAAGAACACCATCAGTAAAGTATAGGCTGCCATGGCGGCTGCAGCCGTAATCCAGGTATGGCGCCAGGGCAGAGTTGCCGCCGCGATGGAAACGGGTAGCAGGTAGTAGGTGATGGCCGGATTGGTTGCACCACCAGTGAAATGGAAAACAACCGTCAGTCCGGTAATGTCGACCAGAAGGTGTGCCAGGTATTCGATATCGGTTACGGCACGAGGCCGGCCCAGGCGCCACCAGGTTGCGATATTGAAAAGCCCCATGGCGACTATGATGCCAATGATCGGCAGCACATGAAGCTGAAAGCCCAGTACTTCGATACCGAAAATGACAGCACCGAGAAAACCCGTCCAGGTGATGCCCCGGGCAATGGTCAAGCGAATCAGGTTGCGGCTGGGAGGCGTCAGCGGCAGGGAGAGGGGTAGCGACTGTGGCATGGTTATCCGCTCGGCCGTTGTGATGCTGGCGATCTGCACGCCATGTTAGCGCACGTGGCGTGATGAATGGAGTCCGATACGCCAACGTATAAACCCTCGCCGAAAGAGCGAGGGTTTGGATGTCTGAAAAAATGTAAGTTTACTATCAAAAAGCGCCTGGGCTGCGCCTTTTCGGAAGGGGCGAATCAGTGCGCGATCAGATCGTTATGCTGCAGACGTCCGGTTTCCAAAGGCTGTGGCATCAGGGCCAGCGAGCACTTGAGCGTTTGGAGAGCATGAACACGATTCTGCTGATCCTGTTTCCGACGACGGCGCATGGCAGCATCCTCGCGTAGCATGACGTCGTGACCACCTCGCTGATTGATACTCATGGCAACCTCCCCGAAATATTTGACTGGCTGATTCCGGTCGTTTCCCGAATCTGCAATCACAGTATATCTACGACTAAAGGCTAAATGAAGTAATTTTACTACGTAATGACATTTTGCCGCACCCATTGACCACCTTATTCGCCTGTACCCCCGGCGACCGGTTATGATGTTCGACATTCAGCGCGTCATTTGCGCTCGACCCGCACGGCGTACGACGCCATATCCAGACTGACAGGCCGTATGACAGACAACGCCATTTCGCACGCTGCCGCCAGCCGGCGGACTTTCGCCATCATCAGTCACCCCGATGCCGGCAAGACGACCATTACCGAAAAGATGCTGCTGTTTGGCAATGCCATTCAGGTGGCCGGTGCCGTTAAAAGTAAACGTGATGATCGTCACACCACCTCCGACTGGATGAAGATGGAGCAGGAGCGCGGTATCTCCGTGACGACTTCCGTGATGCAGTTCCCTTACAAGGGGCGCATGGTCAATCTGCTTGATACCCCCGGGCACGAGGATTTCTCCGAAGATACCTATCGCACACTGACCGCGGTCGATTCGGCCCTGATGGTGGTTGACGGCTCGAAAGGGGTAGAGGATCGCACTATCAAGCTGATGGAAGTCTGCCGACTGCGTACCACACCGATACTGACTTTCATCAACAAGATGGATCGCGATACCCGGGATCCGATCGAGGTTATGGATGAGATCGAGACCGTGCTCAACATTGCCTGTGCGCCCATGACCTGGCCGATCGGCATGGGCCGCCACTTTCGTGGTGTCTACCATCTGCTGCATGACACGGTACACCTTTATCAGCAGGGGCAGGGTAATCGTATCCCGGAAGATGTGCGTATCGATGGCCTCAATAATCCCGAGGTCGATCAGGCCCTGGGCGAAAGCCAGGCCAGTGAACTGCGTGAAGAAGTCGAACTGGTTCGTGGCGCTTCCCATGAGTTTGATCTGGAAGCGTACCGGCGAGGTGAATTGACACCGGTCTATTTCGGTACCGCCATGGGTAACTTTGGTGTCCGCGAAATGCTGGATGGCTTTGTCGAGTATGCACCTGCGCCTGGCACTCGGGAGACCGATACGCGTCAGGTATCATCCGACGATGAACGCTTTACCGGTTTCGTCTTCAAGATTCAGGCCAATATGGATCCACGCCATCGCGACCGGATTGCCTTTCTACGGGTCTGCTCGGGGCGTTACGAGCGCAACATGCGCATGCGCCATGTACGGATCGGCAAGGACGTCAAGGTAGCGGATGCCCTGACCTTCATGGCGGCCGATCGCTCTCATGTCGAGGAGGCGTGGCCGGGCGATATCATTGGTCTGCATAACCACGGCACGATTCAGATTGGCGACACTTTTACCAGTGGCGAAAGCATGCGCTTTACCGGGATCCCCCACTTCGCGCCTGAACTGTTTCGACGGGTAAGATTGAAAGACCCACTCAAGACCAAGCAGTTGCAAAAGGGTCTCCAGCAGCTCTCCGAAGAAGGGGCTACCCAGGTGTTCATGCCACTGAATAACAACGATCTGATCGTGGGAGCGGTGGGGATGCTGCAGTTCGATGTAGTTGCCCATCGTCTGCGTGATGAGTACAAGGTTGATTGTATCTATGAGCCCGTCAATGTGCAGAACGCTCGTTGGATTCATGGTGATGAACGCAAGATCGATGAGTTTCGCAATCGTGTCAGCGAGAATCTGGCGCTCGATGGCGGTGGCTATCTGACCTATCTGGCGCCGACACGGGTCAATTTGCAGCTGACCGAGGAACGTTGGCCGGATCTGAGCTTCAGCGCCACCCGGGAACACTGAGATGATTTTTCTGCTTGTCTGGATTTGCTGACTTTGTTGAATGGCCAGGTCAGGATGAACCCGGGTACGGGACGTTGTTGCTCGGGTCACCATGCTGTTTTCAACCTCGGGAGGTTGCCTTGATGGGCCGGTCAGGTTTTCTGAAGGAGTTTCGCGATTTCGCGGTACGCGGCAATGTCGTCGATATGGCGGTGGGTATCGTGGTGGGGACTGCTTTTACTGCCATTGTCAGCAGTCTGGTCAAGGATATCTTTTCTCCTCTGATCGGTTTGATCACTGGTGGGATGAACTTTGCCAATCTATTTCTGGTGGTGCGTGAAGGGGCGACGGCAGGGCCTTACACTACTCTGGCTGATGCGCAGGCTGCGGGTGCGGTAACCGTCAACTATGGCCTGTTTATCAACGCTGCCATCACTTTCGTGATTGTTGCCTTTGTTGCGTTTTTATTGGTGCGTAGCATCAATCGCCTGAAAAATCTGCATCATGCAGAAGCTCAGGCACCGGAGGCGCCTACCACCAAAAGCTGCCCCTATTGTGTCAGCAAGATTCCGGTGGCTGCCACACGCTGCCCTGCCTGCACCTCTCAATTGGAAGAGTCGGCTGAGCCGGCTTCGTAACAATCCTCTCATGAGCCGTTTCACGGATGCGCATTGCCACTTGGATTTCGAGGATTTCGAGTCCGACCGGGAGGCTGTGCTTGAGCGCGCTCGGGCCGAAGATATTCAGCGCTTCATTGTGCCGGGGACCCGTCGGTCACGCTTTGAAGCGGTGATGGCATTGAATCGCTTTACCGGTGTAGCCACCTGTCTCGGTCTTCATCCCTTTTTTCTGGATGAGCATGAGGATGAAGGGGATCTTGTGGCGTTGGAACATGCTCTGATGAATCAGCCGGTCGTGGGACTGGGTGAGTGCGGGGTGGATGCCCGACTTGATGATCTGCCACGGCAGTGGCGGTTGTTTGACGCTCAGTTGAAACTGGCCAGACACATGCAGCTACCGGTAGTGGTACATTGCGTGCATCTCAATGATGAAGTAGGCAAGCGTCTGAAACAGCTGGCCCTGCCGGCACGAGGGTTGATTCATGCCTTCAGCGGCAGTCAGCAGCAGGCGCGGCGTTTCATTGAGCTCGGTTACCTGCTGGGCATTGGCGGCGCCGTTACCCATGATCGGGCGCAGAAGCTCAAGCGGATCGTGGCCGAACTGCCAGAAGAAACCTTCGTGCTGGAAACCGATGCACCGGATATGGCACCACAGGGCGTGAAGGGGCGCAACGAACCGGCATGCATGAAAAGCGTCATCAATGAGGTCAGCCGGTTGCGTGGCGTTGATCGAGAGGCGCTGGCGGCAACCACCAGCGCCAATGCGGCTCGACTTTTTGGACTGACAGACTGATTCAGCTGGCCAGTGATTCCGGATCGCGACGTTCGACGATATAGGGCAGCGGCTGAAGAGTAACAGGCTGTCCATCAACGGTCATCGAAGGCATCTCTTCGCGTACGTTGAGCACTGCCAGCAGCTCACTGCCCTCGTTGGAAGGCGCAAGACTGACGACTTCACCCATGCGTTTGTCATTATCGTCCCGGACTATAGCGCCAATCTCCGGATGGCTATTGCCGTTGATCGTCAGACGCATCAGGCGCTTTTTAACCTGCCCGCGAAAGTGCGCACGTGCCACGACTTCCTGGCCGGTATAGCAGCCCTTTTTGAAACTGATACCGGCCAGTGCTTCCCAGTTGATCATCTGTGGCAGCCAGTTTTCGCGTGTGCTCTCGTCGACCCATACCAGTCCCGCCTGAATATCGAGCAGTTGCCAGAAGCGTTCGGAGGTCGGGGTGGCACCCTGCGTGTTCAGTGTCTGCCAGTGTTCGATCATTGGCTCAGCGGTATCAATCAGCACAAACCGGGGTTGTGGATGGGGATGACGCAGGACAACGGTAGTATCGGTTCGGGCCATGAACCATTCGTCCCGGGGCGTTTTGATACTGCAGTCGGAAAGCGTCGATTCTGCCGCCTCGCCGCTGACGCCCATGGTGACCAAATCGTTGCGGTGATTCAGATCGGTCTTGTAGAACACGGCGAATTTGGCCAGATGAAGACGTAATGCCTCTGCGACGCTGCTGTTCAGTAGCAGCCAGTAGCGATCTGTTTCGATTCTGACAATCTGGGCGTTGGCAATCATTCGTCCCTTGGGCGTACAGAACGCTGTAGGCGGTGCAATATCGCCATTGGCAAGATCTACCTGTGCGCTGGTTTGCCCCTGTAGGAATCGCGCGGTATCGGGGCCGGCAATTTCAATCACACTCAGGTGTGACAGGGGCGTGAGCCGACAGCGGTTTTCTGTAGAAGCTTTGAATTGCCAGCGCTGGCTGTCATCGATCTGCCCACCGACTTCACGCAGATGGGATTGCCAGCTTTCGGGAAGAGTGGGAGAGAGTGCGCTCATGAGTGTCTCCAGTGTTCGACTCTCCTTGTGGAAGGCGTCGAGTGCGTGGCCAGTGCCGTTTTGCTAACCTGGTATGATTTGGGCTATGGCAGGCCTTTGCAACCGTCTGCCAGACTCATGGCATATCATAAGCGTTGAGGAAAAACTGATGGCAGGCTCACGATCTCTGACCCTTGAAGGCTTGACCAGTGTAGAGGATGTCAATCGGGTGACGACTGCCCTGATGGGAGTGGATGGGGTCGATAGCGTCGAAGTTGCCCGGGAATGGGCGGAGATAGATGGATCGGCGCGAATGGACAAGCTGATCGCTGCAGTGGAAAAGGCCGGATTCCGGGTGCGCCGCAATTGATCGGCAGGCTCGGTGCATGACCGGGGTACAGATAAGGGGTGGTCCAATGGGAGAGCGGCATGAGCATTCTGATTGAAACAGAACGTGAGGGCGCGCTGCGACAGCGCATTACGCTGGATGACATCAATGACCTTTATGCGGATGTTTCCGCCAACGCTGGCGGAGAAGGCGGCGTTCCGGATCCTCATGACTACTTTGATATGTCTCTGGGCAGCTGCAAGGCACTCACCGTCATGATGTATGCCCGGCGCAAGGAAATGCCGTTGAATGGCGTCAGTGTTCGTGTAACGCGCGACGCCTCACGTGAACGGGAAGGGCATTATCGGCTGGATGTTTCGATTGCACTGATTGGTGAGCTTAGCGCCCAGGCGCGTGAGCGACTGCATGAAATTGCCGACCAGTGCCCCATTCACAAGCTCATGACCGGGGCCAGCATCGAAATCAACACCGAAACACACCTGAGCTGATATTCGGCAGGCAGATTGCAGCTCGTCAGGGCTTGCAATTGACGCCTGCGCCCGCATTCAGTCCACATTGATACCCGTTACGGTAGGTCCATCGTTGATGGGCAGCCAACCGGACGGCGATAGCGGAGGGCTTGCATGGCCAGAGAGTTTCGCATTGCTTCGGATTACAAGCCGGCTGGCGACCAACCTGCCGCGATTGATGGGCTGGTGCGTGGGGTGGAGTCCGGTCTGGCCCATCAGACCCTGTTGGGGGTGACCGGCTCGGGGAAGACATTCACCATGGCCAATGTGGTGGAACAGCTGCAGCGACCCACCATTGTAATGGCGCCCAATAAAACCCTGGCAGCCCAGCTCTATGGTGAGTTCAAGGCGTTCTTTCCGGAAAACGCCGTCGAGTATTTTGTCTCCTACTACGATTACTACCAGCCTGAGGCTTATGTGCCTTCCTCGGATACTTTCATCGAGAAGGATGCCTCGATCAACGATCATATCGAGCAGATGCGTCTGTCGGCGACCAAGGCACTGCTGGAGCGACGTGATGCGCTGATCGTGGTATCGGTGTCGGCCATCTATGGACTGGGTGATCCCGATCAGTATCTGAAGATGCGGTTGCACTTCAATCGTGGCGAACTGATCGATCAGCGAGCCTTCCTGCGTCGGCTGGCGGAGCTGCAGTATACCCGCAACGATACCGACTTCCGGCGGGGTACCTACCGTGTGCGCGGTGACGTGATTGATATCTTTCCGGCCGATGCCGAAGAGGAGGCAGTGCGGGTCGAACTGTTCGATGAGGAGATCGAATCGATCAGCCTGTTCGATCCATTGACCGGTGAGATCCGCGGCAAGGTACCGCGTATGACCATCTACCCCAAGACGCACTATGTCACGCCACGCGATACCATTCTCGAGGCTGTAGAGTCGATCAAGGGCGAGTTGACCGAACGGCTCGAGTGGCTGCGTCACCATGAAAGGCTGGTTGAAGCTCAGCGTCTTGAGCAGCGTACGCTCTATGATATCGAGATGATGCTGGAGCTGGGATACTGCAACGGTATCGAGAATTATTCGCGGTATCTCTCGGGTCGTGCCCCCGGTCAGGCACCCCCGACCTTCTTCGATTATCTGCCTGACGATGCACTGGTCTTTATTGACGAATCGCATGTCAGCGTTCCGCAGGTTGGGGGCATGTACAAGGGAGACCGGTCGCGCAAGGAGACCCTGGTTGAATACGGGTTCCGTTTGCCATCAGCACTGGATAACCGTCCAATGAAGTTTGAAGAGTGGGAGCTGATCCTGCCTCAGACGATTTTTGTCTCCGCTACACCCGGACCTTATGAGGAGAAGCATGCCGGCCAGGTGGTCGAACAGGTGGTGCGCCCCACCGGCTTGCTGGACCCCGAAGTCGAGGTTCGACCAGCGACCACTCAGGTGGATGACCTGCTTTCGGAAGTGCAAAAGCGCGTTAGCGTGGGTGAGCGTGTGCTGGTCACCACGTTAACCAAACGCATGGCCGAGGATCTGACCGAGTATCTCGATGAGCATGATATTCGGGTCCGTTACCTGCACTCCGATATCGATACCGTGGAGCGTGTCGAAATTATTCGCGATCTGCGTCTGGGCAAGTTTGATGTGCTGGTGGGCATTAACCTGCTGCGTGAGGGGCTGGATATTCCCGAAGTCTCGCTGGTCGCGATTCTGGATGCTGACAAGGAAGGTTTCCTGCGCGCTGAACGTTCACTGATCCAGACCATCGGGCGTGCGGCGCGTAATGCCAATGGCAAGGCCATGCTCTACGCCGATCGCATTACCGATTCCATGCGCCGTGCCATGGACGAGACCGAGCGCCGTCGTGCCAAACAGATTGCCTTTAATGAGGAGCATGGCATTACGCCGCGGACCATTACCAAGAACGTGGCAGATATCATGGAAGCCTCCAAGGCCCCCGGTACCCGTCGTGGCAAGCGCAAGAGTGAGCGTCAGACCGCTGAGCAGGGGACGCGCTATGACGCTGAGCAGCTGCGCAATATGACACTTGATGATGTCAATCGCGAGATCAGGCGCCTCGAAGATGAAATGCACGAAGCGGCGAAGAATCTGGAGTTCGAAACGGCAGCACAACTGCGTGACGAAATGCAGACGCTTAATGCTCGCCTGATCGAGCTCAAGTAATCTTGCTAGGGTCGTTGAAACGGAGATGGAGCGGTCATGCCCGAAGGACCTGAAATCCGGCGCACGGCTGACCGGCTGGGTCGGGTACTAAAGGGTCGGCAAATCGACTCTGTATGGCTGGCTTTTGAGTCTCTGCGCCCGTTCGAACAAAGTCTGATCGGTCGAACAGTGGTATCGGTGGATAGCTGGGGCAAGGCGCTGCTGATCCGTTTTGATGATGAGAGCGTGCTGTATTCTCACAATCAGCTTTATGGGGTATGGCGCATCATGCGACGTGAGCGTCATCCGACAACCCGACGCTCACCACGAGTACGGCTGACCACGTCATCTCACTCTGCATGGCTGTTCAGTGCATCGGATGTCTCCCTCTGGTCGGTTGGAACGCTGGATCAGCATCCGTTCCTTTCGCGTCTGGGACCGGACCCCCTGACACATACCGTGACCGAGCAAGACGTGGTGGATCGTCTGGAAGCCCTCCACTTTGCTCGTCGCAGGCTGGGCTCTCTGTTGCTGGATCAGGGCTTCCTCGCCGGAGTTGGTAACTATCTGCGCTCGGAAATACTGTTTTTTTCAGCCCTGGCTCCCGAGTGGCGCCCCTGTGACCTGTCAGTTGAGCAGCGTCAGGGGCTCGCGGCATGGACGCTGACGCTCATCCAGCGTGCCTATCGGCTGGCGGGTGTGACCAACGATGCGCAATGGCGTCAGCCCCTGATTGATCAAGGCTGGCCGCGTTGTCGATGGCGCCATGCTGTCTTCAATCGCGAGCAGGCGCCCTGTTTCGCCTGTGGGACACCCATTGTTCGACAGAGTGTTGCATCGCGGCGCCTGTACCGATGCCCGAGTTGCCAGCCTGTACCGACCTGAAGAGCCAGAGAAGCAGTCGATGCCAGTCCGGCTGTTAGGGTATGCTGCGCGCATTCGTGACAGGATTTCCAATGGCCATGGCAGAGGCGGGTAAGCAGTGACAGCATTATTGGGTGGTATCTTCATTGTCCTGCTGCATCTGCTTGGTGCGTTGTCCGGCCTGATGGCGCTGATGTCCAGTCGAACTTCTCAGGGGGCTGTCGCCTGGATCATTTCACTGGTCACCTTTCCCTATCTTGCGATCCCTGCTTTCTGGATATTCGGGCGACCCCGTTTCTATGGATATGTCTCGGCGCGAGAGGAGCGTGATACCACACTGCGCCGGGCCTTGATCCCCTATCGCCGGCGCGTGGACCCATGGGCTACGGTGCCCCAGGAAGCCGCCGCCAGGGTGCGTGCAGTCGAACGTCTGGCCATGATGCCCATGACTCGTGGGAATCAGGCACAATTGTTGATCGATGGGCAGGCAACGTTCGAAAGTATCTTTGCGGGTCTGGAAAATGCACGTGAGTATGTGCTGGTGCAGTTTTTCATCGTCCGCGATGATCGCCTGGGTGGGGAATTCAAGCGTCACATGATCCGGTGCGCCGAAAGAGGCGTAAGGGTTTGCTTTCTTTTCGACGAAATCGGTAGTCGCAAACTGCCTGATCCTTACCTGGATGAACTGCGTGAAGCCGGTGTTGAAGTCCATCACTTTGGTTCTTCACGAGGCTGGCGACATCGTTTTCAGGTCAATTTCCGCAATCATCGCAAGATAGTAGTCGTGGATGGCCGCGAGGGCTGGATCGGTGGCTTGAATGTGGCGGATGAATACCGCGAAGGTAGTGAGCGTTATGGTGAATGGCGTGATACGCATTTGAAATTGCTGGGGCCCAGTGTGTTGGGTCTCCAGGAAGCCTTCTGGGAAGATTGGCACTGGGCAACAGGGGATATTCTGAATCTGCGATGGCAACCGGATTCACTTGAGGCCGATCAACATGCGGTCATAGTGCCTTCCGGCCCGGCCGATCGGCAGGAGACGGCCAGTCTGCTGATGCAGCATGTTATTCATGGCGCACAAAAGCGTATCTGGATTACCAGCCCCTATTTTGTACCCGATCAGGGGGTGCAGGATGCGCTCAAACTGGCGGCATTGCGTGGTGTCGATGTCAAGGTCATCATTCCCGAACGCCCTGATCATCTACTGGTATTTCTTTCGGCATTCTCCTTTCTGGGCGACATGATTCGTGCCGGTGTGCAGATTTATCGTTACCAGCCCGGTTTCCTGCATCAGAAGGTCTTTCTGGTCGATGCTCATACAGCGGCGGTAGGCACCGTTAATCTCGATAATCGCTCGTTCCGCCTCAATTTCGAGGTGACCGCTTACCTGGCGGATCAATTGTTTGCGAGTGAAGTCGAAGCCATGCTGCTGGCGGATCTTGAACGTTGCAGACTGGTGGCGCTTGAAGAGATCACAGGACGTCCGTTATGGCACAAGCTGGCTGCTCGTGCGGCTTATCTTGCGGCACCGGTCCAGTAACAGGCACCCGCGCCGGAGCAAAGAGGAACCGTCTTGAATCTGGAAACCAAATGGCTGGAGGACTTCGTGGCGCTCAATGGCACACGCAGTTTTTCCGCCGCGGCGCGTCAGCGTCATGTGACGCAACCTGCCTTCAGTCGGCGCATTCGAGCACTGGAAGAGGCAGTAGGGGCGACATTGGTTGATCGTTCGACCACGCCCGTGAGCCTGACTCCGGAAGGTCAGCTGTTTCTGGTCACCGCGCGTCATCTTGTGGAACAGCTCAACGAATGTCTGGGGCATCTACGAGGGCTTGGAATGGCCAACGAAGCGCTCGACATTGCCGCGGCACACTCTTTGGCACTGGCGTTTTTTCCAAGATGGATATCACGTTTGCAGAAAGGCGTTGGGGAGTTGCCTACACGTCTGCTGGCAATGAATGTCGGGGATGCCATTCATTTACTGCGTGAAGGCAATTGTGATCTGATGCTGGCCTATCATGATCCCTATGCCACCATGCAGCTCGACAGTGATGTTTTTCCTTCCTTTTCCATAGGCCAGATCAGCCTGTTGCCGGTGAGCGTACCCGGGCGGGATGGCAGCCCGAAGTACAATCTCGCACATGAAGGCGATATCCCCTTGCTGGCCTACACTCAGGGAGCGCTTCTGGGACGTAGCGTGCGCATGCTGTTACGACATGACCCGCTGCGTATGAGACTGCGAACGGTGTATGAAACCGCCATGGCGGAAGGTCTCAAGGGCATGGCCCTGCAGGGTGTTGGTGTGGCTTGGATTCCGGATTTCTGCATTCGTCAGGAATTAAAGGAGGGACATCTTGTGCGAGCAGGTGAGTCGCGCTGGGATATTCCTCTGGAAATACGTCTTTACCGCTGCGCTCTGGTACATAAGCCCGGGGTCGAGCGGTTATGGCGTCAGTTGCAGAAACTGCCACGGGATTTTCTTGAAGGATGAAATTCAGCTTGCTTCACAAAAGGAGGCAGATATGACTCAACGCACGGTTGAAGTGCGGGTAGAAGGCCGAGTACAGGGCGTCGGCTTTCGGCAGTCTACTGCATATCAGACAAGACAGTTCGGGTTAACAGGTTATGCCGAAAATCAGGCGGATGATAGCGTCAAGATCGTATTGCAGGGGGAGTCAGAGGCCGTGGATGAAGTTCTGCAATGGCTTGAAACGGGTCCTCCCAGCGCAACAGTGACGCAGGTGAAGACCCGTGAGCTGTCAGATGAACAGCAATGGAATGGATTTCTGACCCGCTGATCGTAGCAGGAACCAAATCAGTGTCTTGCTACTACTGATCTTCTCGGCGCTGCTCGGCATTCTGATTCATCGCAGCGAGGAAATTTTCGCTCCATTGGTGGATATCGTTATTCTGCAGTACCGTCATCATGCTTTGCCAACGGGCACGACGCTCTTCCAGTGGCATGGAAAGGGCGCGCTCCATGACTTCAGCGACCCCGTCGATATCGAAAGGATTGCAAAGCAGGGCACCATCCGCGAGTTCACGTGAAGCTCCGGCAAGGTGTGAAAGCACCAGCACCCCGGGATCTTCAGGATCCTGCGCGGCAATGAATTCCTTGGCCACCAGGTTCATGCCATCGCGAAGCGGGGTAATCAGAGCCACCCGGCTTTGACGTAGAAAGCCCATGATGGAAGCACGATCATATCCACGATTGAGATAGCGCAGCGGCATCCAGTCATATTCCGCGAAGCGACCATTAACGTGCCCGGTAACCCGCTCCAGGGTGGTACGTAGAGCCGCATACTCTTCGACATCGGTACGCGATGAAGGAGAGATCTGGATATAGATGACATTGCCTCGCCGTTCCTCGAATCGTTCGAGGAGACGTTCATAAGCCTGAAAGCGCTTGTAGAGTCCCTTGCTGTAATCCAGTCGATCGGTACCGATCATCAGCGGGCGATTATTCAACGAGCGCTTGAGACGCTGACCGGTAGGTGAATTCTCACCTTGTTCAGCCATCTCGCGGGCGGTATCAATATCAATCGATATCGGGTAGACATCCGCTTGAGAGCGACGCCCATCAAAGACGATGGTGCCATCTTCCTCGATTTCGGCACCGATACCGCGTTTCATGCAGTCGCGGAAATTGTAAAGGTCAAGATCGGTCTGAAAGCCGATGGTGTCGTAGGCACTCAGATAGTGCAGCAGATTTTCGTATTCGGGCAGAATTCTCAGCAGGTCCCAGGGCGGGAAAGGGGTATGCAGGAAAAAACCGAGCGGTGCTTCGACGCCCGACTGGCGCAACAGATGCCCCACTGCGATGAGCTGATAATCGTGAACCCAGATACGGCTGCTTTCGTCCATCACACTGCGGATATTATCCGCGAAGAGCTGATTGACCTCGAGATAACCACGTTCCTTTTCACGGTTATACTCGATCATATCCGGACGATAGTGAAAAAGCGGCCAGAGTACCTCATTGGAATACCCGATGTAGAACAGTCGATGTTGCTCGACAGACATCGGAAAGGTTGCAAAGCGAACGCCATCGAAGTCGTAATGGTCGATGTCGCGCGATGGCGCCTCTTCGGTATTGCCATTCCAGCCCAGCCAAAGCCCATCCGTGCGGCTCAAGGCGTTCATGACGCCTACAGCCAGACCACCCTGACTGCCACTGCCCTGGTCGGGTGAGGGCACGCGATTGGAAGCCACGATCAATGAGTTCAAGTTTCCTCCCTCGTCCATGATGGAATCGATCATCACTGTCTGTGATAACGCATGGCGATACTGTACCAGTACGTTAATAGTGTCTCAGACTGGCCAGGCACTCCTCCAGCCATTGGCGGACCTGTTCAGTGCCGGCCAGTCGATAATCAGCTCGGGTCTCACCTTCGCCTACCTTGATGCCGAAACCGCCAAGTGCCTGTGCACTGGCGAACCCATTTTCATCAGTGGCATCGTCGCCCATGAATATCGGTTGACGACCGCTGAACGGAGTGGTGTGCATGAACGCTTCAACACTCAGCCCCTTGTGGCAGCGTGACGATTTGATTTCGACCACACATTTGCCCTGATGGAGTTCGAAGTCGCTGCCCAGTTCATCAACCATGGATTGGCTGTGACGTACGACAGTATCAGCAAGTTCGGGAGCGCCGCGATAATGTACCGCAAGACTGGCTCCCTTATCCTCTACCATCAGGCCATGATGAGCATCGGCGAATTCGTGCAACCGTTTTCTGACGCTCTCCAGAGGGCCGCTATCCATGGCATTCTGGTAACGTCCGAGAGCATCACGCCTCTCTGCGCCATGCTGACCGGCACAGGCAAGTTTCAGCGGCGCCAGGTGGCGATCGAGGTCGCTGATACTGCGACCGCTGACGATGGCAAGGGCGCCATCCAGGCTATCCGATAGCTGGAGCAGCAGATCGCGCAGGGGCTGATCAACCGAAACATTATCCGGGTGATCCACCAGCGCCGTAAGAGTGCCGTCAAAATCGAGAAATAGCGCCCATTCATGTTGCGAAGGCGGAAGAGGCGGGCGCGCATGGGTAGCATCGGTCATGAAGAATTCTTTCCTGTCATCGCAAGGCATCGGTTCTGATAGTATGGTCCCGTTTTACGACCATGTCGGCCGGAATCGCCGGCCGTTACGGGATCATTGGCGAGTCAGCAGTGATTCCATCCAGGCGACAACGGATTCACCATCGACCTGAAGGCAAACCTCTGCCTGACTTTCATTCTGCCAACGCTGGTCTACATACTGACGCTCCTTCCTGGCCAATAGCGTCTGACCTTCTGCTATTCCTTCTGTCACCACATGCAGATGGCCCGAGACGCTCTCGAACAGCTCGGGCTGTTTGAGCCATGCCAGCGCACAACTGTCATGCGGGCAGCACCCCTCAATACCACGGGCCTGGCCGTAAAACTGTCGATAGAAAGCATAGCTGGCGGCCAATACCTCACCAAGTCTGCCCTGGGCACGGCAAATGCGTTCCATGCGATCCGGAGCAAGTACTGTCCTGTGGGTGACATCCAGACCTACCATGGTGAGCGGCCAGGGCGCTTTCAGCACTCGCGAGGCAGCGTGAGGATCGGAAAAGATGTTGGCTTCTGCCACCGGTGTGACATTGCCACCTTCGTGGATGCTGCCCCCCATGACAATGACCCGGGCGACCCGTTCGGGTAGATCTGGATCGAGCTGCAGGGCATTGGCGAGATTACCCAGCGGTCCTACACAGACCAGTGTAATTTCGCCAGGTCTTTCCTGGGTTTTATTAATGATGAAACGGGCAGCATCTTCATCCAGAGGAGACCGCCGAGGTTCGGCCAATGTTTGATTACCAAGGCCATCCTTGCCGTGTATGTGCGCAGGAACAGGATGTGGCTGCTTGACCAGAGGGGCAGCCGCCCCCTGTGCTACAGGGATATCATCTCGTCCAGCCAGTTCGGTGAGCAGCAGAGCATTGCGAGTCGCCACCTCAACCGGAACATTACCGAAGGTCGTGGTTAAACCCACGATTTCGATATCCGGATCGGCCATTAATAGAGCGATGGCCTGAGCGTCATCAACGCCGGGGTCAGTATCAAAAATAATGGAATAGGACATGACTGATGTATAAGGACCCTGATAAAAGTCTGACAAGGAAAGGCTACTGATGTGTACATTTCAACTTAAGCAAAAAGAACAGTGCTGTCGATAATGTCTCTTGTATATGGTTTATACCGTTATCTTTATTGAAGTTTCATACCGACAGCAAATTCATCAATGTTGTCAGCACTGAGTTCAATGATTCGCTGCCGAGCCTGAAGCGTAATCCAGGCATTATGCGGGGTGACGATCAGATTCAGATTCTCCCTGCCGGATGCTTCCAGCAAGGGATGGCCATGACAAGGGGGCTCCTCGGGCAGGACATCGACGCCCAGCCCTCCCAAACGGCCTGCTTCAAGGGCCTCAAGCGCCGCCACTTCGTCGATGATGCCACCGCGGGCACAATTGATCAGTAAAGTGTGGTCCTTTAACTGACCCAGCACGTGCTTATCCACCAAATGAGTCGTTTGTGGGGTTAAAGGGCAGTGCAGACTGAGAACGTCGGCCTGCGGAGCGAGCTCTGCAAGGGAAGGACGTTTATCGTTTTTCTCGTTCCCCGGACGCGCCGCGAAAGAGACCTTCATATTGAATGCTTTTGCCAGCTCGGCTACACGATTCCCCAACTCTCCCTGACCAACCAGTACCAGGTGGCGACATGAAAGCTGCATGACCGGATGGTGCATAAGGCAGAAAAAGGGGGCCTGCTGCCATTGCCCCTGTTTTACATCCTGTTGATACAGGGGCAGCCGAACGGCGAGTGACAGCATCATCATCATGACATGCTGGGCAACACTTTCGGTGCCATATGCTGCTACATTGCGTACGGCAATGCCATGCCTGACAGCACTTTCCGTATCAATATTGTTAGTACCCGTAGCCATCACACAGATCAGCTTCAGCCTTGGCAGTGTTTCGATGGTAGTTGCATCAAGGACCACCTTGTTGGTCAGTGCGATATCCGCTGCCTGTAGTCGGTGGCCGACCTGTTCGGGAGCCGTCGAGGGCCAGACTTCCAACTGATCGACTCGAGCACGCAAAGGCGTAAGGTCAACGCCTTCTCCCAATGAATCGGCGTCCAGGATGACGGCTTTCATGAGCCCTCCGGCGGTATATCAAGGGTTTTCGAAGCCTGCTTGTTGTCATAACTTGCTCACGGCAGGCAGCTCCACGCTATAATGATGCGCTTCGATTATCGATGATGTCGCATGTGGCATCATCAATCGAGACAGTCATGGACAACAGTGGCTGTCATGCTCAGGTGGGCGTCCGGCGGTCGGATGACCTGCTACGTCCTTGTTATCAGCAGAGTGTGATTCGAAGATCATGCCTATTTACGAATACCAGTGTCAGGACTGTGGTGCCCGGCTTGAGAAAATCCAGAAGATCAGTGCTTCGCCACTGACGACCTGTCCCTCCTGCCATAAGGAAACCCTGGAGCGGTTGATCTCTCCAGCGGGTTTTCGTCTGTCAGGGCAGGGGTGGTATGAGACCGACTTCAAGGCCGGTAATCGTCGCAACCTTGCAGGTGACAGTAGTGGTTCCGGCGGTTCGAGCGGCAGTACTGGAAAGGGCGGCGCGGAGTAACCTCCCATCTTTCTCGGCCGGGAGGCCAACAGTCGCGTCGACGATTCAAAGACAGCTTCAGCGCGTCACCTCGGGGCGTGTGATCAGGATACAAAATTGGTGGGAACCAGGATGCGCAGCCACTATTGCGGCGAATTGAACGACACCTTCGTGGATCACGAAGTCACGTTATGCGGATGGGTGCATCGGCGGCGCGATCATGGCGGTGTCATCTTCCTCGACATGCGCGATCGGGCGGGCATTGCTCAGGTTGTAGTTGATCCGGATACGCCCGAAGCCTTTGCCCGGGCGGATAATGCCCGCAACGAATATGTCCTGCGCATTCGGGGCCGTGTGCGCATGCGCCCCGAGGGAACGCGCAATTCTCATATGTCGACTGGTCTGATTGAGGTGTTGGCACTGGATGTCGAAGTGCTGAACACTTCGGTGACGCCGCCATTCCAGCTCGATGAGCATGGCAAGGTGGGAGAGGATGTGCGACTGCGCTATCGCTACATCGATCTGCGCCGTCCGGAAATGATCGAACGTTTGCAGTTACGTTCCCGAATCACGCACGCCGTTCGGGCGTATCTGGAGGGGCAAGGGTTTCTGGATATTGAAACACCGGTGCTGACTCGAGCAACGCCGGAGGGCGCCCGGGATTATCTGGTGCCAAGTCGTACGCATCCCGGTGAGTTCTTTGCGCTGCCCCAGTCTCCTCAGCTGTTCAAGCAGTTGCTGATGGTGTCCGGCTTCGATCGCTATTATCAGATTGCCAAGTGTTTTCGCGATGAAGACCTGCGAGCCGATCGACAACCGGAATTTACCCAGATTGATATCGAGGCCTCCTTCGTTGAAGAGCAGGACATCATGGATATTACTGAAACCATGATTCGTCAGCTTTTCAGTGATGTACTTGATGTAGCACTGCCGGAATTTCCTCGTATGCGCTGGGCTGAAGCCATGCAGCGTTATGGCTCGGATAAGCCTGATCTGCGTATTCCGCTGGAGATGGTGGATGTCGATGATCTGATGGCTTCGGTCGATTTCAAGGTGTTTTCCGGCCCTGCCAATGATAGTGAAGGGCGTGTGGCAGCACTACGCGTGCCGGGTGGTAGTCGTCTTACTCGTAAGGAAATTGATGAGTATACCCGGTTCGTGGGTATCTACGGCGCACGCGGTCTGGCCTGGATAAAGGTTAACGATCGGAGTGCCGGGCTCGAAGGATTGCAGTCCCCCATCGTCAAGTTCATGGAAGGCGTGGTAGACGAACTGCTGGATCGGGTGGGTGCTGAAGATGGCGATATCATCTTTTTTGGTGCTGACAGAGCCAGTATTGTCAATGAGGCACTGGGTGCGCTCAGGGTGCGTCTTGGTGAAGATCTGGCGCTCTATACACGCGACTGGGCTCCCCTTTGGGTGGTTGATTTTCCCATGTTCGAGCGTGATGACAATGGGCGCCTTGCAGCACTTCATCATCCTTTTACAGCACCGGCATGTAGTGCTGATGAGCTCAAGGCCGATCCGGCAGGGGCGCTGTCACGAGCCTATGACATGGTACTTAACGGTACTGAACTGGGTGGCGGCTCGATTCGTATACACGATAGTGCCATGCAGCAGGGGGTGTTCGAGGCGCTGGGTATAGGAGAAGCTGAAGCACGTGAAAAGTTTGGCTTCCTGCTTGATGCGCTGGCGCATGGCGCACCGCCGCATGGTGGTTTGGCCTTTGGTCTGGATCGACTGGTCATGCTGATGACGGGGGGACGTACGATTCGGGATGTTATCGCTTTTCCGAAGACGCAGAGTGCTGCCGATCTGATGACCGATGCACCCGGCGAAGTCAGCGCCGAGCAACTTCGCGAGTTGCATATCCGTCTGCGCTCGAAGGCGAGCGAACAGTCCTGATTCGACTCTCACGAGTATCAAAGCCGATAACCGGGCGCCGGCCGATCTATATCTGCCGGCGCCCTTGTGCAACAGGGGGCGATGTCATGGCAGGCCATAGTAAATGGGCCAATATCAAGCACCGCAAGGCTGCGCAGGATGCCAAAAAGGGCAAGGTATTTACCCGGTTGATCCGTGAGTTGACGGTGGCAGCGCGGCAGGGGGGGGGCGAACCCAACGATAATCCGCGTCTACGAGCTGCCATCGACAAGGCACTTGCCAATAACATGACCAAGGATGCGATTCAGCGTGCAGTCGATCGGGGCGCAGGCAATACCGATACCGATAACATGGAAGAGCTGACCTACGAAGGCTATGGGCCGGATGGTGTAGCGATGCTTGTCGAATGCATGACCGATAACCGCAACCGAACTGCCTCCGAAGTTCGTCATGCCTTCAACAAGCAGGGAGGTAATATGGGCACTTCGGGATCAGTTTCTTTCATGTTTCGTCATTTGGGCTATATCAGT